>DATGJA010000266.1:0-22369 GCA_035295445.1 Polyangiaceae bacterium | reverse complement strand
CCATGGGTGGATGGCGCCTTTTTTTCACGCTGACCGCCGGGGCGGTCGTCTTTGCTGTGGCGGCCAGCTGCTCAAACGGCTCTTCTCACGCCACCTCGAAGACCCCGACCGGTCCTTCGTCGGGATCTTTGTCGTCTTCGGGGTCGACCGGACCTTCCGGTCCGCCGGGCTCGTTTCCCGATGCGGGCACCGCGTACGTGAGCCAGGTCGACGGAGGAGTGACCACGAAGCTCCCCTCCCTTCCGCCCCTCGACAACGTCGTCGCTTCGCTCAACGACGACAGCGCGTCCATCACCTTCGAACCGGTCCAAGGGGCGCTCGACTACCGCGTCTACCCGCTGCCCAAGGACAGCGACGTGAACGTCGGGTCCGACGGAACCGTGACGATCCGCAACGCGACCTATCGGTGCGCCGGCAATCGAGAGACGCCGCCCCCCATGATCGACAACGGCCCGGGGATCACGAGCGGATCCATTCGGACCGAAGTCGACAACGTGATGGTCGGCAACTACACGCGCACGATGGCCGAGGCGACCCTCGGCTACGTCTATCTGCACCCGGGGCCGGGCTTGACGCCGGTCTACGCGCTCGGCGACGGCGCGCCCCTCGCCGACGGTACGTGCTTCTTCATGCGATGGGGGGCGTCGCGCTCGAAGAAGTACACCACCTCCGACAGCGAACGCTCGCAGCTTCTGTCGAACTTCTCGCGGGACGACGGGATCGTGTTCTACGTGCCGACGACGGCGGACGCGACCACGACGCAAGTCTACTTCGACGACCAGCTCGTCGGCTCGCAGTACCAGACGCGCTACTACTTCCCGGACGGCCCCGAGGCGGCTGCGCACTCGAACAAGTCGCCGGCCTTCCTCGTCTCCAAGATGCAGCAGCCGGGAACGCTGCCGCTAATGCGCGTCTTCTACTCGAATAGCTGCGGCTGGAGTCACGATGAGCTCGTGGCGGGACAGGAGCGCTTCAACCGCGTCTACAAGCAGGGAGACCAGCTCCCGTGGTGGTCGCTCATGTGGGCCGGCTTGACGGGGCCGACGACGCTCGTCGTCGAAGCGCTCGACTCCGGCTGTCCGTACCAGGGCCACATGTCGCCGCAGGCGATCGGCGCGGTCACCGGGATGCTCGGGTCGATGCCCATCCCGCACGAACCGTTCATCACGCTCGACGACATGCGGGCCGCGTCGCCCACCGGAGAGGTGTTCATCAACGGACAGCACGACACCAAGACGTTCCCGAAGGCCATCGCCCGCTCCTTCGTCAACGTGACGACGAAGCCGCACCCGACCATGGACTTCTTCGCGGACTTCTCGCCGAACGCCGCCCCCGAGACGTTCATGGACATCCCCTGCGGCGTTCCGGGAGGCAACTGCTTCCAGACGTGGCGGCAGGTATCTCAGACGTGGGACCAGATGTTCATCGACGTCGAGAGCGGGCCCACGCCGGGCAGCGGCCTCTTCGCCGTGGGACCCATCATGGGCGAGCTCTGGCTCACATTCGCGGACGTCAGCGGCGACGTCAATGGCAAGTATCGCCTCACGCCGAAGCAAAAGGGAACGGTGAGCGCGGACTCGTTCCTCCACGTGACGATGGAGGCCGACGCGTATTCGACCGGCCGTCGCTATCCGCAGTTCCTCGTCAGCGATCAGGACATTCCCGTCCAGTACAACCTGCCGAACGGCCACACGCTGGTCATCCAGACGCGGGCGCCGGGTGCCGGTATCCCGGCGAATTACCCGGTGAACTACGAACTTCAGATATGCAACAAACGAAACTGGGACGTCAACAATCAGTGTCCCGTCTACGACCTCTATCACATCAACGACTCGTCGGGGAACGCGCTCCACATCGCCCCCGGAGACGAGGTCGGCGAGCACGCGAGCGTCGACCACCGGATTCAGTTCGACGCGTACATCTCGTCCCAGCGCGTGTACCTCTTCCTCGACAACCAGCCCTACGCTTGCGCGAACCTGCCGGCGGGCGACGTCCCGAGCGGGCCGGTGACGATCACGTGGGGTGACGTCCTCTACCACTCCGCGATCGACGCCAACTTCGCGTTTCACGCGGCCCACCTCCAGTACGACACGCGGAGGCACTTCGACAACCTCGGCTTCTCGAGCGGGGTGCCTGCGCCGGGCTGGGACGAGTCGAGGTTGCCGTGCGCAGCGCCCATCTCGCTCTGACGGGGATCCCCGCGGCGTGCCTTCTCGCGGGGTGCGCCGCGAGCGCGCGCATCTCCGCTTCGGCGGGCGGCGAGGACGCGGGCGCCGACGCCGGACCCTCGATCACCGCCGCCGAACGGAGCGCTCTTCAGGCGCTTTCTCCGTCGGCTCTCCCCGCCCCGCCCGACGACGAAAGCAACCGATGGGCCGACGACCCCGCGGCGGCGGCCCTCGGACAGAAGCTCTTCTTCGAGACGCGCTTCTCGGGAAAGCTCGACGACGGCGACGACGACGGCAGCCCGAACACCCTCGGTGTCCGCGGCGAGACCGGCAAGGTGGCGTGCGCCGGGTGCCACGTGCCGTCGGCCGGCTTTCTCGACAATCGCACGCTAGGCGAGCAGATCTCCCTCGCGGCCGGCTGGGGGCGGCGCCGTGCGCCGTCGCTGCTCGACGTCGGACAGGCCAAGATCCTCATGTGGGACGGACGGCACGACGCGCTCTTCAATCAGCCCTTCGGCCCACTCGAGTCGCCGGTCGAGATGAACAGCTCGCGCCTATACGAGGCCGAGCAGCTCTTCGCGCTCTATCGCACGGACTACGAGGCGATCTTCGGGCCGATGCCGCCGCTCGACGACGCGACGCGCTTTCCGCCGCTGTCGGCCGACGTGACGGGGTGCCAGCCGTCGACCGCCGACATCCAGCCCGTCTGCCAGGGAACGATGCACGGGTTGCCCGGCGACGGCGCGGAGTTCGACGGCCTCGCGCCGGACGACAAGGACGCCGTCACGCAGATCGTCGCGAACGCGGGCAAGGCCCTCGGCGCGTACGAGCGACTCCTCACCTGCGGTCCGAGCCGTTTCGATCGCTGGGTCGCCGGAGAGGGCGACGCCCTCACGGGCTCCGAGCAGCGGGGCGCGCAGATCTTCGTGGGACGCGGCCGGTGCGCGAGCTGCCACAGCGGGCCGTACATGTCGGATCAGAAGTTCCACAACGTGGGCCTCGAGCCCGCGACGGTCGCCGTGGTCTTCACCGACTCGAACGACCAGGGGGCGGCCTCGGGGCTGGCCGCCACGCTGACCGATCCGCTCAACGTGCGCGGCAAGTTCAGTGACGGTGACGACGGAAGACTCCCTGCTTCGGTCGGCCCGGACATGGTCGGCGCGTTTCGTACGCCCATCCTGCGCTGCGTCGCCCGGCGCCCCTCGTTCATGCACACGGGGCAGTACGCGACGCTCGCCCAGGTCGTCTCGTTCTTCACGCGTGGGGGCGATCCCGTCGGCTATCCCGGCAAGTCCGAGATCGCGCCGTTGCCGCTGAGCGCCGAGGACGAGCAAGACCTCGTCGCATTTCTCGGCACGCTCGAGGGTCCCGGCCCCGCCGCACCGCTCCTCACGCGACCTTGAAGGCCTGACGAAGGTTGCCGCCGGAGGCAGCGCGGACTAAGAGGTGCCGGTGGTGGTTCGTTCGAACTCGCGCGCGAAACGGTCGGCGTGGTGGCGGGGTGCCTGCCTGGCTTTCGGGGTGGTCGCGGGCGGGTGCGCCAGCACCGGCGAATACGTTTGGTTCGCGCAGCTCCAGCCCGAAACGGCCCAGGCGGCGAACGACTACTTCATCGGTGTGGGCGATCTCCTCAACATCAAAGTCCTCGACCACGACGAGATGAGCCTGCGCGAGCGCGTCCGCTCGGACGGGCGCGTCTCGATGCTTCTCATCGGGGACGTCGAGGCGCGCGGCAAGAGGCCGAGCGGGCTGAAGGCCGAGCTCGAAGCCCGCCTCAAGGACTACATCAAGGCGCCGAGCGTCGCGGTGAACGTCGACGAGACGCAGCCCCTGACGGTGATCCTGCTCGGTGAGGTCCCCAAGCCCGGGGTCTACCCGCTCGCTCAGGACCCTCGCCTCGCGCACGCCATCGTCCTCGGCGGCGGACTCACGGACTACGCGTCGCGCAGCAGCGTGTACGTCGTCCGGAGCGACCGCAAGCCCGCACGCATCCGGTTCACGTACGAGGACATCTATCGGAACGTCGGCGGCGCTGGAGACTTTCCTCTTCATCGCGGCGACGTCGTGGAGGTCGAGTAGAGCGACTCGTCCCCCATTCGGGTGCGTTGTCCGAACTCTCGCTTCGCTCGAGCCTGCGGACCATGATCGCCGCGTTAGCCCTGGCCGCCCAACTGAAGGGGACGTTCGACCTCTCCGGCGCGGTGGGCACGCAGGTCCGTCAGGTCGATCCGTCGCCCATCATCACCGTCCCGCGCCTCGAGAAGATCGTGGTCGCGGACGACCTGTTCGCGCTCGTCAACGCGCGGCTCACGCTGGCCGAGCCCCGCTGGTCCGCGAGCCTCTCGGCGGCGCCCGGATTGGCGATCCAGGACGCCGAGCTGGGAAAGTACGCGACGACGCAGGTTCCGTGGGAGGACTTCACCGCCGGAGCCACGACCAACGCCGTCCTCTGGCGAGACCGGCACCTGACCGTCACCTTCCTCCAAGCGCTGTCGTACTCCCGACTCCTCCTCACCCAGGCATCGCTCTATCCCTATCAGCAAGGCACCGTCGGCGGGCAACCCGCGCAGCTGCCGAACGTGCCCGTGTCGACCACGACGACCGCCGGCCAGCTCGGCGGATGGGATCCGTCGCTCGGCGCGAGCGTCCGGACCTCGCGCCTGACGACCGTCTTCGCCTCGGCGGGGTTCACGTACCGCGGCGGGCTCGATCCCGCGACCCGGGGTCTCATCCCAGGGCAGTACGGGCCCCGCGCCGCCGTCGGCGCCTCCGAGGCGCTCTCGCCGCTCGACACGGTCGGCCTGTCGGCCAGCGGGCAGAATCTCTGGACTCAGGGCGCTTGCCCGCCCCCCCGGCCTCCCACGCAGTTCTGCAACGAGCAGGTCCCCCTCGCGCAGCTCACCGGCAACTGGCGTCGTACCCTGTCGCGGGCGTCGAGCATAAGCTTCATGGCAGGTGCGGGCGCCTCCGTCGACCAGCTCGCCACGTCGAACGCCGTCGTCATCCTGCCCGTGGCGGGGGTTACGTACGCCCATCGCTTCGGCGTCCCAAGCCCCGAGCCGAACGAGGCGCAGAACGGCACGCCGACCGACACGCAGGCAGAAGCCCCGACGCAGACGTCGACGGAAACCCCAACGGAGACCGAGACCGCCCAGCCCGAACCGCCCAAAGAATCGCCCCAAGAGGAAACGCTCCCCGAGGGGTCCCGTCTCGACGACCTCTTCGGCACGAGCGCGCTCACCGCGACCGCCCAGCTCGCGCCGACGATCGACCCTCTCACGGGCTTCTTGAGCACCCGCGTTTCGACGACGGCGACCCTCGCCAAACAGCTCTCGCGCCAGGTCGGCGTCGCGGCGAACTTGGCGTTCGCGCAGTCCGTGCCCGTGCCGCACCCCGACCCGTTCCCGTTGACGCTCGTGGGCGGGGGGGGGACGGCGCGCGTGTTCTTGACAAGACAGGTCGACCTCTCGCTGACGGCCCTGGAGCAGTGGCAGTTTCAGTCCGTCTATGGCAGCATGAGGTCCACCGTCGGCAGCGTCACGTTGACGGCCCGCGAGCCGACATTCCGCTTCTGGTGAGCGCTCGCGGGACAGGCAGGCGGGCGGCACTCATGGTCGACGAAGAGGATCACGTCGGGGCGGAGGACGCCAGCGAGGGCGAATCAGAGGGGATCGATCTCGAACAGATCCTCGAAGTCGCCGGCTTCGTCCTCCGGTCCGGGCGGCGCCGACCCAAGATCGCCACGGCGACCTTCCTGCTCGTGGCCTCCCTCGGTGTGGCCGTGGCGGCCGTCATGCCCCGGACGTATAGCTCGGAGGTCAAGCTCCTCGCGCAGAGGCCATCGACCATCCGGATGCTGAGCGGGTCGAACCCCTTCGGCATGGAGGCGGTCGACAACCCGACGCGCAACATCGCCGCCATGATCACGCGGCGCGACAACATCGTCACGCTGGCGAAGGAGTCCAACCTCGTCAAGCGCTTCCAGGAGACTCGCCCGGCGCCCCTACGGGCCAAGGACCGCGTCATGAGCGCGCTCTTCGGGCCTCCCTCGGACGAGGGGATGCTGGCGAGCATGGTGGCGCAGCTCGAAGCCAAGCTCGACGTCGAGACGGACGAACCCACGTCGACCGTGACGATCAAGGTCGACTGGTCCAACCCGCGGATCGCGTACGACCTCGTCACCCTCGTTCAAAAGAACTTCCTCGAGGCCCGCTACGACAGCGACGTCGCCGTCATCAACGACAGCATTTCCGTCCTGGAGGACCACGCGCAGAGCGAGCTCGAACGCGTCAAGTCAGAGCTCGACGACTACCAGAAGCTCCTGGCGGAGCGCACCAAGACGACGGCGACCGAGCACCCGGCGCTACCGCCTCGATTCCGGTTGCCGGCCGCCCCCGCGGCCGCGGCGACCATCGCGGCCCCCCCGCCCGAGCCGACGGTGGACCCGGAGCTCGTCCGTGCGCTCGAGCTCAAGCGACAGCAAATCCGCGCGGCCGAGGACGCGCGGCAGCGAATCATCGCGGACCTGAACCAGCAGCTCATGCAAGCCCAGCTCACGCTCACCCCCATGCACCCGACGGTGATGGCGTTGCGCGAGCGGCTCGAAGCCGTGAGCCAACCCTCGCCGGAGATCGAACAACTCCGAAGCGAAGAGCGCGCGCTCGCCGCGCAAGCCGGCACGAAGTCGGCGGCACCGCCGCCGCTGCCGGTCCCCTCTTCGGCCAAGCTGGGCGGACCGCTCGGACCGAGGACGACCGTCCTGCCCCCCGCGCCGGAGGTGCCGGCGCTGCCGCCCGTCGTCGAAAACGACGGCGTCATGCAGCTCGCGCAGTCCAAGCTCGCATCGGCCATTCACGCGTACCAGGACGCGACCAGCCGGATCGACTCGGCCAAGGTGGAGCTCGACATCACCCGCGCCGCCTACAAGTACAAGTACACGGTGGTCAGCCCGGCGGATATTCCGTCGCGGCCGACGAAGGCCACGGCCCAGCTCGTGGGCGTGGGGTCGTTCTTCGGGGGCGCCGTGCTGGCCATCCTGCTGGCGGCGCTGTCGGACGTGCTCGGCGGCATCGTCCTCGAGTCGTGGCAGGTGCGCCGCCGACTGCGCCTGGACGTACTTGGCGAGCTGGATAGGCCCTCGTAACCTCGAACCACCATGTTTCGGCCTCGACGCAGCGCCGCTCGACACTCCCCGGAGGGCATTGTACAAGGCCGACGTCCGGGCGGTTTGCGATCGGCGAGCGTGACGCAGAGGCTCAGTTGAAAGCGGACCCCGGCCATTCGACCGCCCTCGTCGCAGTCACTCCGCCCGAGCTGCCGAACGTTCGCGACGACCTGAGGCTGCAGAAGCTGTGGCTCGGGCTCGAGCGCCGATCGTGGCGCTCGCTCGCCGTCTTGGGCGCGAGCGCGGGGGTGGAGACGTACGAGATTTCAGAGCTGCTCGCGCAGCTGGCGTGGCGCTATCGGGGCCAGCCGTCGAGCGTCTGCGACCTGCGCGACCTCGGCATGCGCCTCGTCGACTACGAGATCGCCGAGATTGGCCGACAACTCGAGGCCGGCTTGCGACTCATCGTCGCGCTTCGTTCGATCTTCGAGAACCCGACGGCCGCCCCCATCGCGCGCAACGTGGACGCGGTGCTCGTCTGCGTGGCGCTGGGGGACACGCGCTTCAAGGCTGCCGAGGAGACGATCGCCGCGGTCGGCCGCGATCGCGTCGTCGGGTCGATCGTCCTGCGCCCGAACAAGGTCAAGCCCACCGTCACGGAGCCCGAAGAGCCTTGACGTCGCGGCGCTGGACCCCGGCGTTGCTCTTCCTCGTCTGCGCTGGCTGCCCCAGCCCTGGCGCGAAGGTCAACGACGCGGCGGCGCAGGCGACGAGCGCGGCCGAGCCGAACGAGATCGCTGAGCTCCTGTTCGACGGGGGATTGCGGGGCGGTTGGCAGGAGTCGGGCACCGCGTCGCGGCAGATCGTCCCGGGCCAATCCGCGCGGGTGAAGTTCGGCAACTCGAACGAGTGGGTGCTGACCAAGACGGGTCTCTCGGGTCGGTTCGGCGCGGTCCTCTTCCGCGTTCGCGAGCCCGTGGGCGAGGGAGAGTTCCTCGAGGTCGTCCTTGGGTCGGCCGACGGCCGCAAGTTCCCGCACGTGAAGCTCAAGCCGGACCACCGAACGTCGCTCGGGGACGGATGGACGCAGGTCCGCGTCCCGATGGTGGAGGTCAACCCCGGCGACGCGGCGTTCGATCGCGTCGTCTTGCGGCCGTTCCGGCCGTTCGTCGACGACTGGGTCGATCTCGACAAGATCGCCCTCGCGGTCGTGGGCAAAGACGCGCCACCGCCTCCTGGAGCGACCGTCGCGACGGCGCCGGGTGCCAAGCGATCGCGCGTACGCGTCGCGTGCGACGCGAAGGCGTCGCCGATCAGCCCGTTCATCTACGGCATCGCGTTCGGGCAGGACTGGTCCAAGCTCGGCGCGACGGCGCGGCGCTGGGGCGGCAACTCGGTCACCCGCTATAACTGGGAGACGCACTTCTCGAACAAGGCGCAGGACTGGTTCTTCGAGAACTACGCGCAAGAGCCCTATACGAAGTACTTCGCCGAGAGCGCGGCCTTCGGCGTACCGTCGGCATTGACGGTGCCGATCATCGGGTGGGTCGCCAAGGACGCGACCGCCTACCCGTTCCCCGTCTCGGTGTACGGCGCGCAGCAGAAGGTGGACCCATACCGTCCGGACGTCGGCAACGGCGTCGACCCGAAGGGAAAGCCCGTCGCGCCCGGACCGCCCACGCGGACGAGCGTCGTTGCGCCTCCGGAATGGATCGGTCGCTGGGTCTCGACCATCCGCGCCGCCGACGGAGCCGGCAAGCACAGCGTGTACGAGTACATCCTCGACAACGAGCCGATGCTGTGGAGCACGACGCATCGGGACATCCACCCCGACCCGCTCGGCTACGACGAGCTTCTCGACCGGACGATTGCGTACGGCACCGCGATCCGCAAGGCCGACCCGAGCGCGCTCATCGCGGGACCGGCGGAGTGGGGGTGGTCAGGCTACTTCTATTCGAGCAAGGATCTCGACGGGGCGGCGCGCCACCTCGACCGGACGGCCCACGGCAACGTGCCGCTCGTCGAGTGGTACCTGGGCAAGCTCGCGGAGCAGGAGAAGAAAACGGGGGTGCGGATCCTGGACGTCTTGGACGTCCACTACTACCCGCAGGAGGCGAACGTCTACAGCGGCGCCGCGGACCGCGCGACGCAGCTCTTGCGCCTTCGCTCGACGCGGAGCCTTTGGGACCCGTCGTACGTCGACGAGTCGTGGATCCACGAGACCGTGCGCCTCTTGCCGCGGATGAAGGAGTGGGTCGACAAGAACTACCCGGGCCGGGGGCTGTCGCTCGGCGAGTGGAGCTTCGGCGGCGACAAGGACGTGACGGGCGCGCTGGCGACGGCCGAGGCGCTCGGCCGATTCGCGCAGTTCGGCGTCACGTCGGCGTTCTACTGGGGCGCGCCGCCGGCGGACTCGCAGTCGAAGTTCGGCTATCTCGCATATCGCAACTTCGACGGTCACGGCGGGCGTTTCCTCGACTCTTTCGTGCCGACGCAGCCGCTCGAGGGCGCGTCGCTCTTCGTGTCGCGCGACGTGGACGGCAAGCATCTGGTCCTCGTCGCGGTCAATCTGTCGGCGGACGACGCCGTCGGCGCCGACGTCGACATCGGCTCGTGCGGGATCGTTGAGTCGCGCCAGGCGTACGTCTACACGGGGTCGAGCGGAGCACTCGCCCCCGGCGGGACGAAGAAGGACGAGACGACGATCATCTCGCAGACGTTGCCGCCCTGGTCGATCACGGCGATCGACGTCAGGCTGCACTGAACGATCTCACGCCGTCGCGCCGGATGCTTCGCGATGTGCGACCTGGCCCAAGAGGCCTTTCAGCTGATCGATCGTACGCGCCCCGATGAGCGAGACGCTGACGCCGTCGGTTCCCGTGACGTACTCGAGCGCAGCGCGCGTCAGCGACACCCCGCGGTCGGCCGCCTCCTTGCGGCACTCGTTCACGCGGTCCGCGAGCGCCTTCCGCTCCGCGGGATCGGCGCGAAACGCGGCGAAGTCGATGTCCTCTTGGCGTTTCGCGAGCAAGCCGTTCGCGAGACACTCCCGGGCGATCCCGGCGACGCCCCGCGCTCGCATCTGCGGAACCAGCGTATCGGCCGCGCCCCGGTCGAGGAGGTTCAGCGGGAACTGGAGGGCCGACACGCCGGGGTAGGTCAGCGCGGCGAGACCCACCTCCACGACGTCGCACGACACGCCGTAGTGACGGATCTTGCCGGCCCGCTTCAGCTCCTCGAGCACCGGCTCCCACTCACCGCGCCGAACCACTTCGAGCGGGGGACTGTGGAGCTGGAACAGATCGAGATAGTCCGTCTTCAAGCGACGCAAGCTGCCCTCGACCGCCTTACGCAAGTAGGCCGGCGAGAAGTCCTGCGACAACGCGCCGCGCGCCCCCGCCGGCAGTTGGTCGCGCCGAATGCCGAGGAGCGCGATGGCCGGCCGGACCAAAGGCTTCAGCCGCGCGATGAGCTTGCGGCGCTTCGGCAAGCAGAACCCCGCCTTGCTCGCGATGACCACCCGCTTGCGCGATCCCCGGAGCGCGCGGCCCAGGAGCGACTCGCTCTCGCCCTGGGAGTACATGTCCGCCGTGTCGAAGAAGTCGATCCCCGAGTCGAGCGCAGCCGCGATGAGGTTCGTGAACGCCGTCGAGTCGCCCTGGAAAATGCCCCCGATTCGCGCGCACCCAAGGCCCAGCTCGGAGCAACGAAGGTTCGTCTTTCCGAACGCTCTGTGCTGAAGCCGGACGAGGCTCACGAGACTGGCTGAGTATGTCCCAACCGGGGTCGGCCCGGAAGGCCATTGAAGACGATTCACTACCTTCCTTCGCGCGAAGGAAAGCCCCGTGTATGCTCCGCCTCCGTGTCTTCTCGAGAGCGCTTGGCGAGCGAGCGCGTCGTCGTCGTAGGCAGCGGTCCGCCAGGCGCCGCGGCCGCGCACCTCCTCAGCCGGATGGGGGTCGACGTCCTTCTCCTCGAAGCCGGCTCGCAGCGCGCGGCGCTGGGACTGACCGTCCGCGTTCGCGGCTTCACGGTCGCCAAGGTTCGCAGACCCCTCGGGCAGCGGCCTGACTACGAGGCGACCGGCGACCCTGCAGCCGAGCTCTTCGAGGACGTCGCCCCCGGCGGTTTGACCAACCACTGGAGCTGCGCCGTGCCGCGCTTTTCGCCCGAAGACTTCGCCGACGGCGAGCGCGCGGGCGACGCGTACACGTGGCCCATAGGATACGACGACGTCGCGCCGTGGTATGCGCACGTCGAGCCGCTCTTGAGGGTGGCCGGCGGCTCGGCCGAGTACGAGCAGCTGCCGGCCGGGCGCGTCCGCCACCGGGTGACGCTCCGACGGGATTGGGAGCCGATCGCCACGCAGGCGCAGCACGCGGGACGCGCCGTGGCCCCGATGCCCTACGCCTACGGCGCCGAGACGACCGTGACCCTCAGCGGCACGGTCTTCAACTCGTTCGTCCGGCTCCTCGGGCCCGAGCTCCGCGCGGGGCGGATCGACACGCGCTTCGACGCGCGCGTCCTTCGACTCGAATGGTCGCGCGAGAAGAGACGCGTCGAGGCGGTCGTGTTCCGGAACGCGCGCACCGGCGCCGAGGAGAGCGTCGCGTGCCGGGCCGTCGTGCTGGCCGCCGGCGCGATCGGGTCCGCCGAAATCCTGCTCGCCTCGTCCAGCACCGAGTTCCCGCAGGGCCTCGGCAACACCGAGGACGTCCTCGGGCGCTATTTGCACGACCACCCGCTCGGCAAGCTGGTGCTCGACCTCGACGACCCCGTCTCGATTCACCCCCCCGCGTACATGACGAGGCCCACGCTCGATCGGGCCCCCCCGCTCTACACGGCCGCTTGCGTGCAGTGGAGCGGCGCCTCGCTCTTCGCCCGCAGCCTCCTCCGGCGCAGCCCGGGACGGCTGCCCTGGGTGGGTTTCAACGTGTTCGGCACGATGGCGCCGACGCGCGACAACTGGGTCGCGCTCGATCCGAGCAAGACGCGACGCGACGGCTCGCCCGCGCTCAAGCTCCACGTCCGCCATCCGCCCGAGGCGGGACCGGCCCTCCATCGCGCGCGCGACGACATGGCCGAGGTCCTCGCGCGCGCCGGCCTGCGCCCGCAGGTTCGACTCTGGCACGTCGAGCCCGTGGGCGAATCCAAGCACTACGGCGGCACCTGCCGGATGCACGCCTCCGCGAAGTACGGCATGCTCGATCGCTGGAGCCGGCTGCACGCGGCTCCGAACGTGGCCGTGGGCGACTCGGCGGCGTTCACCACCGGGCCCGAGAAGAACCCCGTGCTGACTGCGATGGCGCTCGCGGCTCGCGCCGCGAACCGCATCGCGGAGGACATGAAGGCCGGAACGATCTGACCATGGCGGAGAAGATCAACGTCCTCTTCCTGCACTCGCAGAACGCCTACGGCGCCGACTCCGCGATCCACGAACACCTGATGCGCCATCTGGATCGCGAGCGTTTCGTGGTTCATCTCGCGTGCAGCCGGGGAGACAGCTCGGGGGTCGCCGCGTCGCTGACGCGCTTTCGCGCGATCCCGGACGTCCGCATCCGCCCCACGCACTTCGCGCCGGGGTTCCGCCACAGGAGCGCCCTCGCCGTGCTGCGCCAGGCCGGCGCGGCCGCCGCCTTTCCGTTCGATTTCGTCGCGCTCGGGGGATACATCCGGCGCGAGCGCATTCACGTCGTTCACTCGACCGACCGGCCGCGCGACGCCGTGTACTGCGTCGCTCTGGGCAAGCTGACGGGCGCCAAGTCCGTCGTGCACGTCCACGTCGCGTGGGCCCACGGCTACAGCGCGCCGGCCAAGTGGGGCGTTCGCAACGCGGACGGCATCTTCGCGATCTCCCGGTTCGTCGCCCGGACCGTCATCGACACCGGGACACCCCCGCAGCGGGTGCACACCGTGCTCAACGGGATCGACACGGCGCGGTGGGACCCGCGCCTCGACGGCTCGCGCCTACGCGCCGAGCTCGGCGTCCCCGCGGGCGCGCCGCTGCTCGCCTCCGTCTCCCGGCTGTTCTGGGGCAAGGGGCAGCGCGAGCTCCTCCGCGCGCTGGCGCTCGTGCGGCGGCGGATCCCGGGGGTCCGTTTGCTCATCGTCGGCGCGGACGCCCTCGACGTGCACGGCAGCTCGTTCACCGAGGAGCTCCGGGGCCTCGCGAGGGAGCTCGGGGTGCTCGACGGCGTCGTCTTCACCGGCGAGCGCTCCGACATTCCGGAGGTCATGGCCGCCTGCGACGTCTTCGCGATGCCGAGCATCGAGGAGCCCTTCGGCCTGGTCTTCCTCGAAGCGATGGCGATGCAGAGGCCAGTCGTGTCCCTGGACAACGGCGGCACTCCCGAGGTGGTCGAGCACGGGCGGTCCGGCCTGCTGTCGCTCCAAGGGGACATCGACGCGCTGGCCGACAACATCGTCGCCTTGCTTCGCGATCCCGAGATGCGCGCGCGCATGGGCGCGTACGGCCGGGCGAGGGTCCTCGACTACTTCAACGCCCCGCGGATGGCCCGCGACGCCGCTCGCGCGTACGACGCCGTCCTCGAGGAACCCATCGCCCGCCACGAGGCCGCGGGTTGAACGCGCGTTCGCGGCCGAGGGTGCTGGTGGCCCTGGGCACGGCCCTCGCCGCTTCGCTCGGGCTGAGCGGCTATCTCGTGTTCTTCGCCCACAAGTACTACGTGGACGCGTCGGCCGTCCGGCTCGACCCCGGCGGCCTGAAGACCTGGGAGACCGACCGCTCGCGTGCCCGCCCCGAGGAGCCCATCCTCGTGTTCTTCGGCGACTCGCGGGCGTTCATGTGGTCGGAACCGGCGGCGCCGACGGGCTTCCACGTCCTGAACCGGGGCGTCAGCTACCAGACCACGGCGCAGATGCTCTTGAGGTTCGACGCCGACGTCGCCTCGCTGCACCCGGCGGTCGTCGTCCTCGAAGCGGGAGTCAACGACCTCAAGGCCGTCGCCGAGTTCCCCTCTCGGCGCGACGAGATCGTCCGCGATTGCGAGGCGAACCTGACGACCCTCGTCCATCGAATGACGGACCTGGGCGCCCAGGTGGTGCTCGTGAGCGTCTTCCGCATCGGGGACGTACCGCTTTGGCGCCGCCCGTTCTGGTCGGCGGACGTCGACGCCGCGGTGCCGGAGGTGAACGCCTTTCTCCGCGGCCTCGCGCAGGAGCGCGCGCGGGACGGTGTCGTCTGGTTCGACGCGAACCCCCTCCTCGAGGGCGAGGGAGGCCGCATCCGCCGGAGCTACGAGATCGATCATCTTCATCTGAATGCCGACGGGTACGCCGCGATCAACGCCGGCCTGGTTCCCCTGCTGCGCTCCTTGGCCGAGCGAGGCAAGTGACATGCACCGCGGGGTGTGCCTTGCTCGCGCTGAGCCGCGCGTCTAGACTGCCTCCGTTTGGCGCATTGCCATGGGTTCGTCGCCTCCGACAGCGTCTCGGCTCGAGGCTGATACGCCGCCCTATCCGGCGGACATCGCGGTCGGGACCGATCTGGTCCTCGTCTCCCACGTCGAGTCGTCGATCGCGAATTTCGGCGATCGATACCTGCAACGCGTCTACACGGAGGGTGAGCTGGACTATTGTCTCGCGCAGCGGGACGGACCTGCCCTCCACCTCGCCGCACGCTTCGCGGCAAAAGAAGCGACCATCAAGGCGCTCGCCCCCGGGGTCGAGGCGCTCGGCTGGCGGAGCATCGAAATCCGCCGGCGGCCGGGCGGGGCGTGCGACGTCGTCTTGCACGGTCCGGCGCACCTCCTGGCGCGCCGGCGCGGCGTCCGACGCCTCGCGATCAGCATGAGCCACGATGGGGAGTACGCGACGGCGGTCGTGCTCGCCGAACGACGCCGTACCCCGCCCGCCGAGGGCCGTCTTCGCCGCAAGGTACCCCGAGGAGCCTACGAACGATGAACGACGAGATCCGTGCCATTCTCCGGGAACACGGTCGTCTTTCGGTCGACGTATCCACGCTGCCCGACGATGGCGACCTCTATCAAGCGGGGATGACGTCCCACGCGAGCGTCAACGTCATGCTCGCGCTCGAGGGCAAGTTCGACGTCGAGTTCCCCGATCGCATGCTCCGGCGCGGGGTCTTCGAGAGCGTCGCGTCGATTCGATCCGCCATCCAGGAGCTTACCGGGGCCGGCGCCGAATAGGCGACGGGGGCCCAACAGCGAGGGAGAACGCCGTGGACGAGTCGAAAAGCAGCTCATCTCAGGCGCCGTCGCACCTCGAGACCGTGCAAGCCATCGCGGCCGAAACGGCCGGGCCGGCAGCGGACGGCGTCGACCGCGAGGCACGGTTTCCCCGCGAGGCCATCGACGCACTGAAGAAGGCGCGGATGATGAGCGCCTTCGTCCCGATGGACCGCGGCGGGTTCGGTACGGGGATGGTGGAGCTCGCGGCGATGTGCGAGGCGCTCGCGCAGCAGTGCGCCTCGGCGGCGATGGTCTTCGCGATGCACCAGATCCAGGTCGCATGCATCGTCCGGCATGGGATGAAACAGCCCTTCTTCGCCTCCTACGTACGAGACTTGGTCGAGCGTCAGAACGTCATCGCGTCGGTCACGTCCGAGGTCGGTGTGGGCGGCGAGATGCGAACGAGCTTGTGCGGCGTCGAGGTGCAAGGGGATCGCTTCACGCTCGTCAAGGACGCGTCCACGATCTCCTACGGGGAGCACGCGGACGAGCTTCTGGTCACGGCGCGACGCTCGCGCGACGCACCGAGCAACGACCAGGTGCTGGTCCTCATCCGCCGCGCCGAATACAAGCTCGACCGGACGGGGGCTTGGGACACGCTCGGGATGCGCGGGACCTGCAGTCCGCCCTTTAAGGTGACGTCGAGCGGCCACGCCGATCAGATCCTGGGGCACCCGTTCGCCGACATCGCGAGCCACACGATGGTGCCCTTTTCGCACATCCTCTGGGCAAGCTGCTGGCTTGGGATCGCCACGTCGGCCGTCGCGCGAGCCAGGGCGTTCGTGCGTTCGCAAGCGCGCGCGAAGCCGGGGACGGTGCCGCCGACCGCGCTCCGCCTGGCCGAGGCGTCGAGCATGCTGCAGAACATGCGGACCAACGTCCACGACGTAGCGAGCGAGTGCGAAGAGCTCATGAAGTCCAACCAGGGAACCGAGGCGCTGTCGTCGATCGCCTTCGCCCTGAAGATGAACAACCTGAAGGTGTCGTCCTCGCAGCTCGTCGTCCAGATCGTCAATCACGCGCTCTTGATCTGCGGGATCATGGGTTACAAGAATGACTCGAAGTTCGCGGTCGGCCGGCACCTCAGGGACGCCCACTCCGCCGCCCTGATGGTCGGCAACGACCGCATCTTCGCAACCAACGCGTCGATGCTCCTCGTCCTAAAGGACGACTGAGGCTGAGCCATGCCTACCGAGTTTTCGCCCCAAAGTCTGTACGACGACCTGGTCCGTCACAAGCTGATCATCCCGGTCGGAGTGCCCGGGATCTTCGGTCGTGGCGCCGTGTTCGAGGACGTGCTCCGCCGGTTCGACGCGCTCATCTCTCGCATCGCCCAGAGCGACGGGGCCGAGGTCATGGCGTTCCCGCCGACGCTCGACCGCAAGGTCTTCGAAAAGAGCGAGTTCCTCGACTCGTTCCCGCAGCTCGCGGGCAGCGTCTTCAGCTTCAAGGGAACCGACGCCCAGCACGCGCAGCTTCGCGACGCCGTACACGCCGGCACCCCCTGGGAGCAGTGGCAGTCGATGACGGACGTCGTCCTCACGCCAGCCGCCTGCTACCCGGTGTATCCGAGCTTCACCGGCACGATCCCGGACGAGGGACGCCTCGTCGACATGCAAAACTGGGTGTTCCGGCACGAACCGTCGCCAGAACCGACGCGCATGCAGGCCTTCCGCGTGCGCGAGTTCGTGCGCGTCGGCTCGGCCGACGTGGTCGTCGAGTGGCGCGACATGTGGCTCAAACGCGGCGTCGAGCTGCTGCAATCGCTCGGCCTGCCGGCCAAGAGCGACGTCGCCTCCGACCCGTTCTTCGGCCGGGGCGGCAGGATGCTCGCCGTCAGCCAAAAGGAGCAGAAGCTCAAGTTCGAGGTGCTGATTCCGGTGATCTCGCAGGAGAAGCCGACGGCGGTTTGCTCCTTCAACTACCACCAAGAGCACTTCGGCAAGATCTTCGAGATTCGGACGAGCAAGGGCGAGCTCGCGCAGACCGCCTGCCTGGGGTTCGGCCTCGAGCGGTGCGTGATGGCCCTCTTCAAGACGCACGGGATGGTGCCCGGCGAGTGGCCGAAGGCCGTGCGTGAGCGTCTGTGGCCGTGACCGTTCACGCCTTCGCGCCGCTCGATCCCAAGACGTACGTGTCGCACGAGCTCCATCGGTCGGAGCGCGCCTGGACCGAATCGAACTGCTACATCGACGTCTGGATCGAGGTCCTACACGCGCTGGAGCTCGACCCCTGCGCCTGCCTTCCCCACGTTTTGCCCGTCGACTACGAGGGCGACCAGTGGACGTTCTTCAAGCCCTCGCACGACGACCTCTACGCCCTCTATGGACTCCAGGTCCACGAGCTCAACGTGTGGCGCCCGCTGGTCGAGAACGTCCGAGCGCAGCTCACCGGCGGCCGGCTGGTCCTGAGCGAAGTGGACGCCTACTACCTGCCCGACACGGCGGGCACCGACTATCGAAAACAGCATACGAAGACCACCATCGGCATTCAGGCGATCGACGTCGAGAGTAGGACGCTCGGGTACTTTCACAACAGCGGCTACCACGCGCTCGGCGACGCGGATTTTGCGGCGATCTTCCGCGTCGACGCCCCGCCGGACCCGGCGTACATGCCGTTCTTCGCCGAGTTCGTCCGCCTCGATCGGCGCAAGCGCCTCGAGCCGCGCGCGCTGCTCCAAGAGTCGCTGCGCGTCCTGGCAGCGAACCTCGCGCGACGCCCGAGCACCAACCCCGTCGCGCGCTTCCGGGAGCGCTTCTCGGCGGACCTCGAGTGGCTTCAGCGGGAGGGCCTCCCCACGTACCACGCGTGGGCGTTCGCCACGCTCCGCCAGCTCGGCGCCGCGTTCGAGCTCGGGGCGCTGTACGTTCGCTGGCTCTCGGCCGGCGGGGAGCACGGCCTCGACGAAGTGATCGCGTCGTTCAACTGCGTGTCGGACGCCGCCAAGGCGCTCGTTCTCAAGACAGCGCGCGCCGTGAACGCGAAGAAGCCCCTCGACGCCGCGGCGATGCTCGGTGACGCCGAGCGCGCCTGGTCGGCCGGCATGACCGCCCTGGTCGACCGCTACGGAGCATAGATGGCCCTGGTTCGCGCCGTGGGCGGCACCTCCGCGGGCGCGCTGGGCGGGGAATGGCAGCTCGGGGCGACGACCGCGGGGCGCGCGGTCGACCCGACGGCCCTCGCGGCCCTCGACGTCGATTGGTGCGCGGCGACAGGCCCGACCACGGTCGCGGCGGCGTTGCGGGACGCCCGACGGTGGAGCCTGGAGGACCGGGTCGACTTCGACGCGTCCGACTGGTGGTGGCGCTGCCGATTTCCCGTTTCGGACACGGACTCCGACGCCGCGCGAGCGCTCTGCTTTCGGGGAATCGCGACGCTGGCGGAGGCGTGGCTCAACGGGGCGCCGATCCTGAAGTCGGACAACATGTTCGTCGAGAGCGAGGTCGACGTGACTCGGGCGCTGCTCCCCGACAACGAGCTGCTCGTTTGCTGTCGATCCCTCTCGGCGGCTCTCCAGGCGCGACGGCCCCGCCCGAGGTGGCGCACGCGGGTCGTCCAGGCGCAGCAGATGCGCTGGTTTCGCACGACGCTCCTGGGCCGCATCCCGGCGTGGTCCCCGCCGGTCGCCCCCGTGGGTCCGTGGCGTTCGATCGTCCTCGAGCGGCGATCGGAGCTCGCCGCGGTGCGCGCGGATGTGCGGCCGCACCTCGCCGGAGATCACGGCGTCGTCGAAGTCGAGCTCGCGCTAAAATCGACTCGAGGCGCCCCCATCGACCGGGTCACGGCGCGCGTAGGTGAGGTCTCGGCCCCGCTCGCGTGCGCCGCGGGAGAAGGCGGAGCCGTGGTGGCTCGCGGCGAGGTGCGCGTCGGCCGGGTCGAGCGCTGGTGGCCCCACACGCACGGCGCAGCGGCCCGCTACCCTGTCGGCGCCGTGGCGAGCGTGGACGGGCGAGAGGTCGAGATCGACCTCGGACGCGCGGCGTTCCGCGAGGTCGACGTGATGACGGAGGGCGGCTCCTTCGGCGTCCGGGTCGGCGGGGTCCCCGTGTTCTGCCGGGGCGCCTGCTGGACGCCGTTGGATGCCGCCCGGCTCGTGGGCACCGCCGAGGACTACCGGGCGACCCTGGAGGCGGTCCGCGATGCCGGCATGAACATGGTCCGCGTCAGCGGTCCCTTCTTCTACGAAGAGGACGCGTTCTACGACACGTGCGACGAGCTCGGGATCCTCGTCTGGCAAGACTTTTCGTTCGCGAACATGGACTATCCCGGCGACGACGCGACGTTCGTCGCCTCCGTGAGACGGGAAGCACGAGATTTTCTCCACCGCACGCAGCTCGCCGCGTGCCTCACGGTGCTCTGCGGCAACAGCGAGGTGGAGCAGCAAGCGGCGATGATGGGCGCCTCGCGCGAGATTTGGCGCTCGCCCTTGTTCTCGCAGACCCTGCCGGAAGCCTGCCGCCAGCTCCGCCCGGACGTCCCGTACTGGCCGTCGACGCCGTCGGGCGGGCCTCTTCCCTTTTCGATTGACTCCGGGACCGCACATTACTTCGGCGTCGGGGCCTACCTGCGCCCCCTCGACGACGCGCGCCGCGCCGAGGTCCGCTTCGCGACCGAGTGCCTCGCGTTCGCTAACGTCCCGGACGAGCGGGTGATCGACGACCTCATGCAGGACCTCGGCACGCCGACGCAGCACCCTCGCTGGAAGTCGCGCACGCCCAGGGACGGCGGCGTGGGCTGGGATTTCGACGACGTCCGCGATCACTACCTGCGCGTCCGCTACGGCGCCGACCCCCCGGCGCTCCGCTACGCGGACGTCTCGCGGTACCTGTCGCTCTCGCGGGCCGTGACGGGCGAGGTCATGGCGGAGACGTACGCCGAGTGGAGACGCGCAGGCTCGCCATGCCGGGGCGCGCTCGTGTGGTTCTTGCGCGACCTCTGGCCAGGCGCGGGGTGGGGGGTGCTCGGCGCCGACGGCGCGCCCAAGGCGGCGTACTACTATCTGCGCCGCGTCCTTCAGCCGGTCGCGGCGTTCTTCGTGGACGAAGGGCTGAACGGGCTGGACGTGCACGTCGTCAACGAACGAGAGCGAGCGGTGGACGCGCGGCTCGACCTCGTCTTCTTGCGCGACGGCGAAGTCCCCGTGGCGACGGCCCGCGCTCCCGTGGCGGCCTCGCCGCGGACCACGATCCGGGTGCGGGTCACCGAGCTGCTCGAACGGTTCCTCGACACCACGTACGCATACCGCTTCGGACCCCCGTCCCACGACGTCACCGTGGCCACCCTCACCGACACGGCCACCGGCGCGACCCTCGTCCGGGCGTTCCACTTCCCGCTCGACCGTCCCCTGGTCGAGGAGGCGGACGTCGGCGTCGAGGCCGTCGCGACCGCCGTCTCCGGCGGTCCGTGGAGACTGACCGTCACCGCCAGGAGGACGGCCCGCTGTGTGGTCCTCGACGTCCGCGACTTCGTCCCTGACGACAACTACTTTCCGGTGGCCCCGGGACACCCCCACGAGGTCCTCTTGCGCCCACGCGCCGGCGCCAGCGCGCCGCAAGGAACCGCCCGCGCGCTCAACGCGCGATCGGCGGTCAAGATCACGACGAAGCGTTAGCTGAGATTGGCGGGCGCGGGCGCGAACCAGGTCGACGCGTACGGGGGACTGGCGCGACGTTCTCTCATGTAACTACGCGACGGAAAGAAGCCACCGCTTGAAGGCTCGCCACGCGGGAAGTGGGATCTCGTGTCCGCCCTGAAAGGGGCACCATGTCACGTCCCAGCCGGCGCTCGACAGGTCCGCGCGAAAGGTCTCGGCGGCCGAGAACGCCAGATCTGGATCGCCCGCCCCGTGGCTCATGAAGACGCGGAGCCCGCGGCGCGCCGAGTAGAGAGGCTGCCAGCGACCGGCGTCGATGCGCGCGCCGGAGAAGAGTACGAGCCCCGCCAGGGGGCGTGACGTGACGAGCGCGAGCTCGCACGACAGCATCGCCCCCTGCGAAAAGCCGCCGACGACGAGGGGCCGCGAGCGGTCCTCGGACGGCAGACCATCGAGGAAGTCCTCGAGGTATGCCCGGGCCTCGCCGAGGCCCTCCGGGACGAAGGCGGACATGTCGCGCGGTCCCTTGGCCAAGGCCGCGGCGCGTGCGTCGACGTCGGTGGGCCACCAGGCGCGCCCGACCAGGCCCCGCGATGCCAGGTCGACGAGGCCTTCCGGGAAGGCGAAGCGTGCGTCGACCCCCAGGGAGCGGGCGAACGGCTCGAGATCGGAGGCCGTGCCCATGAAGCCGTGCAAGAGGACGACGAGCGGTGCCCCCGGGCCGCCGAGCATGGCGGTCAACGAAGCGTCTCTCCGGGGCGTAGCATCCAGCCGCTTCCCTGCGTGAGGCCGATGCGCGGATAGTAGTCGACGGACGCGGGAGCGGCGAACAAGAAGACGGTGGCCTGCCCCCCTTCGAGCTGCGTTCGCCGGACGAGCTCCTTGCCGATCCCGCTCCGCTGGTAGTCGGAGTGCACTGCCAGGTCGGACAGATACGTGCAAAACGCGAAGTCGCTCAGGCTCCGTGCGATGCCGACGATGCGCGCGGCGTCCCACGCCGTGATAACGAGATTGGCCCGCTCGAGCATTTGCTGCATGCGCTCCCGATCGTCGACGGGGCGTCGTTGCCCCAACGTGGACGCCCGGTAGAGCTCCACGACTTCGTCCACGTCGAGATGGCCGCCACGGCGATAGGCGATCATGGTCTTCACCCTCGGCAGGCTAATTTAGCTCCCCAACGCGCGCTCGAGGAAGGCGACCACCCGCGCCTCGTACTCGGCCGGGGCGACCGACAGATAGTCGCCGTGCCGCGCGCCATGGACGACCCACAGCTCCTTGGGCTCGGGCAGCATGC
>DATGJA010000265.1:0-2406 GCA_035295445.1 Polyangiaceae bacterium | reverse complement strand
CCTCCTCGGCAACGCCTGGAAGTTCACGGCGAGGACGAAGGATCGACAGATCGTGTTCGGCACGACGCAACGCGACGAGGGGACCGTCTACTTCGTGGGCGACAACGGCGCGGGCTTCGACATGGCGCGCGCCGAGAAGCTCTTCGCTCCGTTCCAGCGCCTGCATAGCGATGCGGAGTTCTCCGGGACGGGCATCGGCCTGGCCACCGTGCGCCGGATCGTGGCGCGTCATGGGGGCCGGGTCTGGGCCGAGAGCACCGTCGGTCGAGGGGCGACGATCTATTTCACCCTCGGCGGGGGGGGCGAGACGAGGTAGCGGACGCCTGCGCGATCTCTAGGCTCATCTTAGGCGGCGTTCGCGGCCGACTCTTTCGTCTTGCCGATGGGCAGGCGCAGGACGAACGTCGTCCCTCGTCCGACCTGCGTCTCGAAGTCGAGGCTTCCTCCGTGGCTTCGGGCGATGCCCCGCGCGAGGGCCAGGCCCTGCCCCGTGCCTCTGCCGATCTCCTTGGTCGTGAAGAACGGTTCAAAAATTCGATCCCGAATGGACTCCGGGATGCCGGGACCGGGCGAAGCCGCGCAAGTCTCCTTTCTCGCAGCAAGCAGAGAAGCTCGACCACGTTGCGCAGTTCGCGCGCGTTGCCGGGCCAATCGTACGCGCGTAGGGCTGCGAGCGCGGCGCGGCCCACGGCGGGACCATCGACCTCGAGAGTCGCAAGGGCGAAGGGACGACGGTGCGAATCGTGCTGCCTGCGTCTGCTTCGCCCGGGGGACTGGGGACTGGGCGCGTGAGGCCGGGATCTGAAGCCTGCCCTCGGCTCGGCAGCGGCGGCGCCCCCCCCTCCGCCGTCCGCCGTCTCGAGGCAGACGTCAGGGTTCCGGCGTCCGTCGCACCGCCATCCGCCGTTGCCGCCGACGAAGCTGGCAGCCGAATACGGTACTTCGGCAGCAGGTCCGATGCGCTTCGTCCTCCGAACAACTCTGAGGAGCTCCTGATCGCGAGGACGTAGTCAACGGGGCGCTTGCTGCGACGGCCCCGCGACTCCATCAACCCCGGACCGTCCGACGCATGCACCCGAAGCGAGAGCGAAAGGCGAAAGGTCATCGGTCTTCGCGGGCGTCTTTGGGAGCTTGGAAGGGCGTCGCGGAACGTCTGGGGACCTCGTCGACGTCGGGCGCGTCGGCATCATCTCGAGGACCGGCCTGTCGATCGCGAGGCTCGCAACAGCGTTCCGACGCGTGCGCCTGCGATGACAGTCCGCACCGCGAGGGTCAGCCAAATCTTGTCCAACCGGCGAGCGGAGCTACGCGAGTCCACGATCAGGCGAACAAACTCGAGAAGGAGCTGCGGATCGGTTCCCGGCGGCAGTTCGCCCCGGTCAATGCCGCGAGTGACCATTGACCTCCACTCGCCGCTGCGCTCGACCACCGGGTCTCCGATGATCGCTTCGACCTCGGGGCTATGTCGCTCGTCGAGTAGCTGTACCCAAGCCCGGCCCTCGGTCGTCCGACCGACGGTGAACCGACGCGTGAATGCCTGGATGAGATCACTCTCGAGCTGTCCGGTGTCCGGCAGCGGTCTCTCTCGAAGGGGCGTACGCATTCGGTCCACGAGAGCCGTGACCAGCGCCAAGCGTGTTGGCCAGCGCCGATAGATCGTAGTCTTGTTGACCGCGGCCCGAGACGCGACGACGTTCATGCGAAAGCCGGCGTATCCTGAGCGCGCGAGCTCGATGATCGCCGCATCGAGGACGCGGCGGACCACCTGCTCGCTACGCCCCCCGAGCAGACCCCGAGTGCGACGCGCTGATCCGGTTGAACGACCCATCGGATCCGACATAGCATCGCCCTTCTTCGGATGGCAACTCGGTGTTGCCATTACGTCCGAGACCCGCTAGCGTTCCTGATGGCAACACGCGGTTGCCATCAAGAGGAGACTCGATGACCTGGCACGACGTCGTGGCGTACTTCTTCGGGGGCATGTTCCTGGCCAACTTCACCCCGCACTTCATCGCGGGCGTGTCGGGGCGGCCGTTCTACACCCCGTTCGCGAAGCCACCGTTCCGAGGGCTCTCGCCACCCGCCGTGAACATCCTGTATGGCCTCTTCAACCTCGGGGTAGCCTACGTCCTGCTCGTGGTCGTCGGGAGCTTCGAGCTACGGCTTGTGGCCGATGCTGCCATTTCGGCGATGGGCTTTGGGCTCTGGTCGCTCTTCATTGCCCGGTCGGTGACCAAACTGCTGTCGACAGCCTCATGCCCACAACAAGGCTGATTGAGGTGCCCTTTTGCCGGCGCACCCGAAGAGCGGCGGGCGCACGTGAGCAGCGCCCGTCGAGTTGATGAGGGAAAGGAGCGTCCGAGCGATGCCTATCTCGTTCGCGCGTGACAGCCGGCATCTGGCGGA
>DATGJA010000264.1:0-2222 GCA_035295445.1 Polyangiaceae bacterium | reverse complement strand
GAGCCTGCGGACTCCTTTGGGTGTGACGTCCGAACTCTCGCTTCGCTCGAGCCTGCGGACGTCAATCGACCTCCGGCACGCGTTTCTTCAGCGGCCGCGCGAAGCCGTACGTCGTGAGGCGCGCGACCAGCGTGCGCCGTGAGATGCGGAGCATCGCCGCCGCGCGCGTCTGGTTGCCGCCGCAGCGCTCCATCGCCTCGGCGATCCGGCGTCGCTCGATCGTCTGCGCAGCGCGGCGCGCGGCGTCGTGCAACCCGACCGCCCCGTCGGGGACGGACGCCCCGTTCTCCTCGGGCGACGGCACCGTCGGCCGCGGCGACGCGTCCGGGCCGAAGAGCTGGCCGAACCCCGTCTCGGGCGGGGGCAGGTGGTGCACGTCGATCGCCGCGCCGGTGCACAGGGTGACGGCGCGCTCGATCGCGTTGCGCAGCTCGCGCACGTTGCCCGGCCAGTCATGGCCGTCGAGCGCCGCCATCGCCTCGGGGGTGATCGAGAGCTCCGCGCGCCCCGCGTCCCGGCAGGCGTCGGCGACGAAGGCGCGCGCGAGCGGGGCGATCTCGGCGCGCCGCTGGCGCAGCGGTGGGATGACGAGACTGATCCCGTTCAGACGGAAGTAGAGGTCCTGACGGAATCCCCCCGACCGAACGAGCGACATGAGGTCCCGGTTGGTGGCGCAGATGAAGCGGACGTCGATCTGCCGCGACTTGACGCCGCCGACCCGCGTGACCTCGCGGCTCTCGAGCACGCGCAGCAGCTTGGCCTGCATGGGCAGCGGCAGCTCCGCGATCTCGTCGAGGAAGACGGACCCGCCGTCGGCGAGCTCGAGGAGGCCCGGCTTGGCCTGCACCGCGCCGGTGAACGCCCCGCGCTCGTAGCCGAACAGCTCGCTCTCGAGGAGCGCGTCGGGGAGGGCCGCGCAGTTGACGCGGACGTAGGCCGCCGGCCCCCGCGCCGACCGGCGGTGGATGGAGTCTGCGATGACGTCCTTGCCCGCGCCCGTCTCGCCGAGGAGGATGACCGACAGCTCCCCGCGCGCCACGAGATCGACGACACGATAGAGCTCCTGCATCCCCTCGTCGGCCACGATCATCGGGGCACGATTGCGCGGGGCCACGCCGGCGCGCCGCCTGGACGCCGCGTCCTCCTCCATCGCGTCGAGCGCGGACCGGATGACGAGGACGGCGGCGCCGATCGAGACGAGCTGGCCGCGCGAGAGCGACACGCGGCCCCCTTTGGGGACGCGGACGCCGGCGACGAGCGTGCCGTTCGTGCTCCCGCGATCTTCGACGGTGGCAGGGTTGGTCCCGTGGACGAGGGCGTGCTCGCGCGAGACCGAGGGGTGATCGATACAGAGGTCACACTTGCGCGAGCGGCCGACCACCAGGGCCCTACCGGGCACGAGCTCCTTGACGATGGATCCGCCGGGCCACATGGCGACCACGTGCGGGTGGCCCGGCAGCACGTGCGCGTGCGTCTCGGTCCCCGTGATGTCTTCTTCGCTCGGTCGCATGGAGGAGGCCGCGGTGGCCGGGCGGCTCTCTAAGCGATTCGCGGGCCAGCCCGTCCGGCGGCCGCGCACCCTCAAAAGGCGCAAAAGCGGCTGTAACCATACAGCCCGGCGCACATCGAGCTCCGGCGCCGCGCAGGCCGGCGCCCACGACGCGCGGAGCTGGGCAGACGAATGCGCAGAGTGCGCAGGGGCGGCCTCTCGCTCGTCCGGTCACTTTTCGTGATGGGGAGTTCGGCGGAGACCCAAGAAGGGTGACAGGACCGATGACTTCGCACGCTCCAAGGAGGGCCACTGCACGCACCGGCGCGCTCGCCGTCGCCGTGCTGGCGGCCCCGTTCCTCGCCGGCGGCTGCGGCAGCACGCGTTCGTCGGCATCGGCGGACGGGGGTTCGCCTCCCAGGACCGCGGGCCCCCCTTCCGACTCCGGCGGCCTCCCGCCCTCCTCCGGTGCCCCCGGCGCTGCGAGCTCGCCGCCCTCGAGCGGCGCGAACGACGCGACGGGCGACGCCGACGACGGCTCCAGCGACGCCCTCGCGGACGGCGGTTCCAACGCAGCGCCGCCCTGCGCGAGCGCGGACGGCGGCCCCCCGACCACGAGCGCCCTGCCCGGCTGGGTCGGCGACTACACGCCCGGCGATTACCCGTCGGGGGACGCCGCCGCCGAGAACTACCTTTCGATCAGCAACGTCCAGGGGCAGCAAGGGCTGACGCG
>DATGJA010000263.1:0-19690 GCA_035295445.1 Polyangiaceae bacterium | reverse complement strand
GTGCGGAGCGCGACCGGGCACCAGCTTCTCTCGCCTCACTTCGTCTCGTTCCACGGCGACGGCACGGCGCCGAGCTGGCCGGGGGCCTACTTCGACGACGCGAAGAACTGGGCGCTCGTGTCCGCCATCGTGGGCGATCCGCAGGCGCACGTGACGCACGTCTTCGTCGCGGCCCCGCTGCGCGCGCGTCTGCTTGCGTACGCCGATCACGCGGGCGTGCCGGCCGCCGTTCGGATGCACGCCGCGGAGCTCATGCAGCAGCCGCATGGCACCCTCCCCCACGACGATCACTTCCACGTCCGCATCGGCTGTCCGCCGCACCAGAGCGGGTGCGTCGAGAACCCCCCGATGCGCGCCCGCGCTGGCGCCGCTTTCGCCTCCGGACGCGCGCGCCGGCGCGGCCCGCCCGAGCCCGGCCGGATGGACGTCACGACACCAGCCCCGACGCACCCGGCGCTGCCGCCCCTGCCCCCGCCGTCGCGCGGCTCTGCACCGCAGGGAGACGAGATGCCGCCCGCGTCCGCCACCATCCCCGTCGACGACGTCGACGGATAGGCTTGCCCGTCCGGTCGTCCGCAGGCTCGAGCGAAGCGAGAGTTCGGACGACACACCCAAGGGCAGGGCTACTATGGAGGCAGGATGAACAAGGTCGTCGCTTCGGCAGGCCAGGCGGTCAGCGACATTCCCGACGGGGCGACCATCCTCGTCGGCGGCTTCGGCCTGTGCGGGATCCCCGAGCTCGGCATCCGGGCGCTGCGCGAACGCGGGACGAAGAACCTCACCGTCGTCTCGAACAACTGCGGCGTCGACGACTTCGGCCTCGGGATCCTCCTCTCGAACCGTCAGATCGCGAAGATGGTGTCGAGCTACGTCGGAGAGAACAAGGAGTTCGAGCGGCAGTACCTCGCCGGCGAGCTCGAGGTCGAGCTCACCCCCCAGGGGACCCTCGCGGAGCGCCTCCGCGCCGGCGGCGCGGGCATCGCCGCGTTCTACACGCCGACCGGCGCGGGCACGGCCATCGCCGAGGGGGGCCTGCCCTTCAAGTACGCGCCCGACGGGACGGTCGCCCGCGCGTCGCCCAAGAAGGAGAGCCGCGAGTTCGACGGGCGCACCTTCGTGCTCGAGCGCGGGATCACGGGCGACTACGCCCTGGTCAAGGCGTGGCGCGGAGACCGGTTCGGAAACCTCGTCTACCGGCGGACGGCCATGAACTTCAACCCGATGATGGCGACCGCCGCGCGCGTCACGATCGCCGAGGTGGAGGAGCTGCTCGCCCCCGGGGAGATCGACCCGGATCTCGTCCACACTCCGGGCATCTACGTGCACCGCGTGATCGCGGGTGCGGGCTACGAGAAACGCATCGAGCGGCGAACGACGAGGAGCGCCTGATGTCCCGCACGGCAGAGGCGCCCCGCTCGGGACTCGATCGCAACGCCATGGCGCGGCGCGCGGCCGCCGAGCTCCGCGACGGCAACTACGTCAACCTCGGCATCGGCCTGCCGACGCTCGTGGCAAACTTCATCCCGAAGGGCCTCGAAGTCGTCCTGCAGAGCGAGAACGGCTTGCTCGGCATCGGCCCATATCCGACCGAGGCGGAGGTGGATCCCGACCTCATCAACGCGGGCAAGGAGACCGTCACGATGCTGGCCGGGAGCGCCACCTTCTCGAGCGCGGAGAGCTTCGCCATGATCCGCGGCGGGCACATCGACATCGCCATCCTCGGCGCCATGCAGGTGAGCGAGAGGGGGGATCTCGCCAACTGGCTCATTCCGGGAAAAATGGTCAAGGGCATGGGGGGGGCGATGGACCTCGTCGCGAGCGCCAAGCGCGTCGTGGTCGTCATGGAGCACGTAACCAAGGACGGCGGTCCGAAGATCCTCGGGCAGTGCACGCTGCCGCTGACCGGCCGGGGCGTCGTCCACCGCATCATCACGGACCTCGCGGTGATCGACGTCGCCCACGGCGGGCTCGTCTTGCGGGAGGTCGCCCCGGGCGTGAGCGCGCGCGACGTCCAGGAGAAAACCGAGCCCACGCTCATGGTCGGACCGGATCTTTCGGTCATGGGCGCGTGAGGTCGACCGCGGCACGAGCCCCTTTGCCGCGTTGCGTTGAGGGGAGGCCCTCGCGGAGCGTGCGGCTTTCGGCTACGACGCTGTGGGCGCAATGCCCTGGCCGGAGAAGAAGCCCCCCGAGAGCGACGCTGCCGAGAAACGCACGCTCGGCAAGGGAGTCTTTCGCAAGTGCGATGGCTGCGGCGAGACGCTTCCGTCGGATGCGTTCACCGCCGCGCACGAGGTATGCCCCCACTGCGGCCGCCACCACCGCCTGAGCGCCGTCGGGTGGAGGACCTTGCTCCTCGACGAGGGGACGTTCGAGGAGTGGGACGCGCACCTCGGGCCGGCAGACCCCCTCGAGTTCATCGACGACAAGTCCTACCCGGAGCGCGTGGCCGCGGCGCGCAGGTCGGCCAAGGCAGCGGAGGCCGCCGAGATCGGTCGCGCGCGGCTCGCCGGCGTGCCCATCGCGTGGGGCGCCTTCCTCTTCGCCTTCATGGGCGGGTCGATGGGAAGCGTCGTCGGCGAAAAGGTGACCCGGCTGTTCGAGCGGGCGGCCGCGGAGCACGCGCCGGTCGTCTTGCTCCACGCCTCGGGCGGCGCGCGCATGCA
The DNA here is from genome assembly GCA_035295445.1 of Polyangiaceae bacterium. Lineage (GTDB taxonomy): Bacteria > Myxococcota_A > Polyangia > Polyangiales > Polyangiaceae > Palsa-1150. Next base: position 17,024 of record DATGJA010000263.1, on the reverse strand, counting down.
GGAAGGCATCCTCAGCCTAATGCAGATGGCCAAGACGGTCGCCGCGCTCGAGCGCCTGAAGGCCGCCGCGGTCCCGTTCATCAGCGTCCTGCTCAACCCGACGACCGGGGGCGTCGCCGCGAGCTTCGCGCTCCTCGGCGACGTGAACCTCGCCGAGCCGGGCGCCCTCATCGGGTTCGCCGGGCCGAGGGTGATCGAGAGCACCATTCGACAAAAGCTGCCTGAGGGGTTCCAGCGCAGCGAGTTTCTCCTCTCGCACGGAATGCTCGACCGCATCGTCAGCCGGCTCGACATGAAGGCCGAGATCGCCACCATCCTCTTGCACCTCTCGCCGCGACGCGGACACGCCAACGGCGCTGCCGCCCGCGGCGCCAACGGGACCTGAGGCTCACCCCCGCTCCGCCGACGCGCCGTGCCCGACCTGCCTCACGAGCTGACGAGGCTCTATGAGCGCATCCCGATCGGGATGCGACTGGGGCTGGACCCGATGCGCGCCGCTTGCCGGAGCCTCGGCTCGCCCGAGGGGTCCTTTCCTACCCTCCACGTGGCGGGCTCCAACGGCAAGGGCAGCGTGTGCGCGATGACGTCGGCCATCGCGAAGGAGCACGGCCTGCGGACGGGGCTCTACACGTCGCCCCATCTGTGCCGCTTCGCCGAGCGGATCCGGATCGACGGCGAGCCCATCGAAGACACGGCCCTCGCCAGGTTCCTCGCCATCGCCCTGGACGTACAACCGGAGCTCTCGTTCTTCGAGGCGGCCACGCTCGCCGCGTTCCTCGCGTTTCGCGAGGCGCGCGTGGACGTCGCCGTCATCGAAGTCGGCATCGGCGGCCGGCTCGACGCGACCAACGTAGTGCCGAAGCCCCTGGCCGGCGCGATCACGCGCATCGCGCTCGACCACACGGACCGCCTCGGTTCGACGCTGGTGGCGATCGCGCGCGAGAAGGCGGGCATCGCGAAGCCTGGCGTCCCGATCGTGGTCGGGCCGATGCCTCCCGACGTGCGCGCGGCCATCGACGAGGTGGCGCGCGATCACAGCGCCACGACGGTGGGGGTCGACGACGTCGAGGCGCCGACGGTCATCGGCCTGGCGGGGGAGCATCAGCGCGACAACGCCCGGGTGGCGGCCGCGCTCGGCGCTCGCCTCGGCGCGTCCAAGGCGGCCGTGGAGCGCGGCATCGCCGCGGTGCGCTGGCCCGGGCGCCTCGAGCGGGTCGGCACGTTCCTCCTCGACGCCGCGCACAACCCGGACGGGGCCGAGGCGCTGGCGCGGCATCTGCGCGGTCTCGGCCGTCCCGCGCGCGAGGTCGCCCTCGTCTTCGGCACGCTCGGCGACAAGGACTGGGGGCCGATGCTGGACGTGCTCGCTCCCCTCGCGGGGACGCGCGTGTACGTCGCACCCCACGGCGCGTCGCGCCCTCCGAGCGATCCTCGCGACATGGCGGCGCGTCAACCGGGCGCCGTCGTCGAGGACACCGCGCAGGCCCTCAGGCTCGCGAGCGAGGACCGAGAGCGCCTTGTGGTCGTGGCCGGCTCGCTCGTCCTCATCGGAGAGGCGCGCGCCCTGCTCCTCGGGCTGCCGCGCGATCCCCCCGTGTCCCTTTGAACACGCGGCGGCCGAGGGTAGCATTGTCCCCCGCTCGTCATGCCCAGCTTCGACATCGTCTCGAAGGTCGCCTGGAACGAGGTCGACAACGCCTTCAATCAGGCGCAGCGCGAGATCGCGCAGCGCTTCGACTTCAAGGACACCGACACGTCGCTCGAGAAGACCGACGAAGCGCTCACGATCCGCTCGGGGAGCGAGGAGCGGGCGAAGGCGGCGCTCACCGTCCTGCAGGACAAGCTCGTGAAGCGAAAGGTGTCGCTGAGGTTCACCGACCCCGGCAAGCCTGAACCTACGGGCAAGGGCGGCGCGCGCATCGTCGTGCGGATCAAAGAGGGTATCGAGATCGAAAAGGCGCGCGCGATCGTCCAGATCATCAAAGAGGCCAAGCTCAAGGTGCAGGCCTCGATCCAAGAGAGCCAGGTTCGCGTCACGGGCAAGAACAGGGACGATCTGCAGGGCGCCATCCAGGCGGTCCGGGGCCAGGACCTCGGCGTGGAGCTGCAGTTCGTCAACATGCGGGATTAGCAGCGGGTGCACCAGGTTCACGGCAGGAGCGCATGAGCAAGGCCAAGACCAAGCGCGACACCAACGGCGCCGCCGCGCCCTCCATCCGCCGGCTCTTCGGGACCGACGGGATCCGCGGGGTCGCCAACGAGCACCCGATGACGCCCGAGCTCGCGATCCAGCTCGGGAGGGCCGTGACCTTCGTGGCGGGGCGCGGCAGGAGCCACGTCCCGCGGATCCTGCTCGGCAAGGACACGCGCCTGTCGGGCTACATGCTCGAGCAAGCCATCGCGAGCGGCGTCTGCGCGATGGGCGGCCGGGTGATGCTCTGCGGCCCGATGCCGACGCCGGCCATCGCGCACCTCACCGTGAGCATGCGCGCGGACGCCGGGATCGTCATCAGCGCGAGCCACAACCCGTACCAGGACAACGGGATCAAGGTGTTCGGCGGGGACGGCTTCAAGCTGCCGGACGAGGCCGAGGTCGAGATCGAGCGGCTCATGACCGACGAGCGCCTCCTCGGAAAGCGGTCCACCGGCCCCGGGATCGGCCGCGCGCAGACGCTCGAAGACGCGCGCGGACGATACGTCGTCTTTCTCAAGCAAACGTTCCCGCACAGCCTCTCGCTCGACGGCGTTCGCGTGGTGGTCGACGCGGCGCACGGCGCGGCGTACCGGGTCGCTCCGCTGGTGCTCCAGGAGCTCGGCGCGCAGGTGACGGCCCTCGGCGTCAAGCCCAACGGGGTCAACATCAACCGCGAGGCTGGCGCGCTGCATCCGGAGCACGTGCGCGCCGAGGTCGTGAAGCGCGGCGCGGCGATCGGCATCGCGCTCGACGGCGACGCCGACCGCGTCATCGTTGTCGACGAGAAGGGACAGATCGTCGACGGAGATCAGGTCCTCGCCATGTGCGCGACGAGCATGGCGTCCGAGGGGACGCTCCATAAGCAGACCGTGGTCGCCACGGTGATGTCCAACCTGGGGCTCGAGCACTCGCTGGCGCGGGCGGGCGCGCGTCTCATCCGGACCCAGGTGGGGGATCGCTACGTCGTCGAGGCGATGCGCGCGGGGGGCTACAATCTGGGCGGCGAACAGTCGGGCCACCTCATCTTCCTCGATCACGCCTCGACCGGGGACGGGATGCTCGCGGCGCTCCAGGTGCTGGCCCTCATGCTTCGAACGGGCCGTCCACTGAGCGATCTGGCGGCGCGATCGATGGAGAGGGTGCCGCAGATCCTCGAGAACGTGGTCCTGCCCGAGCGGCGGCCGCTCGAGGACATGAGGCGCCTGGCCGACCTGACGGCCAAGGTCGCCAAGTCGCTCGGAGCGGACGGGCGCGTGCTCGTGCGGTGGAGCGGGACGGAGCCGAAGCTGCGCATCATGCTCGAGGGCCCGCGCGAGGAGCGGATCCGCGCGTGGGCGAAGGAGCTCGCGGAGGCCGCGCGGCGCGATGTGGGCCTCTGAGGCGGGCGCGGGCGCGGAAAAAGACTACAGGGGCCACGCGCGCCCTCACGCGAGGCTACTCGAGCCACGCACGCTCCTCGAGCGTCCTCACGCGAGGCTGCTCGAGCCACGCACGCTCCTCGAACGGCCTCACGCGAGGCTGCTCGAGCCACGCGCGCTCCTCGAGCGTCCGCACGCGAGGCTGCTCGAGCCACGCGCGCTCCTCGAGCGTCCTCACGCGAGGCTGCTCGAGCCACGCACGCTCCTCGAACGGCCGCGCGAGAAGGACGCCCGTCCCGACCGTTCAGTACCGATAGTGCTCCGGCTTGAACGGCCCCTCGGTCGATAGCCCAAGGTACTCCGCCTGCTCCTTCGTCAGCTTCGTGAGCTTGACCCCGAGCTTCGGCAAGTGGAGCGCGGCGACCTTCTCGTCGAGCCTTTTCGGCAGCGTGTAGACCTGCTTCTGGTACTTGCCGTGGTTTTGCCAGAGCTCGATCTGCGCGATGGTCTGATTCGAGAAGCTCGACGACATCACGAACGAGGGGTGCCCGTTCGCGCAGCCCAGGTTGACGAGGCGTCCGCGGGCGAGGAGCGTCAGCCGCTTGCCGTCGGGAAACACGAACTGGTCGACCTGCGGCTTGACGTTCTCCTCGCGGACCTCGGGGTTCTTCTCGAGCCACGCGACGTCGATCTCGCAGTCGAAGTGGCCGATATTGCAGAGGATGGCCTGGTCCTTCATCGCGCGCATGTGATCGCCGCGCACCACATTCATGCAGCCGGTCGCCGTCACGACGATGTCCGCGATCGGCGCCATCTCCTCCATCGTCGAGACCTGGTAGCCCTCCATCGCCGCCTGCAGAGCGCAGATCGGATCGATCTCGGTCACCACCACTCGCGCGCCGAGCCCGCGCAGCGACTGACAGCAGCCCTTGCCTACGTCCCCGTACCCGCAGACTACCGCCACCTTTCCGGCGAACATGACGCCGGTCGCGCGCTTGAGGCCGTCGCCGAGCGACTCACGACACCCGTACAGGTTGTCGAATTTCGACTTCGTGACGCTGTCGTTCACGTTCATCGCGGGAACGCGGAGCGTCCCCTTCTTGGCCATCTCGTAGAGGCGGTGAACGCCCGTCGTCGTCTCTTCGCTGAGGCCTCGGATCGGATCGGCGCCCGAGAAGAGCTGCGGGTACTTCTCGTGCACGACGGCGGTCAGGTCGCCCCCGTCGTCGAGGATCATGTTCGGCCCGCGGCCGCCGGCGAACGCACCGAGCTGCAGATCGATGCAGTCGTAGTACTCCTTCTCCGTCTCGCCTTTCCACGCGAAGACCGGGATACCGCGCTTCGCGATGGCGGCAGCCGCGTGGTCTTGGGTCGAAAAGATGTTGCAGCTCGTCCACGTGACCTCCGCCCCGAGCTCGATGAGGGTCTCGATGAGAACGGCGGTCTGGATCGTCATGTGAAGACATCCGGCGACGCGCGCGCCCTTGAGGGCCTTCGAGGGGCCAAACTCCTTGCGCAGGGCCATGAGCCCCGGCATCTCGCTCTCGGCGATCGTCACCTCTTTGCGACCCCACTCCGCGAGGCCGATGTCCTTGACCTTGTAGCTATCCGCCATGATCTTTGCCCTTTCTCGTCGCCACCATCACCTGCCACGGCAGGTGCTTGTCCGGTCCGTCGCCGCAGAGCGCGGACGGAATCGCCGTCACACGGCAGTCTTCGAGGCCCGCGGCCCGCGCGAAGCGCCTCAGCGAGGCGGCCTCGAAGCCGAGCCACGCGTCCGCCTGCTCGCGCATCGACTCGTCGTCGTGCTTCGCGTAGTCGATGACGACAAGCGCGCCCCCCGGCGCACAGAGCGATGCGAGCTGCACGACGACGCGCGACGGCTGCGGCGCGTGGTGCAACAGGCGGGACGCGAAGACCGCGTCGGCGCCCGTTCCCAACGCGGTCTTGAGGTCCGCCGCGTCGAGCTCGCTCGCGAGCAGCGTGACGTTCGCGAAGCCTCGCGTCCCGACGCGCTCGCGCGCCCTCGCGAGCTGCGTCTCGGATCGGTCGACGGCGACGACGCGGTCATATACGGGCGCTATGGCCTCGAGCATCCTGCCGTCCCCGGTGCCTGCGTCGAGCGCCAGGGCCCGTCGCGGCAGCAGCGTCGCGAGGGCCGCCAGATACGCGCCGAGTTCGCGCGGCGTGGCGTCGGCGTGGGCGCCCCTCGCCGGCCGGGAGAAGAACTCGCGCGCCGCCGCGTCCCGCGCACGCACCACGTCGGCCACGCGCGCGAGGCTCCCGTCCTTCTCGCAGAGGGCCCGCCCGCTCCCGAGCGCGTCGGCGACGACGGGATCCCGCGCGGCGTCGGTGGCGAGCCGGACGAGTGTGCGCGTCCCCTCCCGCCGGTCGCGCAGCAGGCCCGCCTGACGCAGGGCTGACGCGTGGCGCGACACGTTCGGCTGGCTCTCGTCGAGCAGATCGGCCATCTCGCCGATGCTGAGCTCCTCCTCGCTCGCGAGGGCGAGCAGACGCAGACGCGCCGGCTCGGACAGGACGCGGTAGAGCTCCCAGCGCTGCGAGGTCGACGGGGCGACGTCGGTCACTCCGTGTATCTATCTCTTCATGCGCATGAATGCAAACTAGCGTCAGGGGGCCCTGCGAAAGCCGGCGGGCGGGCGGGCGGTCCAGTGTTCGCCGTCGCGGAGCACGACGACGGCCCCTCGCGCGGTGACTTCGACCTGGCCGCGCTCCACGACGACGTCGATACCCCGATCGTCGTCGCCCCCGACGAGGACGAGCGACTGTGGCGCCACGAGCAGCGACGCGTCGCCCACGGTGAACGTCGAAGTCCCCTGCGTAGTGGCGAGGCGGACGAGCGCGCCCGCCCGGCGACCTCCGAGGTCGTAGGCCACCCCGACGGCGGCCACCGCGGCCACCGCGACCGCCGCGGTCGCGTATCGAAGCCCCCGGCCCCGCCCTTGCGGCGGGGTCGGCACGGCGTGCGCGCCGGAGGCCTGCGCCTCCATGCGGGTGAGGACGTCGCGACCGACGCTCTCCCATTGCGCGTCCGTCAGCGGGTCGACCGCCGCGCTCGGGAGGTCGGCGTGCGAGGCGCGCACGAGGCGCCGCTGGGCGCGCCAGAGCCGCGCCCGCACGACCAACGACGTCGCCCCGGTGAGGTAGGCGGCCTCGAGGACGCTCCGTGCGTCGAGGACGCAGAGCCCGAAGGCCGCCCGCTCCCTGGGCGGCAGCCACGCGAGCGTCGCGTAGATCCGGCGCGGATGCTCGCGCGGTTCCACCAGCCGCTCGGTCGATGGCGGACCCGCGCCCTCTTCGGGCACCCGACCGGGAGGCAGCGGCCGCGACCTCGCGCGCAACCGCTGGAGCGCCACGCGGACGGCGCAGCGGTCGATCCACGCCGAAAGGCTCGTCTCGCCGCGATACGCGGCGAGCGAATGAAACGCGGACACGAAGCTGTCCTTCAGCGCCTGCTCGACGTACGGACCGGGCCCGAGCACGCGGAAGAGCGTCGCGTGAACCCGGCGCTTCTCGCGATCGAGGAGGCGCCGCCGGGCGTCCCGGTCGCCGGCGACGCAGCGCTCGACCAAGCCGTCGTCGTCGTCGACGGCGGGAAGGATTCGCAGGGGCACCCCACGGTTCATGCTTCGCCGTGCCTTCACACAGTAGAGTGGGCGCGCGGCGCAAAAGGTTACGAAAATCTCGGACCGAATCGCGGACTGGCCCGAGGCGCACAAAAAAATTGTATTCGCGGAGTACCTTGCCGCGCGCGCCCCCCTCGCGGTAGCGGTTGTCACGATGGTGTTACGGGACGTCGGTCGGGTGTTCCGTCCGCTCTCTCCCTTCGGTCGAGCGTGCGGACCCGCCGCGGATGCTCCGAGCCCCTGGCGGGGACGCGCGCTCGTCGGGGCGCCGGTCGCAATCCTGGCCCTCACGGACGTCTGCGAACGTCACGCGCAGATCGCGAGCTGGCCGGGGCCCGTCATCGCGCGCTACGCGGCGAGCTTGGCCCTCGGTGGAGCGATCTGGGGCGCGCTCGTCGTCGCGGCCGGGGGTCGGCGCGCTTGGGGGACGCGAGCGTTTCTCGTATTCATCGCGGCCCTGGCCGTGGGCGCGCAGCTCTACTTCTTCGCGCGCTACCATGCCTACATGAACCCCCGGGCCGTGCTGGTCGGCACGGCGATGCTGCCGAGCGTCGGACAGCAGCTCTGGAGCGACCGCGCGAGCTTCGCGGCGTCGATCCTCGTCCCCGTGGCGATCGCGGCGGCCCTCCCGCTTCTCCGCGCGCGGGTGACGGGCGCCGCCGACCCGCAGAACACGCGCCGCATGGCGCTCGACGTGGGCCTGATGGCGCTCCTCGTGGCCTCGTTTCTGATCGAAGCTCCCGGGGGCGGCGAGCAAGCCGCCTCGCCGGACGTCCTCTACCTGGCGTCGATGGGCCGCCTGGCGCTGGCCCGCTGGAATCGCACCTCGGGCGCGGACCGCGCCCACCCAGGGCCGCGCCACCCGCTGCCCGTGCCGCCGATCGCCGCCCCGCGCCTCACGAGCCTCGTCTTCGTCTTGACGGAGAGCGTCCGCGCGACCGACGCCTGCAGCGTTCCGACGGACCCCTGCCCGGTGACCCCCTTCACGAACGCCCTCCTGCCGGGACGGTTCGGGTTCTCCCAGATGCGCGCGCTCGACTCGACGACCGCGGACTCGCTCGCGGTCCTGTGGAGCGGCCTGCCGCCGACGGCGTCGCGCGCTGCCTTGCACCGCGCGCCCCTGCTCTGGGAGTACGCCCGCTCGGCGGGCTTCGACACCGCCTATTTCACCGCGCAAAATCTGCTGTTCGCCAACGCCGGGACGTGGCTCGACAGCGTCCCCTTGTCGCGCCGGGTCTCGGCGACTGACCTGGAGCCCAACCCGACGTACGAGCTCGGCGCCGACGACGCCAAGCTCGTCGACGTGGCCCTGCGCGAGCTGCCCCGGTTGCGCGCGCCGTTCGTGGCCGTCGTGCACTTGTCGAACACCCATTTCCCGTACCGCGTGGACGAGGGCGACGCGCCCTTTCAGCCCGAGGCGGGTTCGTTCGGCGCGAAGGACGCCACGCCGCTGCACAACCGGTACAAGGACGCGATCCACCGTCAAGACGCCCTCGTCGCGCGCCTGGTCCGCGGCGTTCGCGACATGCCCGGCGGCTCCGGGGTCGCCGTCGTCTTCGCCAGCGACCACGGCGAGCAGCTCCGCGAGCGCGGCGCCGTGGGGCACACCTGGGGGGTGTACGACGAGGAGATCCGCATCCCGTTCTGGATCGACGCCCCGCGCGAGGCGCTCGGGGCGAGCGGCGCGGCGCGTCTTGCAGCCGTGCGCGACGCCCCCCTCACGCAGCTCGACGTCCTGCCGACGCTGCTCGACCTGATGGGGATCTGGGACGCCTCCCCGATCGCGCGGCTGCGGCGCGACATGCCGGGCCAAAGCCTGCTGCGTGGCGGCAGCCCGGGTCAGCCCGCGGTGCTCACCAACTGCACCGAACTCTTCGCGTGCGCCTTCCGGAACTGGGGCGCGCTGCGCGGGACGCGCAAGCTCCTGGCGACGCAGAACGACACGGCCTGGAAGTGCTTCGACGTCGCCCAGGATCCGACCGAATCGAACGATCTCGGGGCCGCCGCCTGCGCGGGGCTACAAACGCTCGCGGAGGCCGACAGCCGCGGCACGCCGTTCTAGGGGTGTCCCTAGTCCGAACTCTCGCTTCGCTCGAGCCTGCGGACTCAGTCGTGCACGCACCGGACGTAGAGGCCTACCGTGAGGTCCTCGGTCCTGCCGCGACCGTCGGTGAAGTCCACGGCGAACGCCGAGCCCGGTGCGTTCGGGTCGATGGACGACGTCCAATACGGGGCCTGGATCGTCGCGGAGAACGCGTTGAAATCGATGGCCGTGGTGACCGGAACGCCTGCCGGGTACGTGGTCCGCGGTCTCTCGTCGACCAGCGTGAGGAGCTCCTTGTACGAGGGGACGCGCCACCCGCTCGGGCGGGATCCGAGCGACAGGCCGGCGCACCGCGCGAGGGCGTCCCGGTAGGTGAACGGCTGCATCGCGGGGGTGCGCTCCCAGACGAGGCCGGTGTAGTGGTCCTGGATCTCGGTCGCCGCGCTGCCGAAGAGCTCGTACTGGTCGGGCGGCGCGTCGGCCCGAGCGCTCAAGGCGACCCCCGCCACGAGGGCCGTCGCCGCCGCGATCCGGAGGCGACCCGCGGCGCTCATGGGTTGCTCCACACGCAGCGCACGGCGGTCGCCGCCTGCGGCCCGCGGTCGACGATCCCGGTCGCGAACGAGACGGTCCAGAAGGGCTGGGCGTCCGCAGACGCGTCGACGGCGACCGGCGACGACGTCCACGCGGTGGATCCGGCCTCGAGCACGAAGGTGGTCGTGTCGATCGTCGGCGCCCTCGTGAAGTCGATGAGCGATACGAGCTCGATGCGCGCCGGGACCCGCCAGCCCGGCCCGATCGCGCCGCACGCGGCGCGCGCCGACTCGATATCCGCCGCCGGCGCATCCCACCTCTGCCAGAGCAGACCGGTGACCGCGTCGCGAACGACGCTCGCCTCCGCCCCCCCCTCGTAGGTCATCGGGTGCGGTAGCGCGGCCGTGGCGTCGCCGCCGATGGACGCCTCGGGGTTGGGCATGGCCCAGTGCGGCCAGACGGCCCTCGGACCGGACTCCGGCGGCGCGGGCACGTCCTCGACGATCGAACCCTCGTCCTCCACGACGTCGACGGGGGACGCATCGAGGACGTCGTCCACCGACGCCTCGACGACGGTCTGATCGACGCCGGTGTCCATGCTCACCGGCTCGGGGCCCGCGTCGGGCGCCTCGCCGTCGCAGTCGATTGCGCAGGGGACCTGCTGGAAGTCTCCCAGCCCGAGCAGCGCGTCGCAGCCCTCGACTCCGACGAGCAAGGACGCCGTCGCGACGACGTCGCGAACCAGGCGAGCTCGGCGCGACCCGAGCGCGTCAGAAGCGCCCATGCAGCCCCGCGGACCCCGACCCGAACCAGACGGACACGGCCGGCGCGGAGGGTGGGTCGGCCTTCGCCTTGACGATGCCGACGATCGCCAGGACGGCCCCGACCCCCGCCGCGATGAACGACGCCGTGGACACCCCCGCCCAGTCGCGGGCGGTCTGAAGGTCGCCGGCCCCGCCGCCGTGGGAGTCGCACTGCTTCTGCGCATTGCACTCCGCGTCGAGGCGGTCACGGTTGCGCATCGCCACGACGCCCGCCAGCGAACCCACCGCGATGCCGGTCAGGCCCACAGCCACCCCGACGGGGACGAACCACGAGGTCTTCGCCGCTGCGGGCTCGGCCGGCTCCGGCTGGCCCGCATCCAGGGTCGTCGAAGGCGATGGCGGCGCCTCGCCGGGCGGGGGGAACGCCAGGGTCACCTTCTCCGTCTGGCCCTCGGCGAGGCGCACCACGCTGCGCAGCTCTCGGGCAGCGGCGCCCTCGCCGGCGCGCGCCACGATCTCGTGGACCCCCGGGTCGAGCCGCTGCTGCTGCGTCTCCGCCACGTCCGGAACGGCGACGCCGTCGATCGTCAGGTGGGCGCTCTCGTCCGGCGCGACCCCCGCGATCTCGATGACCGCCGTCGCGATCCGCCCCTTGAGCCCCTCGGCCAGACTCGCGGCGTCGACGCGAGCCTCCGCGGACTTTTCCGTCTCGTCCGTCGCAACGGCGGTCCTCGCGATCCGGAGGCACACCTCTCGCGCGTCGACCAGCTTCCCGAGCGCGACGTACGTGCGCGCGAGCTCGATGCCTGTGACCGGCGTGTTGCCGAGCGCGTGCGCGGCGCGCAGCTTCTCGAGAGCCCCACGCAGGTCCCCGCGTGCCCGCAGGGCCTTGCCTTCCTTGTAGAGGGTGCGCGCGGTCTCGAGCTCCTGCGCGGTCGGCGCCTGACCCTGCGCGAGCGCCCGTGGTGCGCCGAGGGCGAGCACCAGCGTCAGGGCGAGGGCGACGCCGTCACTTGATGTCATCGTCGGTTCCCGGCACGGGCGAGGCGCTCGGCGTGGCCGCACCGGGTCGCGCCGACCCGGAGGGCGCCGGCGGCGCCGACAAAGCGGAAGGACGCGACGGCGCGCGGTGGCTCGGGCGGACCGGCGCCTCGGGGCGCGGCGTCACGGTGGGCTCCGACGTCTCGACGAGCGTGGCCGTCTCGAGCGCGGTCGGGACCGCGACCACGGCAGCGGCCCGCCCCGGCGAGACCGGGCCGGCCGGACCCTTCGCGGTCGCGCTCGATCTCGGGGTTTCGAGGGCTCCGCCGCGGGGCGTGGGCGCTCCGGTCGTCCACCGAGGGACGAGGGCAACGACGGCCGCGATCGCCACACCCGCCCCTCCCGCCAGCCACCACCGCCCGCGCGACGCGGCCTTCGACGGCCCGTGAGTCACGACGCCGCCCGCGCCGAGCGTCTCGGAGCGGGCGTCCGACGCGCGCGGGAGGGACTGAGGAGCGAGGCGCTCGGGTGCGTCGTCCGAACTCTCGCTTCGCTCGAGCCCGCGGACTCCCCGCGCGGGCTCGAAGGCGACCGTCCGCGCGCTGCCGGGCTCCCCCTCGCGGCGGCTCGACGGCGCCCCGGCCGCTCGCGAGAGCGCCCTGGCCAGCGCATCGGACATGTCCCTCGCGGAGCCGAACCGCCCCGCCGGGTCGCGCGCGCAGGCTTGCGCGAACCACGCGTCGACGGCGGGCGGCAGGGCCGGGTTGACCCGCGACGGGATCGGCAGCGGGTCGCGATGAATCTTGAGGGCGAGCGCTCCGACCGTCTCCGCGTAGAACGGCTTCGCCCCGGTGAGCGCCTCGTACGCGACGACGCCCAGCGACCACAGGTCGGTCCGGTGGTCGATCTGCTTGTCCCCGACGACCTGCTCGGGGCTCATGTAGAAGGGCGACCCCACGAACGAGCCGGTGCGCGTCGTCCCACCGGCGATTCCGCCCTCGGGCGCCTTCGCAATGCCGAAGTCGAGCAGCTTGACGAAGAGCTCACCGCCGCCGGCGTCGAGAAGGAACACGTTGCTCGGCTTCACGTCGCGGTGAACGATACCGCGCTCGTGCGCCTTGGAGAGCGCCCGCGCCAGCTGGCTCACGACGGCGTCCACCTCCCCCGGCGGCAGGGCCGTGCCGGCCGCGAGGCGCTGCTCGAGGTCATGGCCCTCGAGCAGCTCCATGACGATGTACGGGCGCCCGTCGACCCCCACGCCGTGGTCGAGCATCTGGACGACGTGCGGGCTCTTCACCTGCGACGCGGCCGCCGCCTCCCGCGAGAAGCGCGCGAGCGCCTCCTGGCTGTCCGCGAGCTCGCGCGCCATGAACTTCACGACCACGTTCGTTCGCAGCGACACGTGCTCGGCCACCCACACGCTGCCCATCCCGCCGCGGCCGAGCGGACGCAAGAGCCGCACGTTCGACGTCACCATCATGCCCGGGGCGGGCTCGGACACCGTGGCGATCCTCCGCGCTACATTGTGCCAGAGGATGCGAGGCGGGCGTTAGCGCGCGCCGATCCATCGGCTACGATGGATCGGTCATGCTTAGATTCTTGTGGCCGCTGGCGGGGGCGGCGATCGGGGCCGGCGCGATCGCGGGGTGCGCCGGGAATTCTTCGGCCGACGCGTTCGCCTCGCCGGGCGGGGCCGCAGGCACGGTGCCCGGATCGGGGTCGAGCAACGGCGGCTCGAGCGGGAACCTGGGGGGCGGGTCGGGGTCCTCGTCCGGGGCGAGCACGGTCCCGAACGACGCCGCGCCGGGCGACGCCGGCCCGGCGCCGACGACGGTCACGTTCGTCCACGCCTCCCCCGGCCTGTTCGACAAACGACTCTGCTGGTCCGTCGGCGGCCACCTGACCACGGTGCCCCCCTTCCCTTCGGGGACGCCCATGCCGGCCAGCAACTACCCGGGCATCCCCGCGGGGGGCGCCGCGATGCTCGCGGACGCCTCCGAGCTCACCGCCGGCCCGGTGACCTTCTACGCGATCGACGCGAACCTCCTGGCCGGGTACGAGCGCGTGGACGGGGTGCACTCGTGCGTGGAGCGACTGCAGCCGAACGGGACGCACGCCATCCTCATCCAGGCGTCCCAGACGCTCCCCGTGGTGCCCGCGGTCCCGAGGGGCAGCGCGAGCGTCCTCGCGCTCGAGGGGTGCGTCGCGGGCGTCGGGGGCGCGAGCGCCAGCACCTGCGGGCCGACGTGGGATCCGGTCCAGGGCAACCTTCACATGGAGGCGATCGACGTGGCGTCGCTTCCAACGGCGGCCGCCGGCGTGCTGAAGCTCCAGGCCGCGTTGCTTTCTCCCGGCCTGGCCGCGCTCCTCGGCGACGGGGGGCCGCTCTACGTGGGGTTCGGCCCCAAAGACGGGGGGGGCGGGACCTTCGCGTCGCTGGCCGGAGAGGGCGACGTGCAGCCCGCGGGGGGGCCGGCCCTCGTGACCCTCGGCACCGACCCGACGTCGTTCGCTCAGCTCGGCCTCGGCCTGAACTTGCAGCCGACCCCGCCCACGACGGACGCCTCCGCCGCGGCCGACGGCTCCATCGACGCCGCCGCGGGCGCCACTCCCGGGGACGGTGCCGCCGACGGGACGGCGGAGGGCGGTCCGGCGGACGGGGGGGCCTTGGCACCGAGCGCGCCGCTCTTGTGGATGTCGCTCCTCGAGGCCCAGTCCCTCGTCGACCCCGGGGGCGATCCGCGGTCCTACTTCGGCGCCAGCGCGACCTACGTGGCCGCAATCGTCGGGGATCCGGGCGAGCCGACCTTCGGCGCGAGCTCGGGCGGAGCGTACGACGGACGGGGGCTGCACGTCCTGGTCTTGCCGTCGCGACCCCAATAGCATAGGGCCGAGGCATGGCGGACCGCGCCCACACCGGGCCAAAGGACGGCGAGCCCGAGACGTTGCCCGGAGAAGCCAACCCCATCGACCCCTCCGACCTCGAGGAGGACATCGACGAGCACGGGTCGATCGACAAGCTCATCGCCGAGACCGACCAGGGCTGGGACATCGACGAGCAGGTTCTGACGCTCCAGCAGGCGGCGGCGGCCAAGTCCTCGTCGGAGACCGAGCCCGAATCGCCGCCCGTCACGCCCGAACGCCCGCCGGGCGGCTTCTCGCGTCCGCCGAAGGGCCCGCCCCCCCTTCCGCGCGACGGGTCGCCGGCGCGCTCGACGCGACCCCGCCCGAAAGCGCCCCCCCCGCTGCCCGGGAGCCGCTCGGCCGAGCACATCTCCGTCCGGCCTCCGTCGGAGATGTCTCACCCGGACGCGATCGTCGACCTCCTCACCGCGCGGGTAGCCCTTCTCGAGTCGGCAGACGACCGCGTCGGCCTCGCCCGGGCGCACATCGAGCTGGCCATCGCGAGCGAGATCATCCTGGGTGACGACACGCGCGCCACCGCACAGGCGGAGGCGGCCCTCCGCGTCGACCCGGCGTCGCCCGCCGCCCACGCGTTCCTGAGACGCAAGAAGCACGCGCGCTCGGCGCTCCCCGAGATGCTCGTCCACGTCGAACACGAGCTGTCGGCCGCGACGTCGGAGCCCCACCAGGTCGAGCTCCTCGCCGAGAAGGCCCGCCTGCTCGAGGCGATCGGAGGCCACGGGCCGGCGCTGCGGGCGACCTGGGAGCGGGCCCTCGCGCACGCGCCGCGCCACGCGGCCGCCCTCAAGGGGCTCGAGTCGGAGCTCGTCGCGCGCGCCCTCGCGAGCGGCGCCGCCCAGGACTGGGAAGCGCTCGCGGTCCACCTCGCGCGAATGGCCGACGCGTACGCGACCGACCCCGGCCTGGCGGCGTGGCTGCACGTCGAACGGGCGCAGGTGCTGGAAAAGCGCCTGGGCCGCATCGACGCGGCGCGGGGCGGCCTCGAGCGTGCCGTGGAGCTCGACCCGAGCGTCGGTCCGGTCCGCGACTCGCTGGTCCGTCACGTCGCCGCCCACGAGGACTGGGGCGCGCTCGTCCGGCTCCTCGACGAGGAAGCGCGAATCGAGACGAGCCCGGCGCGCTGCGCGCGCCTCGAGCTCGACGCGGCGATGATCGCGTCGGCGCGGATGGGCGAGCACGGGCAGGCGTGCGCCCTCCTCGAACGCGCGGCCGCACGCGCGCCGACGACCCACGGGGTGGACCGCCGGGTGCTCGACGAGCTGGTCCGCCTGCACGAGGTGGAGGGAGGCTGGACCGACGCGGCCCGCGCGCGGCGCGCCCGCCTGCGCTTCGTGACGGATCCGGCGGCGATCGCCTACGAGCTGCGCGCCTTGGCGGCGGTGGCCGAGAAGGCGGGCGAGCCGGAGAACGCGATCGCCGACGTGCAGCGCGCGTTGGCGCTCGAGGGGACCGACCCGACCCTCGTCGACACGCTCGACCGGCTGCTCGCCGCGACCGGCAAGCACGAGCAGCGGATCGCGACGTGGCTGCAAGAGGCCGCGCGCACCGAGGACACGCCCCGGCGCGGCCGGTCCTTCGCGCGCGCCGCGCAGATTTGCGAGGAGATCGGCCGCCACGAAGACGCCGTGCGCCACCTCCGATCCGCCTGGGTGGCCACGCCCGGAGACCCGGAGCTGCTCGACGCCCTGGCGCGGCTGCTCGCGCCGACCCTGCCCGAGCCGGCCGAGTCGAGCGCGCGGTCGCTGGTGGAGCTCTACGTGCAGGCCGCGGATCGCGCGCCGGAGAACGGCCGCAAGATGGCCTACCTCGAGAAGGCCGCGCTTCTCTGGGAGGAGCTTCTCGGCGACCCCGCGCGCGCCGCGCGCGCCTACGAGCTCGTCCTGACGATCGACCCGGACCGGCGCAGCGCGATCTTGGGCCTCGAGAGGACCTCCGCCCGATCGGGGAACGGCCGCCTCCGATCGCGCGCGCTGCTCGACGAGGCGCGCATGGCGACCGATCGGCAGGCGCAGCTCTCCCTGCGCACGCGCGCGGCGGCGGCGCTGGCCAAGCACGACCCGTCCCGGGCGGCGAGGCTCGTGCACGATGTCCTCGAGGCCGATCCCGCGCACGCCGAGGCGCGCGCCCTCGAGACGCGCCTCGAGGAAGACGCGGGCCGCTGGGACCGGGCCGCCCGATCGCTCCGCGCCCGCATCGATCACGTGTCGTCCTCCGCGGAAAAGGTGGCGCTCTGGCTCGCCCTCGCCGCCATGCAGCAGACACGCCTGCACCTCCCCCTCGACGCGCTGAGGTCGCTCGAAGAGGCTCGCACCCTGGATCCGGCCCACGCGGTGCCCGCCGAGGAGATCGCGCGGCTGCTCGAGGACCATGGCGACGCCCGCACCCTTCGCGACGCCATCGAGCGCCTCGCCGCGAACGCGCAGACGCCCGAGGAGCGCGCGCGGCACCTGGCGCGCGCCGCAGAGATCGACGAGCTTCGCCTGAACGAGGACGCCAACGCGGTGCGCACCTACCAGCGGGCGCTGGCCGAGGCGCCCGACGACGCGTTGGTCGCCGAGCGGCTCACCCGGGTGGTGG
>DATGJA010000262.1:0-8979 GCA_035295445.1 Polyangiaceae bacterium | reverse complement strand
CGCGCTGCTGAACGCGTACCGGAGGGACGCCGTGTCCCGCGGCGCCCAGGTCCTCGTGGGGTCGCCGGTCGTCGCCGCGCGGGTGACGAACGCCGGCATCGACGTCGACGTGGGCGGCTCCGATCCGGCCACCGTGCGCTGCCGCACGCTCGTCAACGCCGCGGGTCTGCGGGCGCCGCGCGTGGCGCGCGCCATCGCCGGGCTCGATCCGGCGACCGTCCCGACCGCGTATTACGCGAAGGGTCACTACTTTGTCCTGTCGGGCGCGTCGCCCTTCGCGCGCCTCGTGTATCCGATGCCGGTGCCCGGCGGCCTCGGCGTTCACGTCACGCTCGACCTGGCGGGCCGCACAAGGTTCGGGCCCGATGTCTCGTGGGTCGACGACGTCGACTACTCGTTCGACGAGTCGCGCGCCGCCTCGTTCTACGAGGCCATCCGGCGCTATTTCCCGTCGCTGCCCGACGGCGCTCTGTCGCCTGGGTACGCGGGGATCCGGGCGAAGCTCGGACCGGCGGGCAGCCCCGCGCAGGACTTCGTCCTTCAAGGACCCGCCGCCCATGGCGTCGCGGGCCTCGTGAACCTCTACGGCATCGAGTCGCCGGGCCTCACCGCGTCGCTGGCGATCGCCGACGAGGTAGCGGGGATGCTGGGGGCTCTGCTCGGGCTCGACTGAGCGTCAGTGCACGGTCACCGTGTAGCTCGCAGCGGAGTCGAGCCGGAACTCCGCGACGAACTGGCCGCTTGTCTGGTCGACCACCCGCCAGACGTGCGTGACGTACGTCCTCACGCTCTGGTTGGCCCCGGGGGCGACGGTGCCGTACGAGGTCTCGCTGCACGCAGGAGCCTGAGCGATCCACATGAGGGTGACGCCGGCATCGCTCGCGTTGACCAGGTCGAGGGACGCGCTCTGCGTGCCGTTCATCGAGCACACCCCGGCGTCGGACGCGAGGATCGAGAGGACCGCGCTGGTCGGTGTGAAGGTCAAGACGGGCCCGACGTCAGGCGCGGCATCCATCTCCGTCGGCTGCGCTGCATCTACTCCTGAATCTGCTCCTGCATCCGTCGCGCTGCCTCCTGAATCCGGGACCGCACCCGTCGCGGCGTCCGTGTTCGTATCCGCCGCCGCCTCCCACTCCACCTCCGGGCTGGCGCCGGCGTCTCGCACGGAAGCCGCGCCGCCGCTCGCGTCCGCGCCAGTCTCCGGCGTGGCCGAATCGACGCTCCCGGGTGGTGCAGCCTCGACGCCCGACGGGACCTCGGCGCTCGCGCTCTGCCCGTTCGGCGGCACGCCACCGTCCTCGTCGCCGCCCGCGCTGGCGCTGAAATCCGTGAGCCCCGCGAGCTGACTGCACGACGCAAGGATCAAGCACGCGATTGCCCCGGATCGCACAAGCATGATCCTTAATCGTAGCAGCTCGGAAGATCGTGGTGGCGGTCGACCGGCGCCCAGGACACGCCACGATAGCCGCCCACATGGTGGTCTCGTCTCGTCTCGATGCGGTTATGGTGAACGGAGGATGTTCTTTGCGTTCGACGACACGTACGGCCGTCTTCCGGGTCGCTTTTATGCGCGCGTCGCGCCGACGAGGGTGCGCGAGCCCCGCGTCGTGAAGATCAACCGGCCGCTCGCCACGCTCCTGGGCCTCGACCCCGACCAGCTCGCGTCCTCCGCCGGCGCATCGTCTCTCTCCGGCAACGAGCTCCCCGCGGGCGCTGCGTCGATTGCGTTCGCGTACGCGGGGCATCAATTCGGTCACTTCGTCCATCAGCTCGGCGACGGGCGCGCCATTTTGCTGGGCGAGGTCGTCGGGCAGGACGGACGGCGACGCGATCTGCAGCTCAAGGGCTCCGGGCGCACGCCGTTTTCGCGCGGTGGGGATGGTCGCGCCGCGTTGGGCCCCGTCCTTCGCGAATACCTCGTCAGCGAGGCGATGGCGGCTCTCGGAATTCCGAGCACGCGCGCGCTCGCCGTCGTCACGACCGGCGAGCCGGTGGTGCGCGATTCGGTGCAGCCCGGCGCCGTGCTCACGCGCGTCGCGGCGAGTCACCTCCGGATCGGCACGTTCCAGTACTTCGCGGCGCGCGCCGATAACGACGCGGTCGCCACCCTCGCCGCCTACGCCCTCGAGCGTCACTATCCTCACGCCATGGGCCATGGCAACGATGCGCTCGCGCTGCTCGAGCAGGTCATCGCCGCACAGGCGGATCTCGTCGCCCGTTGGATGGGCGTCGGCTTCATCCACGGCGTCATGAACACCGACAACACGTCGATCTCCGGGGAGACGCTCGACTACGGGCCGTGCGCCTTTCTCGACGAGTACGACCCGCGAAAGAAGTTCAGCTCCATCGACCACGGCGGGCGGTACGCGTTCGCGAACCAGCCGCGCATCGCGCAGTGGAACCTCGTGAAGCTGGCCGAGGCGCTGCTCCCGCTCCTTCACCCGGACGCGGCCGAGGCGTCGCGCCTCGCGACCGCGAAGCTCGAGCGCTTTCCGGTGATCTTCGGGGGGGCGTCCGCGCGCGTCCTGCGCGCGAAGATGGGCCTCGCGAAGGAAGAGGAGGACGACGCAGAGCTGACGGCGGACCTCCTCGAGCGCCTCGCGGCGAACGAGGTGGACCACACCCTCTTTTTTCGCCGGCTGTGCGCCTCGGTCGCCGATGCCGACGCGGATCGCGAGGTGGCGGCCCTCTTCGCCCACGAGGCGGCGTTTTACGAGTGGGCGGAGCGGTGGAGGCGGCGCCTCGCCGCCGAGGACCTCTCCCCGGCGGCGCGCGCGGACGCCATGCGGAGCGTGAACCCGGCGTTCATCCCGCGAAACCACCGCATCGAACAGCTCATCGCGGCCGCCGTGGATCGAGCCGACTTCGGGCCGTTCGAAGCGTTGCTCCGCGCCCTCGAGACGCCGTACGTCGACAAGCCGCACCTCGCGTACTTGGCCGAAGCGCCGGGCCCCGAGGAGCGCGTGCGCGCCACCTTTTGCGGCACGTGAGCTCAGTGCTTCTGCTTCTTCGATTCGGCCGCCACTTCGCGGCGGATCAGATCTTCGAGCGAGCCGCCCGTCGACAGCGGTGTGCTCGGTCCCGGCGCGGCGGCGGGCGCGGGCGGCGGCGGCGCGACCTTCGGCGGCGGGGGTGGGGCCGCGGCGACGGGCGCGGGCTCCGCGGGTTCGGGCGCGGGCGTCGGCGAGGCGGCGGGCGGAGTCGATCGCAAGGCGGCCACCGCGGGACGAGAGGCCGGGGGCGGCGGGGGCGCGGGCCGAGGAGCTGGGCGCGCGTGCGGCCGACCGGCCATCGGCAGCGCGTTGGGGCTCGCGATCGGCGCGAGTCCCTTGGGCGCCGCGGGCACGACCGGAGCCGGCGCCGGGGTCATCGTCACCGCCGTCACCACGGGCTGCCATGGCGTCGAGTGATCCGGCACGACGATCGGGCCGGCGGGGACCGGCGTCGTCGCTGCGTGGACGGCCGTCGCCGAGGCCGGCGCCCCCGGCGCATGGGCACCTGCGAGCGTGTGCGCCGGCACCGTCGTCGCGCTGAGGAGTCCGAGCGACGTCGTGGCCAGCCAGGCGACGGCGATCGCGTACCAGCCGATGTTTTTGCCCGTCCTGCGATACGGGCGCAGTCGCGGTGGATCGAGATATACCGGCTCGTGCGGCACGGGCACGGGCACGGGCACGGGGGCGACGGGCCTCGGCCACGACGCCACGGGAGCGGACGGCGGCTGCGGGGCGGGCCACTGCCAGGCGGCCGCCGGCGGGAGCGGCGGCGGCGACCGGCGCGGCGGCACCTTGGGTGCCGGCAGGGGACCATGCTGCACGTGGCGGATGAGCGGGTTCGTGCTCTGCACGCGTTCCATCACGCGTTCCAGCTCGGGCATCCGAAGCGCAGCGAGGTTGAAGAACCCGGAGCTCTCCTCTCGGTGCGTCGCCTGGGATGCGATCCCCTGGACCGTCGCCGTCAGGGACACCAGCCGTCGCCCGACGTCGCTATCGGAAGGCTGCCGCGTCATGGCCGCTCCCGACGGATTCTGCCACGCCTGGGTCCGCTCGTCGCTCCCTTCTTGGGTCTCTTTCGGTGCTCAATCCGGCCATGCTCCGACCGCCAAACTCTTGCTCAGCCGCGCCATCACCCCACCGACCCGGCGTTTTGCGCTACCCCTTTTCGGACGCGCATGGGGCCCCCCACCCACCAGGCCGATGTCGTCATCGCCGGCGCCGGCCTCGCCGGAATCGTGACCGCCTACGAGCTCTTGGAGCACGGCATGCGCGTCCTTCTCATCGACAAGGACCGGCCCGAACGGCTCGGCGGTCTCGCCAAGGAGTCCTTTGGCGGGGTGCACATGATCGACACCCCGCACCAGCGCCGGACGGGCATCCGGGACGACCCTGAGCTCGCTTGGAAAGACTGGCAGCGCTGCGCCCACTTTGGCACGGAGGACCGATGGCCGAAGGCGTGGGCCAAGCTCTATTGCGAGGCCTCGATCGAGTTCATCTGGGACTTTCTGGCCCACAAGAAGGTTCGCTTCCTGCCGATCGTCAACTGGGTCGAACGCGGCATCTACCGCCCGCACAACTCGGTGCCCCGCTGGCACGTCACCTGGGGCACCGGCTGGGAAATCGTCAGCCGCCTCGTCGCGGCCCTCGACGCGCATCCCCGGCGGCGCGACCTCCAGATCCTCTTCGGTCACGAGGTCAACGGCATCGAGTCGAGCGGGGGCCGTGCAACGGCGCTCGTTGGCCGCCGCATGGACGACGGGTCTGCCTTTCGCGCGACCGGAGAGCACCTCGTCGTCGCCTCGGGGGGGATCTGCGGCGGTGACCTGAGCAAGCTGCGGGCGAACTGGTACAGCCCGTGGGGGACCCCGCCCGAGGTGATCCTCAACGGCGCGCACGACTACGGCGACGGCCTGCTCCACGACCGGGTGCAAGCGCTCGGCGGACGCCTCACGCACATGGACAAGCAGTGGCACTACCCGGCCGGGATTCACAAGCCGGGTCAGCGTCGCCCGAACGACGGGATCAGCCTCGTACCGCCGCGCTCCGCGCTCTGGGTGAACGCGCGGGGCGAACGCATCGGCCCGACGCCTCTCGTCAGCTACACGGACACGCGCTACCTCGTCGAACGGATCTGCGGTCAGCCGGGCCAGTATTCGTGGCAGGTCCTCAACCGCACGATCGCCCTGAAGGAGCTCGGCGTGTCCGGTTGCGACTACATGACGGCCTTTCGCTTCAAGAAGAAGCTCCTTCTCGCCAAGCACCTCGTCTTCGGCAACGACGAGCTGGTCGACCGCCTCATCGCCGAGTGCCCCGATGACATCGTCGTCGCCGACTCGCTCGCGGACCTCGTCGACAAGATGAACGAGCGCGGCCTCGGCGGATACAAGGTCGACCTCGAGACGCTCGAGTCGGACATCCGCGAGTACGACGATCAGATCGACCGTGGTCCCGGGTTTTACAACGACGAGCAGCTACGGCGGATCTCGGTCTACATGAACTACCGGGGCGACAAGGTCCGCACCTGCAACTTCCAGAAGATCCTCGACCCGAAGGCGCGCCCCCTCATGGCCATCCGGGAGTTCATCCTCGCGCGCAAGAGCCTCGGCGGCATCCAGACCGACCTTCGGGGGCGGGTCCTTCGCCCCGACGGCGCGTGCATCGAAGGTCTCTACGCCGTCGGAGAGGCGGCGGGCTTCGGCGGGGGCGGGATCCACGGGCTTGGGTCGCTCGAGGGCACGTTCCTCGGCGCGTGCGTGCTGACCGGCCGGGCGGTGGCGAGGGCCATCGCCGGAAAGCCCGTCCGCGCGGCCGCGGACTGACGCGAGCTGTGGTCTTGGCGCGTTGCGGCGAAAAAGCGTCGCTGTCCTACCAAAGATGAAAATGGGCTCGAGACGGCTTGAGTTCGTGCGGATGCTGCCGTCTGGTTAAAGTTGGCGCTTTTTCTGACTTGAGCGCCCTCGGAGGAAGAACCGCATGAAGACCAAGATAGCGACCGCCCTCGCTTCGGGAACCGCGGAGCAGGCGGGGGCGCGGCTCGTGTCTGAGGCGCGCGCCAAGCTTCAGGGGGAGTCGCCCGCGTTGCTGCTCGCGTTCGCTTCGACCGCGCAGCCGCTCGAGGGGTTGATGCGCACCCTCGCCGCCGAGTTTCCGGCCGCGACGTGCCTCGGCGCCTCGACCGCGGGCGAGTTTACCGAAGAAGGCGACGCGAAGGGATCCGCGGCCCTCTTCGCGTTGGCCGGGGAGTACAAGGTGTTTGCGGGCATGAGCACGGGGCTCAAGGCCGACCCCGAGCGGGCAATCGGCGAGGCGCTCGAGGGCCTGCCGCGACAGCTTCATGCGTACCCGCACCGTACGGCGCTGCTTTTGCTCGATCCGCTTGCGGGAAACGGCGAGGAGGCGACCCTGCTGGCCGCCTCGCTGCTGGGCGACGGCGTGCGCTTGGCCGGCGGTGCGGCGGGCGACGACCTGGCCATGAAGGCGACGCACGTCGCGCTTGGCCGACGTGCGGGGAGCGACGCCGTCGTCGTTGCGCTTCTCTTCTCCAAGCAGCCGCTCGGCGTCGGGGTTTGCCACGGTCACGAGCCCATCTCGGCGCCCCTGCGCGTGACCCGCGCCTCGGGAGCCGTCGTTCACGAGATCGAAGGGCGGCCTGCGTGGCAAGTCTGGCGTGCGGAGACGGCGGCACGCGTGCCGGACGTTGCAAGCGAGGACGAAGGTGCGTTCCTGTTGCGCTACGAGGCCGGCCTCGCGGCAGGTCAGTCGTACAAGATTCGCGCGCCGCTCTCGCGTGGGGCCGACGACTCGATCAGCTTCGCGTGCGGGATCCCGCAGGGAAGCGTCATCCGCATCACCGAGAGCCAGCCCGAGCGCCAAGTCGCGAGTGCGCGCGAGGCCGCCCGGCGTGCGCGCTCGCAGCTCGGGGCCCTTCGACCGGCGGGAGCGCTGGTGTTCGACTGCATCTGTCGCAACCTCATTTTGCAGAAGGACTTCGGGCGCGCCCTGCGTGGCATGACGGAGGAGCTCGGGGGCGTTCCGCTCGCGGGCTTCGAAACCTACGGCGAGATCGCGCTCGACGCCGGCGACATGAGCGGCTTTCACAACACGACGAGCGTGGTGCTCGCCTTTCCCGAGTGACCAAGCGTTCCGCGCCACCTGCGCCCGTTGCGTTGACGCTCGACGAGCTCGTGGCGAAGCTTTCGCCCGCGGTCGGGCGGGAGAAGGTTCAGGAGGCGGTCTCCTCCGCCGTGGCCACGCTGGGGTCGTTCGACGCGGATGCGGTCCTCAACGTGCTTGCAGGGAACCCTGGCGTCATCGGCATCGCGGCGCGCTTTGCCCGCTCGCGGGGCCTTTCCGGCGCCGCGTCGCCGGCCCCCGCCGTTCCTCCGGCACCGCCGTCCCGAAGGCGGATCGGCGTGGATGAACCGGACGCAGACAGCACCATCCGATGGCGGTCCATCGTGGACTTGCTCTCGCCCTCGCTCGGCGAAGAAGCGAGCGAGAACCTCGTCGTGGCGGCGATGAGGCGCTGCAGTATCGAGGACGACGACCTGGACCGCGGGCAGTCGCTCACTCTGCTCGAGACGCTCGCTTCCGAGCCTGGGCTTGCGGGGATCACGGCGCGGTTCGCCAAAGCCCGGCTCATTCTGCTCTTCCGCCAGCGGGCGGAGAATTCGCCCCGTACGACGGCGGGACAGAACGATCGGTAGCGACGGCGACGCCCGATCGCCGCCTTTACGAATCTTCACACGCGGAACGCGGGCGCTCGCGCCGGCGATGAGCATCGATACACAACGAAAGGAGACAACGATGCTCGGGTTCATTTTTGGCACTGTTTGTTTGGTGGCGCTGGTCCGCGTCCTGCGCCACGGCGGCGGATGGCAGGGGGGGGGATGGCGGGGGCGGGGACGCCGCTGGCTCATGCGGTCGCTCTTCGAGCGCCTCGACACGACGCCCGGTCAGGAGAAGGCGATCCTGGCCGCCCTCGACGAGCTACAAGAGGAGAAGAGGGCGGTTCGGGAAGAGATGAGCCAGACCCGCGCCGACATCGCGCGTGCGGTGCGGGGCGGGCTGGTCGACGACGCGACGCTCGAAGAGACCTTCGCGCGCCACGACCGTCTGCTCGCGCGTCTTCGGGTCGCGTTCGTCGAGACGACGAAGAAGGTCACGGGGACCCTCGACGAGCGACAGCGCAAGCAGGTGGGGGACCTCATCGAGAACGGCATTTCTTACGGCGGCGTCCGGCGGTCATGCGGGCACCGGCACGCCTGGGTGTGAAGGGAGACGGCCATGGGATTCATGCGACGAAGGATGGTCATCGCTCTTCTCGCCGTCGGCACGGTGGTCGGGTACGCCTCGGGGTTTGCACACATGGCCCATCACCACGGCCGGACGTGCTGCCCGCATCACGCCGAGTCGCCCTGACGGGTAAGTCGCTGTCATCCTGCGACGAGCGTGGGCTCCCTCAGGATGACAGCGATTTTGCGGTACGATAGTGTGCATGGGGGCCGTTCGCCCAGCCGCCGCGGTCGCGTGGCTCGCCCTCGCGACGGGAGGGACGGTCACGGGCTGCGAGCTCGTCGCGGGGATCGAGGACATCGCGCTGACGGGCGACGCCGGCGCGGCCCACGCGAGCGACGCGACGATCGTGCGCGACGCGTCCAGCGGCGATTCGACGGGCATTCCCGAGAGCGCCGCCGTCGACGTGCCGGTGGGGGCCGAGACGCAAGGGGTCCCCGACGACGCGGAGGCCGCGACCGCCGACCTGGATGCGTTGTCGCCGTCCGAATCGGGCGCCGACGGTCCCACGGACGCGGGTCGTCCCGACGCCCGCGATGCCAGCCCGAAGGACGCGCGGGCAGGGGACGCCGCCGGCGCGACGGACGCCACGAGCGCCGTGGACGCCGAAGCGGGTCTGCTCACGGAGCTCATCGACGACATGGAGGCCCACAACGAGCTCATTCCGAAGCTCGGTGGGCGCGACGGCGAG
>DATGJA010000261.1:0-16976 GCA_035295445.1 Polyangiaceae bacterium | reverse complement strand
ATCTGCGCTTCGGCAGCATCCTCACCTTCGGTTACGATCGATTGGGCCACTTCTCGCTCGTTTCCCTCGATGCGCGATCGCCGGGGGTGTTCGTGTCGCTCCTCGTCGGACCCGGCTTCGGACTCTTCGTCCTCTCGCCGGTGCTGGCGCTGGCGATCTACGGGGCGCGCCAGCTCTACGTCCGCGACCGGTGGTACGCCGTGGGCACGCTCGTCGGGCTCCTATCTTGCTACGTCTTCTTCTCGTGCTGGCACGACTCGTACACCGGCGGGGTCGTCTGGGGGACGCGCTACCAGTGCCACCTCTTGCCGCTCTTTGTGGTGCCGCTCACGCTCGGCCTCCAGAGCCTCGCGGCGAGGCCCTCGGCGCGGCGCGTGGCGATCGGCGTCGTCGCGCTCAGCGTCGCCGTCCAGGCTCTGTCCGTCTTCGCGACGCACCACCTCGAATACGGACAGGCGACATGCGAAGGGATGGCCGACGCGCCGCTGCGCAACAGCTTCGTGCATGGCCAGCTCGAACGGCGGGCAACGAACCTCGTCCGGTGGCTGCGGGGCGAACCGCCGCCGCCCTTGCCCGACCCGGACGGCGCTTGCGCGCAGACGGTGCACATCGTCTGGGACCGCTACGTGCCGAACTTCTGGGGTCCGGTCTTCGCCCGGCGGCTTCAGCGGGGGCGGGGCGCCCTCCTGGGGATCTGGTGCTCGCTCCTCTTCGCCGCGCTCTGGCTCGTCGTGATGGGCGTGCGCCGGGAATTGGCGTCGAGTCGACCCGGTGCACGGCCGCTTGTAAGCTCGGGGCCCTAGACATGCCCAACGCTCTCATCGTCGGAATCACCGGGCAGGACGGGTCGTACCTCGCCGAGCTCCTGCTCGAAAAGGGCTACCGGGTTCATGGCCTGGTGCGGCGCGCGAGCTCGTTCAACACGTCGCGCATCGATCACATCCTCGACCGGGTGGTGCTCCACTACGGGGACCTCGTCGACTCGTCGTCGCTCCACGCGGTCCTGCGCACGGCCGAGCCAGACGAGGTCTACAACCTCGGGGCGCAGAGCCACGTCCTCGTGAGCTTCGAGACACCCGAGTACACGACGG
The DNA here is from genome assembly GCA_035295445.1 of Polyangiaceae bacterium. Lineage (GTDB taxonomy): Bacteria > Myxococcota_A > Polyangia > Polyangiales > Polyangiaceae > Palsa-1150. The sequence goes on along the minus strand of DATGJA010000261.1, from coordinate 15,885 downwards.
ACGTCAACGCCGCCGGCGTTGGCCGCTTGCTCGAAGCGATCCGCGTGTCGGGCCTCAAGTCGCGCTTCTACCAGGCGTCGACCTCCGAGCTGTATGGCAAGGTCGAGGACGTCCCGCAGACCGAGCGCACGCGATTCCACCCCCGGAGCCCGTACGGCTGCGCCAAGGCGTACGCGTTCTACATCACGCAGAACTACCGCGAGGCGTACGGGATGTTCTGCTGCAACGGGATCCTCTTCAACCATGAGAGCCCGCGTCGCGGCGAGAACTTCGTGACGCGCAAGATCAGCCGGGCCGTCGGCCGCATCGTCGCGGGCACCCAGCGCAAGCTGGGGCTCGGCAACCTCGATGCGGAGCGCGACTGGGGGTACGCACCGGACTACGTCGAGGCCATGTGGCTGATGCTCCAGCTCGAGACGCCGGACGACTTCGTGGTCGCGACCGGCGAGTCCCATCGGGTGCAGGACTTCCTGGCTCGCGCCTTCGCGCGCGTCGGCCTCGACTGGCGCGAGCACGTCGAGACCAGCAGCCGTCAGATCCGGCCCGCGGAGGTGGATCGGCTGCTCGGCGATTCGTCGAAGGCGCGCAAGACGTTCGGCTGGCAGCCCAAAGTCAAATTCGAGGGGCTGGTCGACCTCATGGTAGACGCCGACGTCGCCCTCGCCCGGCGCGAGGCCGCCGGGCGGAAGGGATGAGGAGCCGGCGCGAGGCCGGGCGGGCCGAGCGAGGCCGGGATGAACAACCAGGCGGGGCCGCGCAACAGAACGTTTATCCTCGAATTTCTCGCGAATTGCGCCCCCCTATGTTACTGGGCGGGGCCGCATTTTCGTGAGCCACGCTTCGAACCCCGATGGCTTTGACAACCAAACCCACCGCCCCCGTAGCCCAGTCGACGGTCCTCGAAGAGGCGGCGGGCGGGTTCGTCAACCTCGCCAAGGCGGTCCGCAAGCGCTGGGCGCTCGTCGCCGCCACGGTCATCCTGGCGAGCGGCGTGGCGCTCGCCTATGCCAAGACGCAGACCCGTATCTATCAGGCGGTCTCGATGGTCGAGATCGATCCGCACGCCGCGCAGCCGCTCGGGAACAAGAGCGACGGCGTCCTCGACATCGGCGCCGGCTGGTGGTTCGACACGCGAGAGTACTACGAGACCCAGTACAAGATCGTGACCTCCGACCGCGTCCTGGCGACGGCCACGCGCGACCTCGGGCTCGCCAACGACTATGAGTTCTTCGGGCGGACCTCGCCGCCGCCGACGCCTCCGACGGTGGAGCAGACGGCCGCCGTCCTGCGATCGCGGGTCAGCGCCGAACCCATCAAGTACAGCCGCCTGCTCCTCATCAAGGTGGACGATCCGAACCCCCGGCGGGCCAAACAGATCTGCGACGCGGTGGCGGCCGCCTACATCAGCCAGAACCTCGAGAACGCGCAATCGGCGACGGCCGACGCCGTGACGTGGCTGAACGGCCAGATGGACCACGTCAAGCAGGACCTCGAGCACGACGAGGACGCGCTGCACGACTTCAAGCTGCGCAACGACCTGCCGAGCACGTCGATCAACGAGCTTTCGAACATGCTGCGCGTCGAGATGCAAGAGCTCGACACGTCGCTGACCCACACGCGAACGAAGCAGGCAGAGCTTCAAGCTCGTTACGCCGAGCTGTCGAAGGTGCCTCCGGACAACCCCGACCAGCTGCCCGCCTCGGAGCTCCTCGCGAGCCAATTCCTCGGGAGTCTTCGATCGCGCTACCAGGAGGCGGTCAAGGAGCGCGCCGCGTTGATCGCGTCGGGCAAGGGCGAGAACCACCCGCAGGTGAAGAGCGTGTCCGAGACGATCGCGGAGACGCGGTCCGCGCTTCTGGACGAGGTGCGCAACATCCAGGGCGCGCTCGAACGCGACCTCGCCATCGTCGGGCGCGAGGAGGCGGGCGAGGCGGCCCTCTTCGACGCGACGCGCAAGCGCGCGGTCGAGCTGAACATGAAGGAGATCGAGTACCACAGGCTCGATCGCGGTCGTCAGGAGAACGAGAAGCTCTACGAGCTCTTGCTCGATCGGACCAAGGAGGCGGATCTCGCGCGCATGATGCGCGCGAACAACATCCGCGTCGTGGACCCGGCGAAGGAGCCTCACTCGCCGATCCGGCCGCGGGTGGGCCTGAGCGTGGGCATCGGGCTCTTTTTCGGGTTGGTGTTCGGGATCGCCTTCGCGTGGACGCGCGAGCAGCTCGACGCGTCGCTCAAGACGCCCGACGACGTCGAGAACAAGCTGGCTGTGACGTTCCTCGGTTTGCTCCCCGAGCTCGGTGAGGAAGAGGAGAAGCCGCGCTACGGGCGCCGCCGGCGGTCGCGCCGGTCGAAGCCGAAGACGCCGCCGGTGGGGCACGACGAGCTGGTCGTCCACACCCGGCCGCTGAGCGGGATGGCCGAGGCGGCGCGCAGCATCCGGACGAACCTGATGTTCATGAACCCGGATCGGCCCTACCGGAAGCTCCTCGTGACGAGCGCGGCTCCTTCGGAGGGCAAGACCACCGTCGCGTGCACGATCGCCGTGGCCTTCGCGCAGGGAGGACAGCGCGTTTGTCTCGTCGACTGCGACCTGCGGCGGCCGCGCCTTCATCGCATCTTCGACCGGGCGGGCGACGTGGGGCTGACGAACGTGGTCATCGGCGAGGCCACTGTGGACGACGTCGCGAAGCCGACGGAGGTCGAGAACCTATGGTCGGTGCCGGCCGGCCCGACGCCTCCCAACCCGGCCGACATGCTCCACTCGAAGAGGTTCCACGACTTCCTGAACGAGCTGGCCGAGCGCTTCGATCGGGTCATCATCGATAGCCCGCCGGTCATCGCCGTCACGGACTCGGCGATCATCTCGACGATCTGCGACGGCGTCGTGTTCGTCGTGCGCGCCTTCAAGACGAGCCGGCACCTGAGCGCTCAGGGTCTGCGCTCGCTCCGCGACGTGGACGCGCCGCTGGTCGGCGCCGTGCTGAACGCCGTCGACCTCAACCGGCACGAGTACACGTACTACTACCACTACTACTACTACAAGCGGGAGGGCTACCGGACGCCGACGACCCCCGCGCAGAGCGACGACGGCGAGCAGGATAGGCCCGCGCCGCATTAGTCTCGAGCCCCCCACCGGACGGGGGTTCACGCTCTCACAGCTTGAGGGCCTCGCGGACGGCGGCTTCGCGTTCGTGGAGCGCGGCGGCCGGCCATCGCGGGTCGCCCGGATGATGACCGGCGAGCCGCTTGTAGTCCTCGGCCGCCTCGGCGTGCAGCCCCGCCTGCGCGGCGAGCCGGGCGATGTTCTCGAGCAGGGCGTCGTCGTCCGGGGCGCGCTCGTAGGCCCGCCTGTAGAGGGCGTACGCGGAGTGCGGATTGCCGGTCGCCTCCTGGCGCGCCGCGACCCATGCGAGCTCGCGGACGCAATCGCGATCGTCGCTGCAGCCTGCGCGGACCACCTGGTCCAGAGCCGCGTTCGCCCGCGGGGCGTCCCCGGCAGCTCGCGCGATCCCCTCGAGGGCTTCGAGACACGCCACGCGGTCGCTGACCGAATCGGCGGCGACCTGCAGGTCACGCAGGGCAGCCGTCGGCTCGCCGGCCGCGATGCGCGCGCGCGCGCGAAGGGCGTGGGCCTCGCACGCCGGGGGGGCCGCGCGCTGGGCGCGTGCCGTCTTGTCGAGCGCGTCGCGGAGGCACGCGCTTCGCGCCGCTCCGCTGCACCAGGGGGCCGCGTCGCCGGCCTCCACGTCTTCGACCGCCCCGCGCGCGGCGCGCAGCGCAGGCGCCGGGTTCTCCGGCGCGCGCCCGGCGAGCTCGGCGTCGAGCCGGACGCACGTCGACGGAAGCCTGTCCGCGAGCGCCCTCACCAGCATGTCGAGCACCCGGGGCGCGTCTCCGGACGGCACGACCTCCATCGCGTCGTAGTACCCACCCACGACGCGGGGCGCCTCCGCCATCACGAGGACGTCGAACTCCGGGGCCTGCTCGATCGCGAGACGGTACTCGAGCCGCGCCTGCGACGGGACTCGGGCGGCCAGCGTTCGAGCCAGCACCAGGTGCGCGGGGGCGTACGTCCTCGCCCGCTCGAGGGTCGCACCGACCCACGGGATTGGGCTTTCGTCGCGCTGGTGCGACGCCCGCAGCGCCGCGATGAACGGCAGATACGGCTCCGCGGGGTGACGGAGCATCGCCCCCCGCTCGAGCGTACGCATGTCGCCCGACGACACGCGCTGCACGAGCGCCGCGTCGTGCAGGGCGAGGCGATCCTCGTGGAGCTCGTGCGCCAACCCGCTTGCGGCGGGCACGATCGCCGCGGCGGCGGCCACGACCCCGCACGCAGCGAGGAGCCGCGGAGCCCTCGCCCATTTCTCGACCCTCCAGCGCGGGAGGCGACCCGGCAACCCCGCGACGACAATCGCCGCGCAGACGACCGCCGCGAGCATGAGCCCGGGCACCTCCGTCCCGATGTCGGCGAGGTTCTGCACCGCCAGGGCGACGAGGGCCGCCCACGCCCCCGCCGCGCGCGTCGACCGCGCGAGCACCGCGCTCGGCTTGAGGGCGTACGCGACGGCCACCAGCCCCATGAGCCCCACCGGCACGCCCCACTCGAGCAGCCATTGCGCGACGACGTTCTCCGGGTACGTGTAGGTCACGTGTCCCGTGTCCGTCCGGAAAGCGGGATAGGCGCTCTCGAACGCACCCCGCCCGCACCCGAAGATCGGCACGGCCGGCAGCATCCGCATGACGTGCGCGAAGAGGCCGAGCTTGGAGAGGTCCGTGACGAAAAGCTCGCTCGACGCCTCCTCCGAGCCGGCCAGCGTGATGAGCAGCGCGCCCGCGGCCGCGACGGCGCCGGTCACGATCGACAGCGTGGTCACCGCGCTTCGCCCCCGGTCGCGGGCTCGCCCGATCCGCGTGATGGCGAGGACCAGGGCGACCCCCAGCCCCATGGCCACGACCCCGCCGCGCGACGCGACCCAGACCTGGGCCGCTCCGAGCACGAGGACCACCGCCGCGCCTATGGCGCGCGGGACGGCGGGCTCCGGCGCGAGGGCCGCTGCCAGGGTGATGCAGACGGCGACCCCAAGGTAAGCCGCCAGGTTGTTGGGGTTCATGAGCGGCGCGATGTGCCGTTCGGCGATCCCCGGGCCTGGCTCGTAAACACCGAAGAGCTTGTGCGCCCCGAAGGCGGGGTGCAGCACCGCCGCGAGGGCGAGCGCGATCGCCGTGAGGACGACGGCGGCCCCGAGGAAGCGGGCGCCCTCACGTTGCCTCGCGAGGCGCACGGCCGTGACGAAGGCGAGCAGGTACGCGACCCCCTTGAGCACCTCGACGCGGGTGGCCGCGGGGTCCAGGCTGATGGGCGCCCACCGAGGCCCGCCCTCGCGCAGCGGCGTCAGCGCGCGCGACCACACGTCCGCGTTGTGGGGTGCGATGACCGCGAGCCACGCGATGGGAACGGGAACGGTCTGCAGGGCGGTATACGCCGTGAGACCGATGCCCGCGAAGAGGAGGAGCGTCGCCCCCGAGCGCGCGCTCGAAGGCTCGGCGTGCCACCAGACGAGCGCGCAAGCAACGGCGAGGCCGGCGGTGACGGCGCACAGCGTGATGGTGTGGACGGTGCCGACGGCCAGGGCGGACCCCGCGATGCACGCGCCGAGCACCCACTGGCCAGCCAGCTTCGCTCCGGTCGACGTGCGCCCGGCGCGAGAACCGCTGCGTTGGTCGGACGACGTCCCCATCGAGCGACGAAACCCCCTGCGAACGATGCGTCCAGGATACCGCGTCCATAGGACGCGTCAGGCCCCCCGCGCGTTCACAAGCCCCAAAGAATCCCGAGGTTGAGCGCCACGAGGGGCGTGGCCGAAGAGGCTGAGTCGAACGGGGCCTTGTCATAGACGAAAAAGTTTGCGACCCCGAAATCGGCGGAGAAATCGAGGCCGACCGACGGTTGCAGGAGGAGGCGGTAGCTCAGCCGGACGCGGGGGACGAAGGCCCCGTAGGATAGCGCCGCTGTCTGCGGATCCGTCGGCGACACGGCGAGGTGCTCGTACCCGAGGCCGGGGGTGACGCAGAACTCCCCGCGGTACGTGTCCGAGAGCGGGAACCGGAACTCGTAGCCGACCTGGGACGTCAGCGCGTTCGCCGTCGCAGCGTCGTCGCTCGTGGCGTTGAAGTGCTCGAAGGCCGCCTCGATGACGAGCGACCCGCGGGGTCCGAACGAGTAGCGGATGTCCGCGCCGAAGGCTTCGCTGGAGCTTTGCCCCCCCTCGAGCATGCCGCCGTAGAGCGGGTTGCCGTCGAGAGACGAGCTCCCGATGAACCACTTGTGGAACGAGAGGAGGGGCCCCAAAGACCAGCCTTTGCCCTTGGCAAGGGGCGTATCGAGGGGGTCGTCCTCGTCGTCAGCCTCTCCCGCGGACGCCTTGTCGTGCGTGGAGGCGCCGGCGGATGCTTTGGCGCCGCCGCTGCCGACCGTCAGGGTCGCGTGCGCGCCAAGTCCCTCCGGGACGTCGGGGTCCGACTCTTCGGCCGCCGGCGCGCCGGTCGCGGCCCCCTCGAGGCGCCTCAGGCGCGCGCGGATGTCGTCAGCGTCGGGGGCGTCCGATGCGTTGGTGAGGTACGCGCGATAGTCGTCGATCGCCGGATACGGGTGCCCGAGCTTTTCGTGGCACAGGCCGCGATCTCGGTAGAGGGTCGGATCGGTCGACGACCGCAGCGCGTCGTCGAATGCGTTCACCGCGCCGTCGCAGTCTCCGGCCCGCATGCGCGCGCGCCCGACGTCGCCCATCGCGTCCGTGCCCACCTGCTTCTTCTGCAGGTTGAGCGGTACGGACTTGTAGTGCTGCGCCTGCGAATCGGGCGCTTGGCCCCAGGCAGTGCCACAGGCGACGACGATGCTCAACGCCACCCCCGCCGCCGCCCGCATGCTCCGCATGGAGCGAGCGTAAAGCAAGCGCTCTCGCGCGGGCGAATTTCGAGGGGTCCTTCGTTGCCGCTCAGGATGACACTTCTACGGAGACGGCGGCGTCTTCGGCGTCGGGTGCAGGCCGAGGCCCGGCCGCGGCATGGCGATGAGCTTGATGCCGCTGTCGCCCGCGGCGGTGACGGTGGGGGGCCCTCCACTTCCCGGGGCCGCGGGGGCCGCAGCGCCGCTGGCCGAGCCGGCCGGCGCCGCGGGCACGCCCCACGACACGCGCCCGAAGCGTGTTGCCTTGTGGAACGTGCCCTGCCCGAGGATGGGCGACCACGAGACGCCGCCGTTATTGTGCATCGCGTAGAAGTTGACGCGCCACACCTCCCCCGTACCGGCGGGCTTGGTGGCCTTGCTGTAGCCGGCCCAGGGGATGGCCGCCTCTACGGTGTACCCGGTGGGCTTGCCGTCCGCGCCCTTCTGGATCTGGACCGCGCTCTTGATCTTCGGGTCCCAGTCCTCGTGACCGAACGGGCCGTTGGGGCCGCCGTTCGGCTGCTGGAGCGTGTCGAACTGCGACTTGAAGACCTTGTTCTGCGGGTTGATTTGAAGCTCGTAGTAGTCCTTGTTGTCTCCGCTCGGATCCGGATCGACCATCATCTCGATCGTGTCGTGGGTCCAGAGCTTGGGCTGGCCGGCGGCCGTGAAGTCCGCGGGCTGCGCCTTCGCGTCGGTGAAGCCCGTGTAGAAGTCCGTTTGCTGGACCTCGTAGAGGACGTAGAGGTTCTTGTCGTCCCAGAGGAGCTTGGCCGATGCGTTGACGGGGAACGACGTATTCGGCTTACCCGTTCCCACGTCGACGAAAGGGCCGGTGCTCGCGGCGCCCCCCCATTCGGCCTCGCTCGCCTTGCCGTCGACGGTGATCTTGGCGCCGTCCGCCAGCTTGCGGACCGTGAGCGTCGGGACCTCGTTCAGCGTGTGCTCGTCGGCCGCCTTGGGCTCGATGCCCGTCTTGAGCTTGCCGACGATCGCGCTGTTGTCGCCGTCGTTCGGGCCGGAGATGATGCGCAGCCGAGCGTCCCCCTTCCACACCCCCGTCAGGATGGAGACCTCGCTCCCGGTCACGTCGCCCGGCACCTTGTAGGACTGCTCGTCGATGTAGATCTTGCCCTTTTCCCAGCGCTCGGGGCCGAGCAGCTGGTGACCGTTGCGCTCCTCGCGAATCGGTCCGACGAAGTCGAGGTTCCCCATCTTGCCGCTGCCCTCGTCCTTGGTGTGGGTGAAGAGCAGCCACCCGTCTTCGAGCGTGTCGTCGCAGCGCCAGTAGTACGTGAGCTTGACGTCCTGGCCGGGGCGCGCGAGCTCGGGCTCGAACTTGTAGCCGATGAGGTGGACCTTGTTCTCGAAGTTGGTGTCGAGCTTGTGGGGGATGTCGGCGGGCACCGCGTCCAGTACGAACGGCTTGAGCCTCTCCTTGTCCTCCGAGCTCAGGCCCTTGCTGCCGCCGACGCAACCCGCGAAAAGGATCGCCCCCGTCAGACATGCCACCGTTGCTCGTAAGGCGCCGGCGGCTGGCCGGCGAACGATCCGAAGCTCCTGTTTCATGGTCCCGTCTCCTCGGGCGCCCTTTTACCCCGACCCGCAGACCAAACAAAGCGAGGCTTTTGCGACCCGGTCCCGCTCACCGCCTGCTTTTTCGCCGGGCTTCCTTGGCGCGCTTGCGCTCGGCTTTCTTCGCGTTCTTCTCGGCCGCCGACAGGGGCCGCATCTTGGTCATGCTGTCCCCCACGTCCGCGCCCGGCATGCCGCCCATCCCGGGCATTCCCATGCCGGGGAAGCCCATCCCGGGCATGCCGAACCCGGGCATTCCAGGCATTCCAGGCATTCCCATCCCCGGGAAACCGCCGCCTTGCGCCATCTGCTTCTTCAGCTGGCGCGCCATCGCGACGTTCTTCACGCCGGGGATGCGGCCCATGAGCCCCATGTTGGCGCCCAGGCCCTCCATCATCTGCTTCATGAAGAGAAACTTCTGCACGAGCTCCGTCACCTGTGTTTCCGGCTGGCCGGCCCCCCTCGCGATGCGTCCGACGCGCCCCGGCTCCCGGATGAGCGCGTAGGGATCCTTGCGCTCCTGCTTGGTGAACGACTGGATGATGGCTTCGATCCGGACGAGCTCCTTGTCGTCGATGTCGGCCCCGGGCGGCATCATGTCGCCCATCCCCGGCATCTTGGCGATGAGATCCTTGATCGAACCCATCTTCTGGATCGTCCGTACCTGCTCGAGGAAGTCGTCCAGCGAGAACTGGCCCTCGAGCATTCGCATCGCCTTCTCGGCGACGTCCTTCTCGTCGACGACCTCCTCGAAGTCCTTCATCAGGCCGACGACGTCGCCCATGCCGAGCACGCGGCTCGCCATCCCCTCGGCGCGAAACTCCTCGAACTTGTCGAGCGTCTCGCCGACGCCGACGAACCGAACGGGGGCCCCGGTGACCTCTTTGACGCTGAGCGCCGCGCCGCCGCGCGCGTCCCCGTCCAGCTTCGTCAGGACGACGCCGGTCAGCCCGAGCCGATCGTGGAAGGCCTTCGACGTCTTGACCGCGTCCTGTCCGATCATCGCGTCGACGACGAGGAGCACGTTCTCCGGCTCGAGCGCAGCCTTGATGTCTGCGAGCTCGGTCATGAGCGCATCGTCGATCGCAAGGCGCCCCGCGGTGTCGTAGACGACCACGTCGTGCTTGGCGCCGCGCGCGTGGGCCTGGCCCTGCTTGCAGATCTCGAGCGGTGTCGCGCCGGCCACGTTGAACACGGGGATCCCGATCGATTCGCCGAGCACCTTCAGCTGCTCCACAGCCGCGGGCCGCTGCATGTCCGCGGCGACGAGGAGGGGCCGGTGGCCCTGTTTCACGAGCCAGCGCGCAAGCTTCGCGCAACTTGTCGTCTTGCCGGAGCCCTGCAGGCCGACCACCATCACGCCCGTCGGCGCGGGCTTGGGGGCGAGGGCAAGCGCCGGCCCCGAGCCGGGCGCCATGAACGATACGAGCTCGTCGTGGCAGATCTTCACGAACACGTCGCTCGCCGCCACGCGGAGCGACTGCCCCTCCTTGCCCTTCGTCCGCGTGCGGACGACCTCACCCAGGGCCTTCTCCTTGACGCGCGCGAGGAACGCCTTGACGACGCCGAGCTCGACGTCGGCCTCCAACAGCGAGAGGCGCACCTCGCGCAGCGCGGACTCGACGTTCTGCTCGGTGAGCTCCGTCAAGCCGGCGAGGCGATTGCGCGCGTTTTTGAACCCCTTCGCTAGGGCGTCGAACATGACCGGGGCAACGGGCTTAGCACAGCGCCGCGGCTCATGCGCCGTACTTCAGCCGCAAGTCGGCGAGCGCCTTCTCGCATTCGGTCATCTTGGCACGGCCGGCGACGAGCAGGCGCGACGCCTCGTCCAGCTTGCCCGGGAGCGCCTGCGCCTCGGGGTCGTCCGGGGCGAGCCGACGACCCTCGATGTCCGCAAGGCGCCGCGTCACCTCCGTCTTGAGCGCGAGCGCTCGAGCGGTCGGCTCGGCGGCCGCGAGACACGCGCCCTTGGCCTGGCAGACCACGGGGTCCGAGCAGTCGACCTTCGCGATCGCCTCGACCCGCCGCGCGCGGGAGGCGTCGTCGGCGCGGCGGTAGAGGTCGACCGCGGTCGCGAGGGCCGCCGTCTCCCGGCGACCGGACCCCGCGCAGCCGACGACCGACGCTCCACCGAGCGCCATCGCGAACGTGGCGCAGACGACCCGGCGATCCGATCGGAAGCGCATGACTCGACGGCGGCTCAGGCGGAGCGCACGCGGATGGCCCCCCGCGCGCGCGCGGAGAGCCAAGCGTCCATCCCGGCCTTCGTCGCGGCCGACGCGACCGCCCCGACGAGGAAGACCGCCGGCGCACCGACGCCGCCCGTCAAGGCCACGAGCAGCGCGGCCGCCGCCGTCCCCGCCGCCGTCGCGGCGGCCCCGGTCCCCGCCTCTCGGACCACGTGACCCACCGCTTCGCGAGGCGTGAGCGAGCCGTTTCGCGTCAACCGCACGGCGCGAGCGAGGGCCCACCCCGCGTCGATCGTCGCGCCGGCGCCCGCAGCGAGCCCGACGCTGCGCAGGATGCGCCGCCCCGCGGAACCGGCGGTGTGCGCCGCGGCGGCTCGCACCGCGGGGCTGTCCAGGGCGCGAACCGCGGCCGATACGTTCGCCTCGAGAAGGCCGCCGGCGCCGAGGACCCGCGTCGCCTGGCGCTCGACGGCCGCGCGGACCGCGCTCTGCACCGCGCCCGGCAGGACGGCGTGGCCCCCCGCGTCGAAGAGCGTCGCCGCCGCCACCCGCACGCGCACGGCGTACCCGCCCGCGATGGCCCCGCGGATCGCGTCCCGGCGCGTCAGACGCGACGGCCAGGGCAACGCACGTCGAACGGCGTGCTCGACCTCAGGCGGCACGGCAACTCTCGCACTGCGCCCTCTTGCCTTTGGTGCCCGCGCGGCCGAGGGGCTTGTGGCAGTCGCTGCAAAAGCCGACGGTCGGACCGCACACCTCGCAGTAAAAGACGCCCCAGCGCTCGAACGCCTCGATGCGCGGCTCGTCCTCGCAATGCCCCGGGGTGTGGCAAGGCCGCGGGACCTTCACGCCGCATCCGGCGCACATGCAGAGGGGATGCTGCTGGACGAGGCGCGTGAGCTCGTCGGTCACTCCGGTATATGGCGCGATCCCCGTTCCCCGACACAGGGGGCACGCCGTCGTCAACTGACGAGCGACGGCGTTGCGAATGAATTCGCTCTTGTTGGGCATCGCGTCGAGAACCGCGGCAAGCTCGGGCTCGACCTTGAAGGCGACGATTTGCTTGGTCGGACGCGGCTTGCGGCGCATGGCGATTGGGGTGCCTAGTCCGCTCTCTCGCTTCGCTCGAGCGTGCGGACTACGTATGACGATTGTATAACCGCTCCCCGGGGCTGTCGATCAATGCCGCCGGTGCCAGGGCTTGCCCGTCACGTGGTGCGGCCTCGCGCTCGGGTGCGGCCTGGCCGTCGCGGCGTGGGCCGGCGCTGGACCCGCCCCCGCATGAGCTGGGGGAGACGGCTCGGCGGGTGCCTCGCTCCCCTCGGCCGACGGCTCGGCGGAATCCGCCGTATCCTCGAAGGGAAGCGGCGGGAACGCGCTCGGGAGCGGGACCTCGGGCAACGCCGACGCCACCGACGACACGGCCGACGAGACGGCGCTGGCGGCCGACGTCACGGCGCTCGTCGCCCCTTCGATCTTGCCGCGGAGCCCGGTGACGCGAAGGCTCCCGGTCACCACCCCGACGGCCACCGACCCGCCGGCGACGAGGACCAGAAAGAGTGCGGCGCCCCCGCCCGCCCGGCGACCGCGCCTGTCGTGACCCCAGGACGACTGCGTGCGGGCGCGCTCCGACGTCGCGAGCGGCAGCACGGGCATGGCGTCGCGCCTGGCCTCGCCCGAGGCCGGCGCCGTCGGCAGGCGCGGGCGAGGCTCCGACACCCCGAGGGTCGCCTCGATCCGTTCGAGCGAGCCGCGGGCCCGCTCCGGCGCGACCCGGGCGAGCGCGCGGGCCAGATCGACGAGCGGCGTTCGCTTGTCGGGGTTCTTCTCGAGGCAGCCGAGGATCGTCCGTTCGAGCTCCGCCGGGATGTCGGGGCGGAGCGTCGACGGCGCGACCGGCTCCTCCGACGCGATCATCGCGCACACCTGCGGCACCGTCTCGCCGCGGAACGCCGGCTTGCCCGTCACGGCCTCGAACAGGACGGCGCCGAGCGACCAGACGTCCGTGCGCCCGTCGACCTCTTTGGTCGACTTGAGCTGCTCGGGAGACATGTACGAAGGAGATCCCAGGATGGCGGCCGTCGTCGTCAGCGCGGGATCGACGCCGTCGTCGGGCCCGCCGCCCAGCTTCGAGATCCCGAAGTCGAGCAGCTTCGCCACCGGCGACCCGTCGGCGCGCCGCGTGACGAAGAGGTTCGACGGCTTGAGATCGCGGTGCACGATGCCCGCGGCGTGGACCTCGGCGAGCGCCTCCGACGCCTGGAGTGCGATCTCGCACGCCTCGTCGATGGGCAACGCCCCGTCGCGATCGATGAGATCGCCCAGGTCGCACCCCTCGAGGTACTCCATGACGATGTACGGAACGTCGTTGTCGAGCGTTCCGACGTCGTGCACCCGGGCGACGAACTCGCTCTTGACCTTGGCGGCGACCTTCGCCTCGCGGAGGAAGCGCTCGACGGCGACCTTGCTGCGCATGGCCTCCGGCAAGAGAAACTTGATCGCCACGCGCTGCTCGAGCCCGAGGTGCGTCGCCGCGACGACGAGGCCCATCCCCCCTTCGCCCAGCGTGCTCTCGACCCGGTACTTCTCCGCGACCACGGTCCCCGGGACCGGATCGAACCGGGCCGGCTCGGCGGGGCTCTTCTGCCCCGCCCCTTCGCGTTTGGTCGCCGTCAGTGCCAAGACGATCCTCGGTAGAGATTAGTCCGCACGCTCGAGCGAAGCGAGAGATCGGACCAGGGACACCGCCACGAGCCTCACTCCTCGTCGGTCGCGCGCAGCTTGGCGAGGACCCCCAGGTCTTCCAGCGTCGTCGTATCGCCCTTGATCCCACCGCTCTCACCGCCGGCGGCGATCTCCTTCAGCAGTCTGCGCATGATCTTTCCGCTCCGGGTCTTCGGCAGCGCGTCGGTGAAGCGGATGGTGTCGGGGCGCGCGAACTTGCCGATTTCCTTGTCGATGTGCGCCGCGAGGTCGTCCTTCAACCCCTTGCCCGCCGCCTGTCCCACCTTGAGCGTCACGAAGGCGACGAGCGCCTGGCCCTTGAGCTCGTCCGGACGCCCCACCGCGGCCGCCTCCGCGACGGCCGGGTGGCTCACGAGGGCGCTCTCGATCTCCGCGGTGCCGATGCGGTGCCCGGCGACGTTCAGGACGTCGTCGATCCGCCCGACGACCCAGAAGTACCCGTCCTCGTCGCACCGCGCGCCGTCCCCGGTGAAGTACACGTCGGGAATGACGTCCCAGTACGTCTTTCGGTAGCGCTCGTCGTCGCCCCAGAGCGTTCGCGCCATCGACGGCCACGGGCGCTTGACGACCAGCTTGCCTCCCTCGTTCGCGGCGCACGGATCGCCGCGGTCCTTCACGACGCCGATGTCCACGCCGAAGAACGGCAGGCCGGTGCTCCCCGGCTTCGCGAACACCGCCCCGGGCAGCGTCGTCAGCATGATTGCGCCCGTCTCGGTCTGCCACCACGTATCGACGACGGGGCAGCGCTCGCGACCGATGACGCGGTGGTACCAGACCCACGCTTCCGGGTTGATCGGCTCGCCCACGCTGCCGAGGAGGCGCAGCGACGACAGATCGTGCTCGTTCGGCCACTTGTCGCCGGCGCGGATGAAAGCGCGAATGGCCGTCGGGGCGGTGTAGAGGATCGTGACGCCGTGCCGCTCGATGATCTGCCAGAAGCGGCCCCAGTCGGGGAAGTTGGGCGCGCCTTCGTACAGCATGCACGTGGCCCCGCACGACAGCGGGCCGTAGACGATGTAGCTGTGGCCCGTCACCCACCCGACGTCGGCCGTGCACCAGTAGATGTCCTCGTCGCGCAGATCGAACACGTACTTCGTCGTGACGTGGACGCCCGCGAGGTACCCGGCGGTCGTGTGCAGGACCCCCTTGGGTCTGCCGGTCGATCCCGACGTGTAGAGCACGAAGAGCGGGTGCTCGGCGTCGAAGGCGTCCGGGTGTCGCGCGCGCGCCGCGGCGCCGCTGCTCGGCGTGCGTTCGATCCAGTCGCTCCACCAGACGTCCCTGCCCTCGATCATCTGCACCGGCGCGACGCCCTCGCCCACGCGGCGCAGCACGACCACGTGGCGGATGCTCGGCGTCTGGGCGGTCGCCTCGTCGGCCATCGACTTGAGCGGCACCACGTTGCCGCGCCTCCACGCGCCGTCCTGCGTGATGAGCACCTTCGCTCCGCAGTCGTTGATCCGATCGCGCAGGGCGTCGGAGCTGAATCCGCCGAAGACGACGGAGTGCGTCGCGCCGATCCGCGCGCAGGCCAGCATCGCGACGACCGTTTCGGGGACCATTCCCATGTAGATCGCCACGCGATCGCCGGCCTCGACGCCCAGGTCCGCCAGCGCCGCGGCCGCCCGGACCACGGCGCGATGGAGCTCGTAGTACGTCATCGTCCGCGTATCGCCCGGCTCGCCCTCCCAGACGAGCGCGGCCTTCGTCCGCCGCGCCGTCGGGAGGTGCCGATCGAGGCAGGTCTCGGTGACGTTGAGCTTGGCTCCCACGAAGAACTTCGCCTTCGGCAGCGCCCACTGGGAGAACGTCTCCCACGGCGCGCGCCAGACGACGTCCGCGGTCTGCTCGCGCCAGAAGACGTCGGGCTCCTCGATCGATTGCCGGTACAGCGCCGCGTACGCGTGATGGGCCGACAAGTGCGCCCGGGCCACGAAGCCCGCTGCAGGGTGAAAACGGCGGTCTTCCTTGAGCCGCGACTCGATGCGATCGGACATGGGGTCGGCTCCTCCTTACGGGATGCGCGGGCGAGGTTACCACCGCGGGGCCTCGCGCACCTTCGCTGCTCCTGCGACGTGCGCGCACAGCAGGGCATGCCACCGCCTCGCCCTGCGTGCTCGGCCTCGAGGGTGCCGCGAACGCGCGCAGACTCGCAACGGTTTCATCGGCTAGCAAAATTTGTCACGCGGGAACTTGCTTCCGGCGGAGCGGATCGTACGAGACCTCTCCCCGTAGCCCGATTCGCGCGGATCGGTGCGCGCGGAGACGCCGCGCGATCGCGCGGACATCGAGGTACGCGGATTGCTTTTCCTCGACCTCCGGGTGAGGTGCACGCTCTGCGTACATCCCCCGTGGAGGGTCAATGTCGCAGGCGCGGATGTGGACGAAGCTGTCGGCGTGGAGCGTGCTCGCCGTCGGCCTGGT
>DATGJA010000260.1:0-6303 GCA_035295445.1 Polyangiaceae bacterium | reverse complement strand
GGCGGCTGCGAAGCGCAACCCAGGAGGACGGCCGAGCAGATCAGAGCCAAACCGCGCACGCCGTGGGCGTAGCACAGTTCACCGGGGCGACAAGACAAAACGGCCCCATGCGATTGCCCTCCCTCCTTGCCTCTCCCTTGCGCTCGCTGGGCGACTATCGACGCCCCTGCCGGAGCTACCTCGGCTGTGCGGTTCGGCAGACCGACCCTAGGGAATTTTCCGTGAATTCCAAAGAGCGCTTCTCCGATCGGGTGGACGACTACGTTCGTTATCGGCCACGGTATCCGGCTGAGCTGCTCGCCCTCCTGGTTCGCGCGGGGAACCTGGGGACGGCGAGCGTGGTCGCGGACGTCGGTTCGGGCACCGGCATCTGGAGCGGGCGCTTGCTCGAGTCCGGCGCCAAGGTCGTCGGCATCGAACCCAACCGGGCGATGCGCCAGGCGGCGGAGCAAGCGCTCGCGCACGAAGCGCGCTTCGTCAGCGTCGAAGGCTCCGCCGAGGCGACGGGCCTCGCGCCGGCCAGCGTGGACATGGTCACTGCCGCGCAGGCCTTCCACTGGTTCGACCCGGGGCCCACGCGCGCCGAGTTCTCACGGATCCTTCGTCCCGCGGGGATCGTCGCCCTCGTATGGAATCAACGGCGGGACTCTCCGCTGAACCGAGAATACGAGGCGATGCTCGAGGAGCTCGCCCCCGATTACGCGCAAGTTCGCGAGAGCGACCGAGCCGCCGGACCGAAGATCGCCGCCTTTTTCGGCGCTTCGAAGCCTCGGAGCGCGACCTACGAGAACGAGCAGCGGCTCGACGAGAAAGGATTCCGCGGACGGCTCACCTCCTCGTCCTATGCACCACGGCCCGGAGACCCCAGGTACGAGGCCATCCTCGAGCGGCTCGGGCGAATCTTCGCGTCGCACGCGCGGGGCGGCCAGGTGACGCTCACCTACGACTGCCTCGTCTTCTACGGCCCGCTCCTGTGAGAGCCTGGCCCGGCGTCGTTCGTCACGCCGCGAAATACGTGGTCGCGCGCTTCTGGCCCTTCTTCTTGAGCATCTTCTTCGCCAGCCCCTCGCCCAGGATCCGCGGCATCTCGTTGGGGCGCATGCTCAACTGCTCGCGTATCTGCTCGGCGCGCAAACCCGTCTTGTTCTTCTTGACGAGAGACACCACCTTGTCGAGCACCTTGGCGACGTCCTCCGCGCTCCGGCGCTTCAAGCGACCGGAGCCCGACGAGGGCGACGTCCTCGGCGCGGCGGGGACGCGCTTCGGGCGCCCCGCCTTGGCTTCACGCGTCTCCGTCAGTAGGTCCTCGAGAGAGGCGCTGCGGATCAATCCAACGACGGAGGCCGCGAAATTGGCGGCGAGTGTTTCGAGGCTCGAGCGGAGATTGTTCGACATGGCTGGGGAGTCTATACACGAAACGGAACGAGGAGCCTAGATAACAGCCATTGACGATACCCAGTCGGTTCGGATCCGGTTGCCGAGTGCTCGGTCGACGGCCGACGGGCGGGCCAGGCCATGTAGGTGTGTCGGTGCGAGCCCGGATTTCTCTATATCAAGGTCGACCTGGACGCCCAGCAGATTGACATTCGTCCTCGACGGCCTTCTTTCCTTTAAAGCCACGCTGGGCGGCCGGCGACCGCTTCGGGCGCTGTGCTCGCCTGCGGGCCCCCGCCGTCGCAAAAGCGCTGACACACTCAGCCGCAGACGCCGCCGTTGCAGTGCGGAGCGCCCGGAGGGCACTGGCTGTCCTGGGTGCACTGGACGCAGCGGGCGGCGGGGCCGAGCCCTGGCGCTAGGCAATACGGCGTGCCTGCCTGGCAGTCCGAATTTGCCTGACAGGCGACGCAGCGATGCCTCGTCGAGCAAACGGGGGTCGCGGTTCCAGCGCAGTCGGCGCTGGACAGGCACTGGACGCACTGAGCCGTCGGGGTATCGCAGTGGGGCGTGCCGGCCGGGCATTGGGAATCGCCGGAGCAACCCATGACGCATTGGCCGATGTTGAGGTCGCAGTGCGGAGCCCCCGACGTGCATTGGGCGTCACTCGTACAGCCCGTGCGACAAACGTACTGGACCGGGTCGCAAACAGGCGACGCCGCAGGACAGTCCGAGTTGCCCAGGCACGCGACACACACGCCGGAGGCGACCCGGCACCGAGGCTGCCGCCCGGAACAGTCCGCGTCCGTAGAGCACTCGACGCACTGTTGCGTCGCGCTATCGCAGATCTTTGCGTCGGCGGGGCAGTCGCTCGCCGTCGAGCAACCGACGCACTCGCCGCCTGGCTCGCAGATGCCCGCCGCGCGGGGACAGTCCTGGTTGCGCGTGCACGCCGCGTGGCACGCGTGGTCCCCCGGCCAGCACGACGGCGTCGTACCCCCGCCGCAGTCCGCGTCGCTCCGGCACGGAACACACGCCCCGGAGAGGCAGTACCGCCGATTGGCGCGGCACTGCGGGTCCGCCGTGCAGGCGACGCACCCCAGGGTGGCGTCGCACTGGAGGTTCGGGGGACAGGCGTTCGTGCCGTTGGCCCCGCATGCCGCGCTGCCGCCACCGGGTCCTCCGTTGAGCCCCCCGGAGCCGCCTCCCCCGCACGCGACGACCAGGCCCACTCCCGCGAGCAACGACGCCGCAGTCACCTTCGCCAACGTACTCATCGCCGGTCCCTTCACTTGTGCATTGCGTGTGCGCCTCGTGTGCCAGGGGCGATCGGCGGGGCAAGAGGGGGACGTTCGTTCGCCTAAACCGGGAGGAACACGAACGATTGTCCCCGCGGCCGGATCCCCTCCGCCCTGACAATCTTGTCGCGGAGTGAGGCGCGCCGACCGCAGACAGGGGCGGGCGAGCGCGTCGACGAAAAATGCGTGACCGACCTCCATTCGGGGTTACGCGTGGACGACGCCGGCGGCCAAGGTAGGAGACGCCAGGGGTGGGAGACCGAGGTTGCCGGGGCGCGCTGCGGGAGGTTGGCGGACCGCGCCGCGCGAGGTCAGCCCGGCCGAGGACGGGGGCGGAGGCGTCGACGACTCAAAAAAACGCGGCGCCCGCAGCGATTTTTCGATTGCCCTCGAGGCAAGGACCGCCGTAACCATGCGATGCAGGCGCGGGCGGCACGGGGCCGGCTCCGCCGAGCGACTCAATCTCGCAGGCACGTCCTGGTCCCTATCTCCGGGGCGTCGTCGACAAAAACCGACAGGAGGTCTTGAACATGGCGAAGGCAACCACGGCGAAGAAGAAGCCGCTCTCGAAGAGCGCGCTCGTGCAGTCAGTGACGGATGCAGTGGGAGAAGAGGTCTCCCGGAAGCACGTGAAGCAAGTCATCGAGACGTTGGTCGGCATCGGTCACAAGGAGCTCAAGAAGAACGGCATCTTCGTCCTCCACGGCTTCGCGAAGTTCGTTGTCGTCAAGAAGCCGGCGCGGCCGGCTCGTGAGGGGATCAATCCCTTCACCAAGGAGAAGCAGATGTTCGCTGCGAAGCCCGCGAGCAAGAGCGTCCGCGCCCGGCCCGTCAAGGCCATCAAGGACGCGGTGGCCTGAGCGGCGATTTGGACGGCGGAGGCGGCCCACACGGCCGCTCGAGGGCTGGCCGGACGACCCCGGCCAGCCTTTCCCATTCATGCTGACCACCCGATTCACGGAGCTTTTCGGCGTCCGGCACCCCGTCGTGCAGGGCGGCATGCAGCACGTCGGCAAGGCGGAGCTCGTGGCAGCCGTCGCGAATGCGGGCGCCCTGGGCTTCTTGACCGCGTTGACGCAGCCGACGCCCGAAGCCCTTGGGCGCGAGATCGCGCGGACCCGCGGCATGACGGATCACCCCTTCGGCGTGAACCTGACGATCCTGCCGACCATCAAGCCCGTCCCGTACGACGAGTACATGCGGGTGATCGTCGAGAGCGGGATCAAGATCGTCGAAACGGCGGGCCGCAACCCGGAGCCATTCATGCCGGCCTTGAAGGCCGCGGGGGTCAGGGTGATCCACAAGTGCACGAGCGTGCGGCACAGCGTCAAGGCGCAGTCGATCGGCTGCGACGCCGTCAGCGTCGACGGCTTCGAGTGCGCTGGACACCCGGGCGAGGACGACGTGCCCGGATTGGTCCTCTTGCCGTGCGCCGCCGACCGGGTCACCGTGCCGATCATCGCCTCGGGTGGATTCGGCGACGGGCGAGGCTTGGCCGCCGCGCTGGCGCTCGGCGCAGACGCCATCAACATGGGCACGCGTTTCCTCGCGACCGTCGAGGCGCCCGTGCACGACAACGTCAAACAAAAGCTCGTCGAGGGCGACGAGCGACAGACGTCGCTTCTCTTTCGCACGCTGCGAAACACAGCGCGGGTGTTCAAGAACTCGATCGCGGAGCAGGTCGTCGCCATCGAGGAGCGGCCGGGACCCACCGACTTCGCCGATCTCGCGCCGCTGGTCGCGGGCGAGCGCGGACGAAGGGTCATCTCGGACGGCACCATGGAGGACGGTGTCTGGTCCGCCGGCCAGGTCATGGGCTTGATTCACGACATTCCGACGGTAAAGGTGCTCGTCGAGCGGATCGTCCGTGAGGCCGAGGGCATCATCGTCGGGCGGCTGTCGCGATTCGCGAAGGCCTAGTCCGATCTCTCGCTTCGCTCGAGCGTGCGGACTTAGTCCACGGTCCAGACGGCCGTCCCGATGGGGACGGAGTCCTTGTCCACCCCGAGGAGCGCGATGTGCGCGCGCATCTCGAGGCTCGGCGCGGCGGCGAACGGCACGATCGCCACCGCCTGCGCCTTCGACGAGGTACCGTCGGGCCGCAAGAGCTCGACGGCGAACTCGCCCGGGGGAGCGGACGATAGATCGAAGAACGGCGCGAGGATCAGCTTCTTCCGCGTGAGCAGCGTGTCTTCGACGACGAGCAGGAGGTGACGCCCCATGGGTCCGTGCGTAGTCCGAACTCTCGCTCCGCTCGAGCATGCGGACTACGGCCTCGATGCTACCTCGCCGCGGCATGCGCGCGCGATGTCGTTTGGGCGTCGTCCGAACTCTCGCTCCGCTCGAGCGTGCGGACGATGTCGTCTGGGTGCGTCGTCCGAACTCTCGCTCCGCTCGAGCGTGCGGACGAATGGCTCTACCTTTGGGCAGCCATGGCCAAGGGAAGACTGGAGGCGTTCAGCGACGGAGTCATCGCGATCATCCTGACCATCATGGCGCTCGAGATGAAGGTGCCCCACGGCGACGATCTCGACGCGTTGACCCCCGTTCTGCCGGTCCTGCTCGGCTACCTCCTGAGCTTCGTCTACATCGGGATCTACTGGAACAACCACCACCACATGCTCCACGCCACGCGGCAGATCGACGGGCGAGTCATGTGGGCCAATTTGCACCTCCTTTTCTGGCTGTCGCTCGTCCCGGTCGCGACGGGCTGGCTCGGCGAACACCCCCACGCGGCGTGGCCGTCCGCCGTTTACGGGATCCTGCTCTTCATGGCGGCGACGGCCTATACGCTCCTCCAGTGGGCGATCGTGGCGCTCAACGGCCGAGAGTCAATTCTCGCGCGAGCCGTCGGCGCCGACATCAAGGGCAAGATCTCCCTTGGCCTATACGCCGTCGCGATCGGCGCGGCCTTCGTCAGCCCGCTGACGTCGCAGGGGCTCTACACGGTGGTGGCTCTCATTTGGTTCATCCCCGACCCCCGGATCGAGAAGGCCATCGGATCCCGCGGGACGTAGCCCGCCATCAGCGGTCGATGCGACGCTCCCGAAAGGGCGTCAGAAGTCCGAGCCGCCGCCGCTGCCGCCGTCCCCTCCGCCGCCGTCGAAGCCCCCACCGCCGTCGTCCCAGCTCGACCCGCCGCCGCCTGCGTCGAACGAGTCTTCCCCGCCCACGCTGGCAGAGCTGTCGCCGGGTCCCCCAGCGCCGTCGCGCTCGCGCTCTTCGCGCTCGCCCGCGGCCTTGCCCAGCTCGTACCCAGCCAAGCCGCCCAGGCCCGCACCGATGAGGCCTCCGCCGAGGGGCCCCATGCCGCCGCCGCCGCCCCCAGGACCGTATCCCGGATAGCCGCCTGCGCCATAGGGCGGACCGCCGTAGTTGGGGCCGGGACCCGCGTACCCGGAATAGCCGTCCGTCGATCGCCGGCGCGCGAGGAAGATACCGAGGGCCACGATGCCCCCCACGATCAGAAGGATGGTTCCAGGACCGATCAGCGATGGACGCGCCTGCGCGGCGCCGACGGGGGCGTCGACCCCTCCCGCCCCTCGCGCAGGGACGGCCGCCGCCGCCGCGCGAAAGATCGCGCCCACCCCTTGCTCCCACTGCCCCTGCCGGAACGCGTCGTTTCCCGCCC
>DATGJA010000259.1:0-3647 GCA_035295445.1 Polyangiaceae bacterium | reverse complement strand
CGAGCACCTCCCCGACGCCGTGGTCCTCGATTTCTCCATGCCGGAGATGGACGGCGCCGAGGTCTTGCGACGCCTCAAAGCGGACGGGCGAACCCGGCTCATTCCGGTGGTGATGCTGACCGCCGTGCCCGAGCTCGTCGGGCCGAGCGCGCGAGGTGCGTGCGCCGCGTTCCTCGCCAAGCCATGCGAGCCGGAGGTCCTCGTTCGCACGCTCTGCTCCGTCATGGCGCCACGCGCCCCGCAGGTCGCACCCGAAGAGCCCCCGCGAGAGTCGACAGGCGAATGAGTTTGCGCGGGGTCCGCTGCGGCGACCCGAATGTGTCACGCAGTCCCCGTAGGGTGCCGAGAGTGCGGACCTCCGTTCGCTGCGCCCTCGCAGCCGCCGTGCTGGTGTCGGCTTCCGCCGGCGCGACCGACGCTCCGGGCGACGTCGGCGACGTCTTCTTCGTCGCCAAGAGCGAGAACAAGAATCGGGTGCTCTACGGTCTACATCTGGACGCTCACTGCTCGCCCAGTGGCCCGGCGCCCATGTTCGCCTACTGGCGGATGCTCGAGCGCGGTCCGCGCGTCGTCGAGCCGCTCCTCGAGCGGGAGGCGCCGGCCTACGGTATCGCGTCGCAGCGCGTCGTCGAGCGCGACGCGCACGGGGGGCGCCTGCGCTTGTCGCTGCGCGCACTGCCGGAGCGGTTCATCGACGTGACGTGGGGCGAGCGGGGGGGGACCTGCTACGCGAGGGCGAGGACCACGATCCAGGGCACACCGGCGACGCTGGAAAGCGTGTTCGTGCAGCTCAAGTGGCCGTTCGGGATCTCCTACTTGCTCCTCTGGGGTCGGGACGCGGAGGGCCACGTGCTCCGCGAGAAGGTGTCTCCCTGAGGGCAGACGAACGGTGATCTGGACTCGGCGGAGGGTTTAGGCTGTTTAAGCTGGTCCTTCCACCCCGTGCCGATGTTCACCCGCCTGCCGACGATCCGCGCGAAGTTCACCGCCCTCGTGTCGCTATCGGTCGTGGTGATGCTGGCGGCGCTCCCTGTGCTTTCGTGGCTCTTGCACCGGCAGCTCGTGGACGAGGTGGACAATCGCGTCACCGACGCCGAGCGCGCGTTCCAGACCGAGCTCGACGACGATCTCGCCGACCTGCTGCTCGCGTCGCGAGTGCTGGCGACCGACGGGGCGACGGCCCACGCGATCAAGAAGCACGACGCGACGCGCGCCAAGCAGCTTGCCCAGGTGTTCGTCGACGTCTACCCGAACATGGACGTCCTCATCGTCGAGGCGGACGGCAAGGTGCTCGGACAGGTCGGCTGCGAGAACCCGCCGGACCACATCGGTGGGGTCGCGGGTCTGGCGGATCTCGCGCGGGGCGTCGCTCTGCGAGGCGTGGTCGAGCACGGCTGCGAGTCGAGCGGGTCGACCGCACCCCCGGCCTACGTCATCGGCGTCCCCATCCCGACCGGCGGTGGCGTCATCGTCTGCCTGCCGCTCGACGCCGGCTACCTCCAGAACGCCAGCGCGAAGCTCGGGTTGCAGCTCGCGCTCGCCGTGATCGGGGGCGACAAGAAGGTGGTCGGGCAGACGCCCGAGTTCCCGCATGGTGCGCTCGCGGTGGCGTCCCGCGAGTCGACCATCGTCGACGCCGCAGATCGATCCTGGGCCGTGGCGCGCTTCGAGCCGCGCCAGCTCGAGGGGGCGATGGGCAAGGTCGGGATGCTCGCAGCTCTGGACGTCACCGACGTTCGCGTCATCGTGCGGCGCAACCTCGTGTACGCGCTGGGCGTTCTGGCGATCGCGGCTGCCGTGTCGGTGGCGTTCGGCTCTCGCCTCGCGGCGGTGATGTCGGGCGCGCTGGCCCGGGTGAACGCGGCCGTGAAGAGGGTGCAGGAGCTCGACTACGTCCACGTGGACCCGGTCAACACCGGCGACGAGCTCGAGGACCTGGCGCGCGGATTCAACACGATGGTGGACGGCTTGAAGGAGCGCGACAAGCTGAGGACCACCTTCGGCAAGTACATGACCGCCCAGGTCATGGAGCACCTCTTGGCCGGCAAGGTAGCGCTCGGGGGCGAGTCGCTCCGGGTGACGATCCTCTTCACGGACATCCGAAGCTTCACGACGATCAGCGAGAAGATGGACCCCCAGCAGCTCGTCGGACTCCTCAACGAGTACTTCAGCGAGATGGTCGGGATAGTCATGCAGGAAGACGGCGTGGTCGACAAATACATCGGTGACGCCATCATGGCGGTCTTCGGCGCTCCGGTGCCCAAGGCGGGGGACGCGGCCAACGCGGTGCGCGCGGCGGTACGAATGCGCCGTGCCCTCCAGACCCTCAACGAGGGGCTGTCCCTTCGGGGCCTCCCGACGCTTCGCACGGGGATCGGGATTCACACGGGCGAGGTCGTCGCGGGCAACATCGGCAGCGAGAAGCGGATGGAGTACACTGTCATCGGCGACGCGGTGAACCTCGCCTCCCGCCTCGAGACGAGCACCAAGGACCTGGGCGTCAACGTACTCATCAGCGAGGACACCTACGAGCTCACCAAGGACGTGGTCGAGACGCGACCCGTGCGGGAGATCACCGTCAAGGGACGCAAGCAGCCCGTCTTGACCTACGAGGTCCTCGGACTCAAGGGCGAGCCGCCGCTCGAAGCCAGCGACAGCGCGCCGATCGCCTCGGCGCGCCCCGCGCCGTCCTGATCTGCCCGCCCGTCGCCGTCGCCGAAGCCCACCTTGTCCGGGGCGAAGGCCGCGAGGCGCGCCGCCGCCACGTTCACCGCTTCTAGGCTGTCGTCCACGAGCACGAACCCCCGCCCATGGCGGGCCGCGGCCTCCGCCGTCGTGCCGCTTCCTCCGAAGAAGTCGAGCACCACGTCGTCGGGCCGCGAGTGCACGCGGACGATGCGGTTGAGGATCCCGAGCGGCTTCTGGGTCGGATACCCGGTCTTCTCCCGACCATTGGTCGGGACGATCGTGTGCCACCAAACGTCCGTGGGGGTCTTGCCGCGCTCGGCCTTCTCGGCGGTCACGAGGCCCGGCGCCATGTACGGGATTCGATCCATCTCCTCGTAGTTGAAGACGTACCGTTCGGGACTCATCGCGTACCAGAGGATGGTGTCGTGCTTGGCCGGCCAGCGGTTCTTGGGCCGGCCGCCGTAGTCGTACGCCCAGATGATCTCGTTGATGAAGTGGTCGCGCCCGCCGAGCAGGCGATCCATCGCAACCTTGACGTAGTGCACTTCGCGCGAGTCAAGATGCAGAAACAAGGAAGCATCCGCGGTCAGGCAGCGCAGCGAGGCCTCCACCCGCGGAAGAAGGAACGCTTCGAAGTCGTCGAAGGCGTCGTCGTAGGCGCCGCTTTCGATTCTTTCGACGTCGTAGCGTCGTCCACCGAAGCCGGTTCTCTGACCGGGTCCTGCGGACGTGGTCACGCGCATGCGCTGGCGCTTTTGGGTCTTGCCCGTGTTGAACGGCGGATCGATGTACACGAGCCGAGCGAATGCCGCCGGCAGCGTCGGAAGCACGTCCGCGTTGTCGCCCAGGACGATGGTTCTCATGCTCGCGGCGAGCCTACGCTGCCATCGGCCGCGCCAAAAGGTTCGCTTTCGCCCGAAGTGCTAGCCCCCCCGTGTGCACGTCGAAACATTGGCCGT
>DATGJA010000258.1:0-10315 GCA_035295445.1 Polyangiaceae bacterium | reverse complement strand
GGTCGAGCGGCGGCTGCCGCCTGCTCTTGCGCGGGGCCAGGGCCGGGAGCTTGCGGTGGCTCCGTGGCCGTGGGGCTCCCGGCGGTGTGCTCCCCGACGAGGTAGCCCGTCCCGACGAGCAACCCGCCGAGGGCCACGCCGACCGCGGCGATCATCATGCCGCGCGAGCGCGCCGGGGGCGGGGGGAGCGACGTTCGGGCGAGGTCCGATCCCAGCGGAAGCGACGCGGAGACCGGCGAGAGCGACTGGCCCGGCGCCTCGCGGGGGCGAAGGCCGGGCGGCGAAGGCAGAGGCGAGGCGGGAGCCGCCTGCGCCGGCGCGACGACGCGAGGAGTCGGCGCAGCGGGGACGGCCGGTGCCGCAACCGCCGCCGCCGGAGGGGGGAGGGGCGCCGGGAGCGGTGTCGGCGGCAAACGCGCGGGCATCGGCGAGATGTCCGCCTCGGGCGGGGTCACGAGCGGCTTGGCGACGCGCACGAACTCTGTCGCCGTGCCCAGACTGAGCGCCAACGACCCCGGCGGAGGCGGCGACATCCCCGGCAACGTCTCGAGGCGCGAGCGCATCGGCGCGAGAGATGCCAACGGCGCCGCCTTGCTGACGCTACCGTCACGCCGCGGCGGCGGGGCGACCGGGGGCAGCGGCCCCACCGGCTCGACCTTGCGAATCTTTCGCAGGACCAGTTTTCGCGATCGCGAGCTCGGGGGTCCAGACTGTTGATTCGCCATGGGAACGTTCCCGCCTCGGCAGCTGGGGCCAACCACCGACCGCCGGTAGTTTGTTGCACAATGGCCGGCCGGCGCAAGGCCGGAGAAGGACGATGACGGGGGGGATCGCGGGAGAAGATTCGCCCCCGCGACGGGGCTAGTTCCCCCTGGAGCGCCAAAGCTGATAGACGCCGAGAACGGCGATGACGGCTCCCGCGACGATGAGCGGCGTCGATGAACTCGTGCCGGGGAGCGTGAATTGTCCGGTTGCGCCGGCCGCGATCGCGACAAGACCAATGCCGAGGTTCCAGACGCCCGATTTCATGAAGCCGAGCTTACAACACGGTGGGGTGACGCCGGCTCTCGCGCTACTCGTGGCCGCGTACGCGGCCGGCTGTGCCCCTCCATTGGAGCACTGGTCGTGCGATTGGGATTCGAGCGTCGGGCGTCCGCTGTCCGATCCGAACGCGGTCGCGGACGAGGCCGGGGCGCTGCCTTCGTCGGTGTGCGCGAACACCTGCGGGCCCCCCGTGGGCTCCTGCATGCTCACGGAGCTCGACGGGGGTCGTCGAGGCGCCATCTGCCCTCGCTGTACGTTTTGAGCCGATCGCCCCCCGGCGATCTTTTTAGCCCTTGTCGCTCGACCTCTTCCGTGCCCGAATGGGCCGGGTTGGCCCACGTACACCCCAGTCCGTTCCCGGCTCCGTTCGTGCTGCCGGATCTCGATGAGGCCGATCGCGGGCCCTCGTCGCGCGTTCGCCCCCTCGATCCGGTCGGTGCCATGCGGTCGCTCGTCGTGTACACCGACCTTCGCGGCCACGACGCCGAGGCGGCCTGGGTGACGGTGAGCGATCCATTCGGCGTCGTGTACTTCGAAGGGGCGGTCGCCGCCGACGGCACCATTGCTGTGTACGTCGACGAGTCGCGCGAGGTGCACGCGCTCCAGGTGCTGCTCGAGACGCCGCGCGTGCACCGGCAGTCCGAGGTCGTCCTTGGGCCCGGGATCACGGAGTATCGATTCAGCGCGTTCCGGTGACGCGGCGCACCCCGACGAGGCGCCGCAACGGTCGATAGTGCGGCTCGCGCAACCGCTCGGCGTCGAGGCGCCGTGCGTGGACCGCGATGAGGTCGCTCCGGGTGATGATGCCGATGACGCGTGCTGGGTCGTCCTGCGAGACGACCGGAAGGCGGCCCACGCCCTCGCGCACCATGTGATCGGCAGCCTCGCGGAGCGACGAGTCGTCGTAGACGACGGCCGGGGGCCGCTTGACGAGCTTGCGGATCGGGACGCCCTCCTGCGCGCCGTCGAGCAGGTCCCGTCGCGTGAGCACGCCGACGATCCGATCGTCGTCGTCGACGACGGGAAATCCCTGGTGGGACGACCCCTCGGCGTGCGTGACGATCCACGAACGAACCTGTTCGACCGGGTCTTCGGCGCGCAGCACCACGACCGGGGCCGCCGCGACGTCCGAGACGAGGACCTGCTCGAGGAAGTCGGCGGTGTACTCGCTGACGACCCGCGCGCCGCGGCGGGCGATCTTCTCGGTCATGATCGAGTGCCGCATGAGCAGCGCCGACACGAGGTACGCCGCCGTGCAGCCGCCGAGGAGCGGCAAGAGGCTCATCGGCTGGCGCGTCGTCTCGAACGCGAAGACCACCGATGCGAGCAGCGCCCGCGAGGCGCCGGCAAAGAGCGCCGCCATCCCGACGAGGGCCGCGACGCGCACGTCGACGGAGGCCTCGGGCCATGCCCAGCCGGCGAGGCTCCCGATGGCGGACCCGATGCCTCCGCCGATCGTGAAGAGCGGCGCGAGCGTTCCGCCCGACGTGCCGGTGCCGAGGGACATCGACCAGGAGATGAATTTGAGGGCGCAGAAGACGACGACCGCGCGGCCGGCGAGGTCGCCGGAGAGGATGTGATCGATGTTGTCGTAGCCCACGCCCATCGTGTGCGGCGACCAGATGCCGACCAAGCCGACGACGATCCCGCCGAGGGCCGGCCACCACATCCAGTGGATCGGCAGCTTCTCGAACGCGTCCTCGACGGCGTAGACCGCCCGCGTCACGAGCGTCGACATCACGCCGACCAGCAGCCCCATGCCGATGTAGACGGCGAGCGCCTCGCCGCTCGGCGCTCGGACGGTCGGCATCGAGAACGCCGGGTCGGCGCCGACGAAGGCGATCCGCGCGCCGCACGCGGTGGCGCTCGCGAGCGCGACCGGGACGAGCGATCGAACCCGGTACTCGAAGAGGAGGAGCTCGATCGCGAGCAGGACGGCGCTGACGGGGCTCGCGAAGGTGGCCGACATCCCGGCGGCCGCGCCGGCCGCCAGGAGCGTCTTGCGCTCCTGCGCCGAGACGCGCAAGAGCTGGCCGATGAGCGATCCGAGCGCGCCGCCCGTCGCGATGATGGGGCCCTCCGCGCCGAACGGGCCCCCCGTGCCGATCGAGATCGCGGCCGAGAGGGGCTTGAGGAACGTGACGCGCGCCGGGATCCGGCTCTCGTTGAAGAGCACCTGCTCCATCGCCTCGGGGATCCCGTGGCCGCGGATGGCGGCCGATCCGTAGCGCGCCATGACGCCGACGACGAGGCCACCGAGGGCGGGGATAAGGACGACCAGCCAGCCGCGCGTGCTATCCGCCGGGCTGACGAACGACAGCGACCACCGCCCGTAGAAGGCGAGGTTCGTGATGAGGCCGATGAGCGCGGTGAGCACCCGCGCGATGACGCCCGCGACGAAGCCGAGGCCGATGGCGAGGCCGCTGATGGCGACGACGCGGCGATCGACGTGCGAGCGCTGGAGCGGAAGGCTGACCGACTCGAGCGTCGGGCTCATCGAAGGGGCGACCGGCAGGCCAGTTCCTTCGGAGCGGCTCACGATCGCGCGCTCATCCGTCGCGATCGCGCGAGGGTGCCTCTTCGAAGAACATGGAGGCTCGACCGGCGTCGAGCCCCATCTCCCTCACGAGCGCGGTCAGGCCGACGCCGAGCGCGGAGCGCTCCGGCTCGCTCAGGCGCTCGAGGGCCGCCACCAGGCGAACCTGCGTCGGCTCGGGACAACGCGCCAGCGCGCGTCGGCCGGCCGTCGTCAGACTGAGGGCCACGCGGCGGGCGTCGTCCGGCGATGGCTTGCGCGCCACGAGCTTGCGCGCCACGAGGCGACTGACGACGACCGAGACGGAGCTCTGGTCGGTCAACGTACGCCGCGACAACTCGCGGAGCGACGCGGTCGGCGTCTCGCCCAGCGACTGGAGCACGTAGATCTGGGCCGCGCTCATCCCGGCGCTGCGCTCCGCCCCGCGCGCGCTCAGCCGCAAGTCTCGTACGATGCGCCGCAGCGCGTCCATGACGCCCCGCACCGTGTCCTCGTGGTCTCTTGCGGAGGCGCCCTCCGCCGGCTCGTCCAAAAGCATGGGATCCCATCTATCCGGAGGGCATAGCTCGACGTTGCCCGATCGCGCAACCGGGCGCGAAGGGGCGTGCGCGGGCGGGCTCGATCGTACACAATCGCGATCCAGCACGGGGACGTGGCGTGACCAAAGAGACCGACAGGCCGGCGGCGCAGCTCGAGCATTTTCGAGGAATGCTGCAGGCCTACATGGTCAAGAAGGGCCTCCGCTCGACCGACCAGCGCAAGCTCATCGTGGAGACGTTCTTCCGCGCCGAAAACCATGTGAGCATCGAAGAGCTGCTCGCCCAGGTGCGCGCGCGCGATCCGCGCGTGGGCTACGCGACGGTGTACCGGACGCTCAAGCTCCTCGCCGAGTGCGGGGTGGCCAACGAGCGGCGGTTCGGCGACGGGCTCACCCGCTACGAGCTCGCCGACGAGGCGGCTCACCACGACCACCTCATTTGCGTCGAATGCGGCGACATCGTGGAGTTCGAGGAGGACCGCATCGAGGAGCTGCAAGAGCACGTCGCGCGGGAGCACGGCTTCGTGCTGCGTTCGCACAAGCACGAGCTCTACGGCATTTGTCCGAGGTGCCAGGTGCGGCGCCGGACGGAGAACTAGTAGAAACCGCGGCGAGCTCCGGCTCTACAGCCTTGCCGTTGCGAGCGAGCGCGCGTCGGTGACTACCCACCCGACGGGGGTGTCCCCTTGCGTCTCGGGTACCTCGGCCACGAGCTGAAAGTCGAACGCCACGGCGATGGACGAGGCGGGCGGGGCGAAGGAAGGCAGGGCGCGGTCGTAGAAACCGGCGCCGTAGCCGATGCGGTATCCGCGCGCGTCGACCGCGAGGGCCGGGACGACGATCGCGTCGAGCTCCCCGGGGAGCACCTCGGGTCCCTCGGGTGGCTCGCGAAACCCCAGGGTTGCCTCCTTCATCGATCGCACGTCGTCGACGAAGCGGAAGGCCATCGCGCCGGTGGCCTGGTCGACCACGGGGTAGGCGACGCGGCACCCCACGTTCCTCAGCCAGACGTCGACGTCTCGAAGGTCGACCTCCCGCCGCTCGAGCATCGGCCAGAAGAGCGCGACGGCGCGCGCGGCGGCCAGGACGGGCAGGGCGCGCAGGCCAAGGACGATGCGCGCCGAGCGCTCGGCGCAGGCCGTCGCGGGGAGGGCGTTGCGAAGTCCGCGCATCCGCTTCCGGAGCTCGACCTTGACGCGCCGGCGCAGGAGGTCTTCCTCGGAGGAGGGAATGAACCCGTGGTGGTCGGACGGCATCGGCGGCCCGGAGCGTAGCGCGGCGCGCCCGACCTTGGGTGCCTCGCCCGAACTCCCGCTTCGCTCGAGCGTGTATTCACTTCCGATCCGGCCGTGTTCTTGTGAATCTCTGCCTCGTGTTCCCCTGGCCAAGGCGTGGCGCGGTCCTCGCTCTACCGATCCTCGTCGCTTGCGGCGGCCCGCGGGCGAGGCCGGCGCCCGTCGTGGCGGCGGGGACGGCGGCTCCGCTAGCCCCCGCGAGCCCGATCGCGACCGAGGACGCGGGGGCTTCACCGGGCTTCGCGGCGCTGCGCGACTCGGTCCTCGACGGGCTCCTCGCGGACGATCCCGCGACCGCGCGCGACCTGGGGCTGCACGAGTACGACGGCAAGGTGGCCCCCGTGTCCAAAGAGGCGCTCGCCGCGCGCATCGAGCGCCTCGAACGGGCGGCGCTCGACCTCGACGCGGTCGACGCACGGGGCCTGTCGGACGACGACGCGCTCGACCGCGCCGAGCTCGCGAGCTGGGTGGCCTCGCAGCTCTTCTGGCTGGTCGACGTGGACGCCCCGCGCCGGTCCCCGCAGAGCTACGAGACGCTGTTCGCGGTCAGCACCTACGTGGATCGCGACTACGCGCCCCTCGAGGAGCGCGCGCGGCGCCTCACGGCGCACGAAGAGGCGGCCCTCGAGCAAGTTCGGTACGTCCGCGGGAACCTCCTCCTGCCGCTCTCGAAGCCGGTGGCGGAGGTCGCCGCGCGCAACTTCGCCGGATACGCGACGTACCTGCGGGGCGACGTGGCGAAGATCCTGGGCCGCGCGGGGGACGACGCGCAGCGCGCTCGATTCGCACGCGCGAACCTCGCGCTCGCGAGGGAGGCCGAGGCCCTCGGCAAGTGGCTCGCGGTCGAGGCGCCCCGCGGGGACCAGAGCCACGTCCTCGGTCCGAGGCGCTACGCGCAACTCCTTCGCGTCCAGGAGGGGTTGAGCGTCCCCATCGCGGAGCTCGAGCGCCGCAACGAGGAGGACCTCGCGGCGAACCGCAAAGCGTACGAAGCGCTCGCGCCGACCGTGCGGCCCAAGCCGGTCGTCGAGGCGGCGCTCTTCGAGACGGCGCGGACGATGATGGCGCAGGCGCGGACGTTCGTGCAAGAGCACGCGATCGCGACGCTCCCCTCGGGCGAGGCGGTGGTCGTCCGCGAGACGCCCCCGTACGAGCGATGGAACGCGGCGTCGATCGAGATGAGCGGCCCGTTCGAGGCGGCGAGGAGCGCGTTCTATCAGCTGACGCTGCCCGATCGATCGTGGCCCGAGGCCGAGCGCCAGGCGTACCTCGGGTCGATGGGCGACCTCCTGGGGACGACGATCCACGAGGTCTTTCCCGGGCACTTCGTGCAAGGACGCTGGGCGGAGGGCGCGCCGACGCGCGTGCAGAAGGCGTTCTGGAGCTACTCGTTCGTCGAGGGGTGGGCGCACTACGCCGAGCAGATGATGATCGACGAGGGCTTCGGCGGGCACGACCCGGCCGACCGGCTCGCGATGCTGCGCGGCGCGCTCTTGCGCAATTGCCGGTTCGCAGCGTCGCTGGCCATCCACGTGCACGGCGCGTCGGTCGCCGAGGCCGAGCGGCGGTTCACGAGCGACTGCCACCAAGACGCGGCGACGGCGCACGAACAAGCGGCGAGGGGCACCTTCGACCCGGGGTACTTCGCGTACACGCTCGGCAAGCTTCAGATCATCGCGCTGCGCGAGGAGGTCCGCCGCAAGCTCGGGGACCGGTTCTCGCTGGGGCGCTTCCACGACGCGCTCCTGTCGCACGGTTCGCCGCCCATCGCGCTCGTCCACGATCGCGTCATGCGGGAGCTCGGGGCCGAGTAGTCCGCACGCTCGAGCGAAGCGAGAGATCGGACTACGGACACCCGCTGGTCACTAGTTCTGTTCGAGGGGAGCGACCTCCGCTCCCCTCGAGGTCCCCACCGGATCCGCAACTGAGCCACCGTGACCGCGGAGGGTGGCGCCCGTCCGTCGGGCCCAGCGGCCCCGGACGAACGCCGCCGCGTTGATGGTCATCCTCACGAAGTGATCCGCGATGAGCGACGCCCACACCCACCCGAGGCGGTGCCCGAACGCCCGCGTGAAGAGCCACGCGAGCGGGACACGGAATCCCCAGTTTCCGACGGCGGCGCCGACGAGCGGCGTCACGGTGTCGCCCGCGCCCCGCAGCACGCCCCCGAGCGTGAAGTGCGATCCCATGAAGGGCTGGGCGATGGCGAGCATCATCATGAACGGAACGAGGTCCTCGACGACCTGGGGGTCGTTCGTGAACGCGCCGGCGAGCTGCCGGCGGAAGAGGAAGAACGCGACGCCGAGGGCGCACATCACGATCAGGGCCAGTCGGACGGAGCGATAGCCGACGCGGCGCGCCCCGCGCGAGTCGTTCGCCCCGAGCGCCTGTCCGACGAACGTCGACGCCGCAGCGCCGAAGCCGAGGCCCGGTGCCCAGGAGAACGACAGAAGGCGCACGCCGATCCCGTACGCCGCGATGGCGGCCGTCCCGTACGAGGACAGAATCTTGAAGTACGTGAGGAGCGCGAGGCTCATGATGAGCCGCTCGCCCATCGTGGGAAGGGAGACGGCGAGCGTCTCCGACGCGGACTGCCGCCCGGCGAGCAGGTCGCGCCAGCGGAACGTGACGGCGAGCCCCTCTCGCGCGAGCACCCGCGCGATCGCCACGTAGAGGACGAGGCCGACGGCGTGGGCGGCGACCGTCGCTGCGCCCGCGCCGACGAGGCCGAGCCGCGGCAAGCCCCACGCCCCGAAGATGAGACCGAAGCTGAGGATCGCCTTCACCGTCATGACGACGATGGCGATGAGCATCGGGCCCCGCGTGCTCTTGTGCGCGCGAAGGCCGCTCTCGAACATGAAGGCCGCCGCGTAAAGGACCATCGACGACGCGAAGAGGCGCAAGTAGGGCACCGCCGTCTCGATGACGTCGGGTTCGGCGCCCAGCAGGGCGAGGATCCGTCGCGGCGCGAAGACGGCGAGCAGCAGCCCAAGGAGGGCGACCGCTTGCGAAACGAGGATGGACCCGGCGAGCACACGGCGTGCCCGGGCAGGGTCTCGGGCGCCGGCCGCGCGCGCCATCAGCGCCACGCAGCCTACGCCGACGGACTGGACGAGAGTCTCGACGAGGTGCACGCACTGGGCCGCGTAGCTCCACGCCGCAACGGTGTGCCGCCCGAGGCGGCCGACGAAGGCGACGTCCGTGACGTCGACGACGTTGACGACGAGGAACGACAGCATGGCCGGCCACGCCATCGCCCAGATGTCGTGGTCCAGCGTGCGCGTCTCGGCGGCGGCAGCGGGTCGCTCGGGCGTCGCCGCGGGATTCATCCTCCATCGCACAACGTAGCACCCCGCCAGAACTTCCGTTCGAGTGACACCGTGAAGCATTGATAGAGTCAAAGTTCGGGAGGACCAGCCATGCGTCGATCGGTCTTCGCAGCGTGCGCGCTCGTCGTGGCTTGTGGCGGTGACTCGAACGGGTCGCCCTCGTCGCCGGAGGGAGGAGCCTCCTCCAGCGGGTCGAGCTCGGGGGCCGGCAGCGGCTCGGCGTCGGGCAGCGCGGCGGGGTCCTCGACGGGAGCGTCGGCCGGGGCCGGCGCCGCTGCGACGCTAGGGGGATGTTCGATGTTCCCGCCGGACAACCCGTGGAACACGCGCGTCGACGACCCGGCGAAGTTCCCGGTGAGCTCTCACTGGGCGACGTACCAAACGACGATGAACTTGACGAAGCACCTGCACCCGGACTGGGGCGACTGGACGACCGATCACTACGGAATTCCTTGGCAGGTGGTCGCCGCCGGCCAGGCGACCGCGCCCATGACGTTCATGTACGCCGACCAGAGCGATCCCGGACCCTACCCGTTCCCGTCGACCGCGAAGGTCGAGGGAGGCGCCGGCTCGGGGGGGGACATGCACGTGCTCGTCGTCGAGAGCGGCGCTTGCACTTTGTTCGAAACGTGGAGCAGCACCTTCCAGGGACCCGGCTGGACGTGCGGCTCCGGCGCGAAGTTCGACCTCACGTCGAACGCGCTCCGGCCGGACGGGTGGACGAGCGCGGACGCCGCCGGCCTGCCCATCCTTCCCGGTCTGGTCAAGGTGGCCGAGGTCCAGGCGGGGGCGGTGCAGCACGCCATCCGCTTCACCATGTCGAGCACGCAGCAGGCCTACATCCACCCGGCGACGCACGCGGCCGGGAAGGCCGACGCCACCCTGCCGCCGATGGGCCTGCGCCTCCGCTTGAAGGCGAGCTTCGACATGACGCCGTTCACCGGCGCGACGAAGGTGATTCTCGTGGCCCTGCAGCAATACGGTCTCATCCTCGCCGACAACGGGAGCGACTGGTACCTATCGGGCGATAGTGACGATGCCTGGTCTCCGCTCATGGATCAGCTTGTGGGCGACTTCGACAAGATCCACGGAAGCGACTTCGAAGCCGTGGAGTCGGGCTCGATCTCGACCGCGGGGCTCTGATGAGATGTCGCCGGGGCCTCACGGCCGCGTGCTTTCCTGCTATCTAAGGAGGATAGAGGTTGTCCTCGGTGCGCTCAGTCGCCCTCTTTTCCATCGCTTGGTCCGTGATCGGTGTTGCCGCGTGCAGCGGCGCGGCGCCCTCGCCGCTCCTCGAAGGTCCGTCGGCGCTGGGCGGCGACGACGCCGCCGGCAGCGGCGCGAGCTCGGGCGCGTCCAGTGGCTCGAGCAGCGGAAGCACCCCCGACGCCACGGTCGACGTCGATCAGGGTCCCCCGCAGGACGACGCGGGTCTCTCGCGTGATTCGGGCTCGCTGGGCGACTCGGCGGCCGACGCGAGCGCAGAGTCGGGTCCGGAAGGCGGAGCCGACCCGGGGATCGCGTGCGGCAGCGGTATGTATTGCGCCGGCGGGGAGTTCTGCTGCCAGACGAG
>DATGJA010000257.1:0-36374 GCA_035295445.1 Polyangiaceae bacterium | reverse complement strand
CCTCGCCATCTGCCACGGGATCGTGTCGTCGCTCGGCGGAGCGCTGTCGTTCGAGTCCGAAATGGGCCGGGGAACGCTCTTCCGCGTGGAGCTCCCCGCCTCGGAGCCAGCGACATCGTCGCGTCTCCCCGTCGTGAGTGTCGCAGCCACGACCCATGGTTCGGTCCGAGGCGGGCGAATCCTTGTCGTCGACGACGAGCCCATCGTCTGCTTCGCGCTCGAGCGTCTGCTCACCCGGGAGGGCGAGGTCGTCGCCATCACAAGCGCCCGCCACGCGCTCGCCGCGATCGAGGCGGGCGCCCGATTCGACGTCATCCTGTGCGACGTGATGATGCCCGAAATGGACGCACCGGCGATGCACGCGCAACTGCAGAAGGTGGCGCCGGATCAGGCCGAGCGGATGGTCTTCGTGACGGGGGGAGCCTTCACCGCCCGCACTCGAGAGTTCTTGAGCACGGTCTCAAATATACGAATTAGCAAGCCTTTCGACGTAGATGGCCTCCTTGCGCTCGTCCGGTCGATGATCCCGCTATATCCTGCTCATTAGAGCAGTGTTCGTCGAACTCGGAGCGCGTACCCACTTCTCCTTCTTGCGTGGCGCGTCGTCCCCGAAGGCCCTCGTCCAGCGCGCCGTCGACCTCGGACACGACACCCTCGGCATCGCCGATTGCGATGGCCTCTACGGGATGGTGCGAGCGCTGGAGGCCGCCGAGGAAGCCGGCATACGCCTCGTCGTCGGATGCGAGGTGGCCTTGGACGATTGCCCGCTCGACTTCGTCTGGCTGCACGTCGCGACGGGTGAGGGCTACAAAAACCTCTGCCGTGTCCTGACCAAGAGTCACGAGCGGCACCCCAAGGGCAAACCGCGAACGACCATCTCGGCCGAGACGGCGCGCCCGGTCGCACGCAACCAGTTCGCGGGCGCGACTCTCGACCTCGTTCGCGAGTGCTCGGCCGGTCTCTACTGCCTCGCGCCCGTTTCGGCGGCGCGCGGCTCGAGACCTGGGCACGAGGTCGTCGCCGGCGGGGCAGAGTCCGTCGCCCGGTTGAAGGAGGCCTTCGGCGGACGGTTGTCGATCGCGGCGTGGCGGCATCTCGACGGTGAGGATGACGTACGGCTGGGTCGCGTCGGAGCCCTTTCGCGCGAACTCGACGTGCCGGTCTGCGCGACCAACCGGGTCCTTTACGCCGTCCGAGAGGACAAACCTGTGTACGACGTTCTTCATTGCATTCGCGAGGCGGTGACGCTCGACGAAGCGGGAAGGGCGCTATTGCCGAATGCCGAGGCGCACCTCAAGTCCGGCCGACAGATGGCGGAGCTCTTCGCCGATCACCCGGCGTGGCTAGCGCGAACGCGCGACGTGGCCGATGCGTGTCGGTTCTCGATGCGCGAGATCGCGTACCGTTTTCCGAGCGATGGGTTCGTCGAAGGCGGCGAAGCACCGGACGCGGCGCTCCGGCGCCTCACGTACGAGGGGGCTCGAAAGCGCTTTCCACTCGGGCTCTCCGACGCCGTGCGCGCTCAGATTGAGAAGGAGCTCGCCCTCGTCGCCGAGCTCCAGGTCGCCCCGTACTTTCTGAGCGTGCAGTCGATCGTCCAGATGGCGCGCCGGCGCGACATCTTGTGCCAAGGACGCGGCAGCGCTGCCAACAGCGCGGTCTGCTTCTGCCTGGGCATCACGGCGGTCGACCCGGCACGCAGCAGCATGCTCTTCGAGAGGTTCTTGTCGATCGAAAGGCGAGAGCCTCCGGACATCGACGTCGATTTCGAGCACTCGCGCCGCGAGGAAGTAATCCAGGAGATCTACGAGACGTACGGAAGGAACCGCGCCGCGATGGTCAGCGAGATCATTTCGTACCGCGGCAAGAGCGCGCTCCGCGAGGTCGGCAAGGTCTTCGGCCTGTCGCTCGAGCAAGTGGATCGGCTCGGGGACCTCGTCTCGTGGTGGGACAAGCTGGACGACATCCCGCCGGAACGCACTAGGGCCTGCGGGTTCGACGTCGAAGACGTTCGGGTTCGACAGGTGCTCGCGATGGCGCATGCCATCCAGGGGTTTCCCCGGCATCTGTCGATCCACGTCGGCGGTTTCGTGCTCAGCGCCGAGCCGCTCGACGCGGTGGCGCCCGTCGAGCCTGCGACGATGCCGCGGCGCACCGTCATTCCTTGGGACAAGGACGATCTGGATACGCTGCGCTTTTTCAAGGTCGACGTCCTGGGCTTGGGGATGCTCACGGCCATCCGCAAAGGCCTCGACATGGCGGCGTGCGAGATGGCGGCGGCTCCAGCCAGCGCGATCGATCGGCTCGCGGCCATCCCGCCGGAGGATCCGCGCGTCTACGACGCTCTTTGCGCGGCTGACACCGTCGGTGTCTTCCAGATCGAAAGCCGAGCGCAGATGGCGATGCTGCCTCGCCTTCGGCCGCGCGAATTCTACGATCTCGTCGTGGAGGTGGCGATCGTCCGTCCAGGACCCATCCAGGGGGGAATGGTGCATCCGTATCTGCGCCGCCGAACGGGGGAGGAGCCGATCTCTCTGCCGCATCCCATCCTCGCCCCCATCCTCGAGCGAACGCTCGGGGTTCCACTCTTTCAGGAGCAGGTCATGCAGCTGGCGATCGTGGGCGCCGGCTACACGGGTGGGGAAGCCGATCAGCTGCGGCGAGACATGGCTGCGTGGCGACGTACGGGCAAGCTCGAGCGCCACCGCGAACGCTTGCTCGAAGGTTTCGAGAGGCGGGGTATCGCACGCGAGTTCGGGGAGCGCCTCTTCGAGTCGATCAAAGGGTTCGGAGAGTACGGCTTCCCCGAGAGCCATGCGGCAAGCTTCGCCCACCTCGTTTACGCGAGCGCGTGGCTGAAGGTACATCACCCGGCGGCCTTTGCAGCGGCGCTCATCAACAGCCAACCGATGGGCTTTTACTCGCCGGGAACGATCGTGAAGGACGCCGAACGGCATGGCGTGGAAGTCCTCCCCGTTCGGATCGACGCGAGCGATTGGGACTGCACTCTCGAAGGGGGCGACCGGAGGTTCGACGGCGACCCGCCTGCGCTGCGGCTCGGTCTTCGGCTCGTTCGAGGATTGGGCGAGGAGTCGGGCCGGCGGATCGAGATCGCGAGACGCGAGCGCCCCTTCGCCAGCGTGGAGGACCTTCGCGCCCGAGGTCGGCTCGACAAGCGCGAGGTCGAGTCGCTCGCGCAAGCCGGGGCGCTCACGAGCTTCGGCCTCGGACGCCGCGAGTCGATGTGGAAGGTGAGGGCTCCTCGCGAGACGGATCTCTTGGCCGGCGTGGAGCTCTGCGACCCGATGCCCGATCTGCCACCGCTGTCGCACGCCGAACAGCTCGCGCTCGACTACGAGTCGGTCGGCGTTGCGGTGGGGGATCACGCGATGAACGTCGTGCGCAAGTCCCTCCCGTCGCACTTCAAGACGTCCCGTGACCTATCCCGCACGCCGCACGGAGCCATCGTGAGCACGGCGGGCCTCGTCATCTGCAGGCAGCGTCCCCAGACGGCCAGCGGTGTCGTCTTCGTCACGCTCGAAGACGAGGTCGGTTTCGTCAACCTCATCTTGTGGACGAGGACGTTCGAGCGGTG
The DNA here is from genome assembly GCA_035295445.1 of Polyangiaceae bacterium. Lineage (GTDB taxonomy): Bacteria > Myxococcota_A > Polyangia > Polyangiales > Polyangiaceae > Palsa-1150. The sequence goes on along the minus strand of DATGJA010000257.1, from coordinate 32,779 downwards.
GCGTCACGTCGCGACGACGAGCTCGATGCTCGTCGCCCACGGCAAGGTGGAGCGGCAGGGAGACGTGGTGTACGTCGTACCGGAACGACTCGAGCGGCTGACGATGTACGATGTCCCATCGATGAGCCGGGATTTTCGCTGATTTTGCTTCTCTACCGACGTCCCGAAGCACGACGCCGGGGTGCGGCGCGCCTTTGCCCGCCCACGCGCCACTCGAGCCATCGGTTGCAGCGCGCGTCCCGCCGCGCACACGCGGTGCAGAGGACAAGGCCCTTGGCGTCGTCGCCGACGCATACCTTGGGGTCTTCGCTCGTCCCCTCAACGAGGCGGCGACACGAGTCGCAGAGGCTGGCGTCTGGAGCGGTTGCGGCCGTCACGGTCGCACCGCATGCATCGCACGCGACGAGGAGCACGGCGTCCCCATTGCCGAGCCTTTGCCAGCCGTGCTTTCGGAGGGGCGCGACGTTGCTGTGGACCCGCCCGCAAGAGCACGCTGCTCGTCTGAAGGTCCTCATCGAGGTCCACCCCCCTTTCGCACGCTCTTTCTTAGGTTCAATCCGTGTGAACGTCAACCCGCGCCGGATGAGTAGCGTCTGTCTCGCCTCCATGCCGAGACGACTCGCTTCTCTTGCCTTTGCCCGCAAGCTCGGGGCGCGAATCCGCGCAGTTCGCGAGCATGTTGGGATCACCCAAGAAACGCTCGCGTGGGACACAGAATTCGCGAAGGCGCATCTCTCACAGCTCGAGGCCGGCAAGAGCGTTCCGTCCCTTCCTGCGCTCTACGCGCTTGCGAGGCGCCTCCACGTCGACGCGCTCGAGCTCCTCGCGGTCGACCCGAAGAAGGAGCCGCTGCACCGGCTCGTCGACGCCGTGCGAAGAGGGGACGAGAGCGCCGTCGAGAAGTCGTTGCGCGCCCTGGGATTCGGTCGAACCGAGAGCCACAAGCCGGCCCTCATGCAGGTCGCCGAAGAACACGCCACGGGGCCGAAAAAGATCAAGCGTCGCGGGTAGTCTCCGTCTCGTCGCGCAGATGCAAGAAAATGCTCTGGGCGATCGACATGGTCGGCACGGAGAGGAGCGCCCCGACCGCGTGAAAGAAATGCTCGCCGACGAGGAGGGCGAAAATGACAAGGACCGGGTGGATCTTGGCGGCGTCACCCATGATCTTCGGATTGAGCACGTTCGCTTCGAGCTGATGGATCCCGACGATCCAAGCCAGGACGAACGCGGCCGTCCCGAGGCCTTGGGTGAGCCCGATCGCGACGGCCGGCACCGCGCTCGCGATCGAGCCGAAGATGGGGACCAGGGAGAACACTGCGGAGACGAGGGCCATCACTGGCCAGTACTTGAGCTTGACGATCGCGAACCCGACGGCGCTGAGGACGCCGTTGATGCCGCAGATGACGAGCTGGCCGCGGACCACCCCCGAGAGCCCGGCGTCCATGCGACCGAGGAGAGCGTCGAAGCTCGGTCGCGCGCCCGCGCGCACGAGGGACCGCAGGAACCCGAGGACGCGCTCGCGCGTGAGGATCAGGTAGGCCGCCAGCATGAGGGTGATGAAGAAGACGAAGATCGCTCGCGACACGGTCACGAACAGATCGCGCACGGCGCGGGCGATCTCCAGCGAGTTCTCCTGCGCGTAGGCGAACGTCCGGGTCACGGCGTCGGCCACGACCCGTCCCGGATCGAACGCGACTTCGCGGTGGTCGCGGACGGGCTCCACCACCCAGCCGCTCTTGGTCTCGACGATGTTCACGCCGCTCCCCACCTCGATCTCGAACGAGCCGTCCGGCTGCGGGCGTACCGCGAACGCCCCGCGCGGGCCCGTATCGACGGGCTCCGTGTCAGGCTGGGGCGGGACGACTCCGAGCGACCGCAGGCGGTCGGTCATCGCGGGGACCCACTTGTCGCGCGCTTCGTTGGCGAGCGCGGGCAGCTCCCGGCGGAGACCGCGGAACTCGACGGCGATGCGCGGCGCGACGACTCGCGCAAACGTGGCGATCGATCCGAGGACGGCCGCGTAGACGACGATGAGCGCGAGTCCTCGGGGTACTTTGCGCCTCTCGACCGCCGCGACGAGAGGGGTCAGGACGTACGCGATGACCACGGCGAGCACGAACGGGAGCATCACCTCGTGCGCGGCCAGCATCACCGCGACGGCCACCGACGCCGTCACGGTCAGCAGGAGCGTTCGTCGCCATCGAGGCCGGTGCGGATCGGGCATCGAAGGCGACCGAATCAGTCCGCCGTGCGCGCGCCGGCGACGTCGGTGAAGAACGGCGCGAGGCGAACCCAGCTCGCGTCGAGGTGCTCCGGCATCACCCGCACGTCCGCGATCACGGGCATGAAGTTGGAGTCGCCGGCCCACCGCGGGACGACGTGTCCATGGAGGTGCTCTTCGATCCCCGCGCCGGCGGACTTGCCGAGGTTGAATCCCACGTTGAGGCCCTCGGGGCGTGTAGCCTGGCGCAGACGGCTCGCCGCGACGCGCAGCAACTGCATCGTCTCCTGGTACTCGTCCGCGGGCAGATCATCCAGGCTCGAAACGTGCCGGCGGGGGGCGACGAGCAGGTGGCCCGCCGCGAACGGATACTTGTTAAGGCAGACGAGGGCGTGGTCGGTGACCGCCAGCACGAGCTTCGATCGGTATTGCTCGCGGTCCGCCGAGACGAAGTCGCAGAAGATGCAGCCGGGGCCCCGCTGGCCGAGGATGTACTCCATCCGCCAGGGGGCCCAGAGCCGATCCGCCATCGTGGAGCCCGAAGGGTCAGTCGTCCTTCTTCTCGTCGTCCTTCTTGCTCTCGCCGATCGAGGCGAGCTTGTCGCCGAGCTTCTGCTTGATGAGCTCCCCGATCGTCCCGCCCGTGGCCTCGGCCGCCGCGGCCTTCTTCGGCGGGCGTTGCGATGCGCGCGTCGTGGCCTTGGCCTCGCCGGCCGCCGCGGGGGGCGCCTCGCCCTTGCGCATCGAGAGCGTGATCCGGCGCTCCTGGGTGTCGATGTTCGCGATCTCGGCGTCGAGATGGTCGCCCACCGCGAGCTCGCGGTCGTTGCCCGCGTCGTCCTTCGGGGCGACCACGTCGCCCTGCGCGATGAACCCCTCGACGCCGTCGCGCACGTGAACGAAGACGCCGTAGTCGACGATGCTGACGACCCTGACGCTGACCTGCTTGCCCGGCGGCAGCTCGTTGAAGATCGTCGGCCACGGATCGTCCCAGAGCTGCTTGACGCCCAGGCTGACCTTCTTCTCGTCGTGATTGATGCTGAGGATGATCGCCTCGACGTCATCCCCCTTCTTGTACATGTCGCTCGGGTTGTTGACCTTCGCCGTCCACGAGATGTCGCTCTTGTGGACCATGCCGTCGACGCCCTCTTCGATGCCGATGAAGACGCCGTAGTCGGTGATGCTCCGCACCTTGCCGCCGATCTTGTCGCCCGGCTTGTACTTCTCGGTGAAGAGAGACCACGGATCGGGCTCCAGCTGCTTGAGACCCAGGCTGATCCGCTTGCTCTTGGCGTCGACCTCGAGGACCTGGCACTCGAGCTCCTGGCCCACCTCGAGCAGCTTGCTCGGGTGCTTGACCTTCTTGGTCCAGGACATCTCGCTGACGTGGATGAGGCCCTCGACGCCCGGCTCGAGCTCGATGAACGCGCCGTAGTCGGTGATCGACTGGACCTTTCCGCGGACCTTCTTGCCGGGCGGGAATGCCTCCTCGGCGTGGCTCCACGGGTCTTCCTGCGTCTGCTTCATGCCGAGCGAGACGCGCTCCGTCTCCGGGTTGTACTTGAGGACCCGGACGGTGACGTCCTGCCCGACCTCGAAGAGCTCCGAGGGATGATTGACGCGGCCCCAGCTCATGTCCGTGATGTGCAGGAGGCCGTCGATGCCGCCGAGGTCGACGAAGGCGCCGTACTCCGTGATGTTCTTGATGACGCCGCGGACGACCTTGCCCTCCTCGAGCGTCTCGAGCGTCTTCGTCTTCTGCTGGTCGCGCTCCTTCTCGAGAAGGACGCGCCGGCTGAGCACGATGTTGCCGCGCTTCTTGTTGAACTTGATGACCTTGAATTGGTAGGTCTGGCCGATGAGCTTGTCCAAGTTGCGGATGGGGCGCAGATCCACCTGAGATCCGGGAAGGAACGCCTTGACTCCGCCGCGAATCGTGACCGAGAGGCCGCCCTTCACGCGCTGGCTGATCGTGCCTTCGATGAGCTCGTCGCGCTCGCACGCGGCGGAGATCTCATCCCAGACCTTCATCTTGTCCGCTTTCTCTTTCGAAAGCGTCACGAGGCCGTCGTCGTTCTCCCGGCTCTCGATGAAGACGTCGACCTGATCGCCGGCCTTGACCGCCGTCTGCCCCTGGGCGTCGGCGAACTCGTTCAGGGCGATGATGCCTTCGCTCTTGCCCCCGATGTCGATGACGACGTTGTCGCGTTGCACCGCGACGACGGTGCCCCGTACGATCTCGCCCTCTTTGCCGAAATCACCGGCGCTGATGCTGGCTTCGAAGAGACTCGCGAAGTTCTCGGCGCTGCTCGCGGTCTGCTCCGGGGTTTTGCCTGTGGAGCTCAGGGCTGTGGTGGGCTGGTTCGACATGGGCTTGCGAGGAATCCTTCGGCAGTCCGCGGTGCGCGCTTCGCACGCATACGTTGAGGTTTCGCCCGGGAGTCCGCGCTTGCGAGAGGTTGGACCGGACCCTCGCTGGGAGCTCCCCGGCGCATTGGCATCTAGCTTGCCTGATCTCTTCTGTCAAAGGGGAACGGGTGGTGTGAGGCGCCCACTTCGTTCTCAGCGGGGCGCCTCACCCCCCGCGTTTTCTTGAGGAGAACGCTCCCCCAGGCGCAGAAGCCGCTCAATCAGCGGCGCCGACAGGGGAGCGGTGAGAACGACGTCCGAGCTGGCCCCGGGCGCTCGCGAGACGGTCGCCTCGCCGAGCCAGGCAAGGCCTTCGGGCTTCGTGCGAGCGAACGCCCCGACCACGTCCCGCGCTTGGGACTCGGCCGCGCTCGCCGTCTGACCGTCGGCGTACGAAAGAATTGCCCTCCAGGTTCGCCGCGGAGGCTGCTCGGTCGGCGCAACCGGCGCGCCGGGGGGCAGCTCGAAGTCCGCCCACACGAGCCCCCTGCCGATCGCGTCGAGGCCCTCGCCGGGCCGCAGAGGGGGCACACGCGCGACCAGCGACGGACCGTCGACCCGGGCGACGACGAGCGCCTCGGCGTCCACGTCCGGCGCCGGCCGGCGCGTCGGGTGCTGGAACACCTGCCGCGCCCGAGCGCGCGCGGGCCCCGTCGCGATCACCCACGTGCGGCCGGGCAGCTCGAACAAGGAGGCATCCACGTCCTCGTCCGGCAGGCCCGAGGACTCGGAGTTCGCCGGGGCCGCGCTGCGCTCGAGCTCGCGGACGCTTCCGCTCGGCCCGGGCTGCCAGAGCGCCCGTCCCTCGGTGTCCACCAGTCGCGCCGGATCGACGTCGGCCCGAACTCCCCGCTCGACGAAGACGAGCTCCAGCCCGGTGGGGCCCGAGCGAAGTGCGACGATGACCTCGTCCGAGCTCTCGACGGCGTCGAGCGCGCGGGTCTCCGACACGATCCGGTAGCGTTGCTTCGCGACCGCCAAGGCGCGACGAAGGAGGGGGCCGTACACGGCGTCGAGCTCGAGGGCCCTCGGCCGGACGACGACCAGCAGGTCCGGACGGGCGTCGAGCACGTCCTCCCATTGCGGTTCGAAGGGTCGGGCGAGCGGCTTCGCCGTAGGAGGCGCGCACGACGGTGCGGCCGCCAGAGCGCAGGCAGCGACGATCGCTCGTCGCGCGTTCACGCGCGCGATACCCCGCGGATGTGCTCGATCATCGTGCGTACGGTTTCGTCGATCGACGCGTCCGAATTGTCGATGACGGTCGCGTCGGGTGCTTGCCTCAGCGGCGCCAGGGCGCGCCGCGTGTCTTGGTCGTCTCGCTGGCGCACGTCTCGGAGCGTTTCTTCGTACGTGACGCGAGCGCCCTTGGCCGAGAGCTCGTCGAACCTTCGGCGGGCCCGGACCTCGGGTCGTGCCGTCAGGAAGAACTTCACCTCCGCGTCCGGGAAAACGACGGTCCCGATGTCACGCCCTTCGAGGACGACGCCCCCGGAGCCGCCCGCCTGGCGCTGCAGGTCGAGGAGGGCATCGCGAACCTGACGGTAGGCCGACACCGTGCTCGCGCCCATGCCTGCCTCGGCGGTGCGGATCGCCTGAGTCACGTCCTCGCCGTCGACTCGCACGCGGACACCGTTGCGGGGATCTTGGTCGAACGCAAGCGCATGGCGCGCCACGAGGGCGCGCGCGAGCTCGCCGACCGCGGGCTCGTCGCTCCAGTCCACCCCGACGCGCCGCGCGGCGTGAGCGACCACGCGGTACATGGCTCCCGTATCGACCAGGGGAAAGCCCAGGGCCTCCGACAAGAGCCGGGCCACCGTGCTCTTTCCGGCCCCCGCGGGGCCGTCGATGGCGACGATGGGACGGGCTCGACGCGGCACGGCGAAGTCTATAGCACCCGTACCTGCGCCCGGGCTGCGTTCGCCCCCCGTTACTGAGGGGCGAAAGGGAGAAAGCGAACCGCGAGGCCCAGGAGAGTGCGCAAAGACTGGTCGTCCACGCTCAGCTTGCACTGCAGGTCCGCGCCGGCGGTGGTCGCCTCCAAGTTCTGGATGCTCGCCCCGCCGAGGATCGGCCCTAGGACCTTGAGCCAGCCGCCCATCGTGCGAACGCCGTCCGCGGCGGACTGCGCCGCGGGCGCGTCGGCGTACGTCAGCGTCGCGGCGAAGTTCATCCCGGGGGCTTCGAAGTTCCCGATGATGCGGGCCACCTTGATGGCCTTCACCCATGGCAGCGACAGCGATCCGATGGTTGCCGACGCGACGCCTTGTGAGGCAAGGTCGGCCACGATGGCGACTTCCGCTCCGGCAGTCTGCAGCGTTTCGATTTGCCAGGGCGGCATCGACCGTTCGAGTTTTCCTTGAGCGACCCGGTCGAGCAGTCGGCGGACCGCGTCTCCGGTGCCGGCGACGAGCGTCTTCGCCGTCATCGGGACGTACGTCACGGGGCCGACCGTGTAGGTCGTGAACTTGCCGTACGCGCCGGGCACGACGGCGGCGCCCGTCTTTGCCTTCGTCGCGCCGGAGATCTTGGCCGGATCGAAGCGCCCGACGAGCACCGCGACGAGGTCGATCCCGCCGGTCGCGTAGCTGGCGACCACGATCCGATCGACGTCTCGGGAGACCACCACGCCCGCGTCGGCGCCGACCGGAAGCAGCGCATCCGCGACGGGCGCGAGCGACGGGCCGAGAGACGCGCTGGCGAAGAGCGCGTGCGCGTCGACGTTGGCGATGGCCACCGCCGACGCGGGAAGGAGGGCGAGGGGATCCGCGTCCAGGTCGGGTTTGGACTCGCCGCCGACCGCGGCGCCTTTTCCGCCGCAAGCAGCCAGGAAGATCGAGAACAAGACGAAAAGAGATGCGAGCCGGCGCGGCATGGCGCCTAGCCTAACAGGCTTGCCGGGGGAACGACTCGCGTCCGCGGCTGGCATACGCTCGATGGGTGACGCGCGAGGCCCTCGAGGAACTCCTCTTCAAGTACGTCGAGATGTTGGCCATGCGCCTCGCCCACGAGTCGCAAGACGCCGACGAGGTCCACGCCGAGCGACGAATGAACGCGCTGGCCCGGCGATTCCCTGGGGCGCTGCGGGAGATCGACGACCTCGAGATGGACGAGATCCGATGGCGCATCGACCGGCTCGACGCGGCTTTGCGGGGCGAGGTCGCGGTCGAGCGCTGGATGCAAGCGGTCGCGCTCTTTCACGCGAGCGCACGGGGCGCCCTATGCGCAAAGCGGTGGCTCGCGGGCCGCAAGCGGCGGGACGTCGACTCGGCCACGCAGCGCGCATACACCGCCGCGGTGCCGACGCTGACCTTCCCCGAGGACGCGGGCCCGTGGGTCTCGGATCTGGCGAGCGTGGCCTCACCGCCCCGCGGGCGCCTCATGGACCTGGTCTTCCGCCGCGTCGCGGGCGAGCTCGCCGCGACCGATGAGGAAGTCCGCCGTCTCGTCTTCGGCATCCCTCGCCGGGAACGACCGCGCGGGAGACGCGCGTGACGGACCCCCTACGACGACGGGGTCGACGACGTGGGCGGAGGGGTCGTCGCCGGCGCGGAAGTCGACGCACTGGCGGACGGTCCGGCGCCGTCGCTCTTCTCGCTCTTCGCCGCACTGCTGGGGCGGCTTCGCCCTTGGCCTCGGGCTCTTTCGAAGACGTTTTGGGGGTGCTGTAGAGGTCCGAGTACCAACCGCCCCCCTTGAGGATGAAGTTCGTTCCCCCGCTGATGAGCCGGTGAGCGGCGCTGGCGGCGCACTTGGGGCACACCTCCACGGGCGGCTCCGTGATTCGCTGAACCTGCTCCCAAGCGTGGCCGCAGGCCGCGCATGCGTACTCATAGGTAGGCATCACCTTTCGCAGTATGGCTGCCTTGGCACTCTGTCAAGCCGAGTGCCAGATAGGCTCCGATAGCCCCTTGGGACGCGCGCGAACTTGCCGAGCCGTGCGAGCGGGGGAAGATTGGCCACAGCTTCTCCGACCAAGCGACGCTTCTCCAACAAGCGACCAGAGTCCGCACGCTCGAGCGAAGCGAGGAGTTCGGACTTAGACCCGACAAAGAGCGCACGGCGAGCTTCCTGCTTGAACTGAACAAGCGAACGGCGATACAGATGGGAAGGTAGCGCCTGACCATGCGTAGAGTGCGGTGGGCTCGCCACCCCCTCTCTTCCACCCGAAAAAGAGACGCCGCGGATGAAGATCAAGAAGCTCGAACTCTCTGGCTTCAAGTCGTTCGTCGACCGCACCGTGCTGCACTTCGACCACGACGTGCTTGCCATCGTCGGCCCCAACGGGTGCGGCAAGTCGAACATCGTGGATGCCATTCGTTGGTGCATGGGCGAGCAGAGCGCGCGCCACCTGCGCGGCCGATCGATGGAGGACGTCCTTTTCGGTGGGAGCGAAACGCGAACGCCCCACGACATGGCCGAAGTCACCCTGACGTTCGAAAACGACGGGGCCGGCGACCTTCCCCTCGAATATCGGGACTACGCCGAGATCGCGGTGACGCGGCGACTTTTTCGGAACGGAGACAGCGAGTACCTGATCAATAAGACACCGGTCCGCCTGCGCGACGTCACGGATCTCTTCTTGGGCACGGGCGCCGGGACGAAGGCGTACTCCATCGTCGAGCAAGGCAAAGTCGGCCTCATCGTCAGCGCCAAGCCCGAGGACCGACGCCTTCTCATCGAGGAGGCAGCGGGCATCACGAAGTTCAAGAGCCGGCGGAAGCAGGCCGAGCGAAAGATGGAGCTCACGCAGCAGAATTTGCTGCGCGTCGGGGACATCGTCGCCGAAATCGAGCGCAACCTCGCCTCTCTCAAGCGGCAGGCCGCCAAGGCCGAGCGATACGTCGCCTACCGGAACGAGCTCGAAGACCTGCAGCTCTACGATGCCTCCCACCGATACCTAGAGCTCGCCGGCTACATTCGGCGCGAGTCCGGAGACGTCGAGCGTTTGACCGAGGCTCACGAGCGCTGCCGTGGTGATCTCGCCGCGCGCGACTCCGAAGCAGAGGCTGTGCGGCTCGACGTGCATGCCGCGGAGGAGGCCCTCGAGAGCGCTCAAAACGTTCACTTCGCCGCGGAGAACGGCGTCCGCGTGCAAGAGGCGGCGATCGAGCGGGCGAAAGACCGCATTGCATCGCTCGGCAGGCGCGAGCAGCAGGCCGGCGGCGAGAAGAACGAGATGGCCGATCAATCCGCGCGGCTCGCGGCAGAGCGGGACGTGGTCGCCGCGGAGGTTCGAGGCCTGGCGGAGCAGGAGGCCGGCCAAGCCGAGCAAGTCGCGCGAGAAGAAGCGAAACTCGCCGACTTTGCAGGGGCGCACGAGCTCGCAGACCGCCGCGTGACCGAGCGGCGAAGCACCATCGCGACCGCCGCCGCCGAGATCGCGAGCGCGGAAGCGAAGCTCGCAGGCTTCGATCGCAGGCAAGGAGAGATGGTCGCGCGGCGAGACAAGCTGAATCTCGAGCGCGACGCCCTCGAGCGCGCGCGGGTGGAGCACGCGTCGCGTGTGGCGGAGCTGACCCACCGCATCAATGACCTGCGGAGCGGGCACGTCACTACGGCCGCCGAGCGGTCGCGTCTCGAGGGGCGCCTCGCGGAGCTCAAAGGAGTGATCATCGCGCAGGACAAGGCGCTGGAAGAGAGCAAGGGGGACCTCTCGCGCAAGCGGTCGCGTCTCGCCGCCCTCGAAGAGATGCATGCCCGGCTGGAGGGCGTCGGCTCGGGGACGAAGTCGATCATGCAGGCGCACGATCCGTGCGTCGTGGGTCTCGTGGCGGACCGGGTCGAAGCCCCGGCGAACCTCACCCAGGCGCTGGCTGGACTTCTTGGATCACGCTTGCAGGACGTCGTCGTGCGCGACGTCGGCCGCGGCGTGTCGATGCTCGCGGAGCTTGCCCGGGACCGCAAGGGACGTGCTGCGATCGTCCCCCTGCATGCGCCGTTCGTCGCGGGCTCGGGCTCCGCGGTGCTCGCCGGGGACGGCTCGCCGACACTCCGCCTGGTGGAGGCTCTCCGTTTTGCGCCCGAGGACGAGGCCCTGGTGCGTTCGCTCGTGGGCGACGCGCTCGTCGCCGAGGATCTCGCCGGCGCGGTACGTCTCCGTGACGAGGGGGTTCGCGCTCCCATCGTGACGTTCGACGGCGCCGTGGTCCATCCGGACGGCCGGATCGAGGGGGGTCAGGGGGACGCGCTTGCGGCGGGCATGCTCGACGGAAAGCGTGAGGCGCGAGAGCTGGCCAAGGAGGTCGAACGACTCGAGGCGGTCGTGACGCATCGCCTCGGCCTGCTCGCGGCCTCGCGCGCCGAGATCGCGCAGACGGGAGAGGCGCTCGATCGCGCACGCCACGCGGCGCACGCCCGCGAGATTGCGTTGGTCGCGGCCGAGAAAGATCAGCAAAAGGCGCAGCACGACGTCGACGGGGCCCTTCGCCGGGCGCAGGCGCTCGACGAAGAGCACGGCGAGCTGGACGTCGCGCTCGCCGAGGCAGCTTACGAGCGCGACGAGGCGGCGCGTGGCCTGCACGAAGCCCGCGCGCGGATCGAGGCCGCCCAGGGTGACCTGGGGGACGCCGAGGCGGCGCTGGCGGAGGCAGCCGAACGGCTCGAGGGTCAACGGCAGGTGCTCACCGCTTGCAAGGTGGGGATCGCCGGGACGCGCGAGCGAATCGCCGCCGCGCGGGGTGCGGAGGGCCGGCTGTCTCGAAGCGCCGACGAGCTCTGGGAGCGCGGTCGCCGCCTGGACGAGGAGCTGCTCGAGAACGCACGAGCGCTCGGCGAGACCGCGGCGGGGCTGATGGCCCACAAGGGAGAGCTCCACGACGCGCTCGACCGCGCGCGCGCCGCTCAAGCTGCGCTGGTGGCGGCGCGAGGCACGTTCGAGGAGCTGCGCGCGCGGCTGGCCGAGCACGAGGATGCGCTCCGAGGTTTGCGCTCGCGCGTCGATGAAGTCCGCGAGGAGCTTCAGGGTCACGAGCTCTTGCTCCGGGAAAAGCAGCTCGCGTTGGAGCACTTGCTTGCGGGCGTCGCGGAGAGGTTCCGTGGCCTGCACCTGCCCCGAATCGTCGGCGACTATCACTTGCGGCCCGCCCCCGACGAGGTGACTCGAGCCCGGATCGAGGAGCTCGCCCGACTGATCGAGCGCATGGGCGGGGTCAACCTGGACGCGATGCGCGAGCATGCCGAAGCGGAGGAGCGGTTCGCCTTCTACACGACGCAGAAGGCCGACCTCGAGAAGGCGCTGTCCGACTTGACTCGCGCCATCCAGCAGATGAACCGCGAGTCCCGCCGGCTTTTCGAGGACACATTCGTCGCCGTCAACGAGCGGTTCAAGGAGATCTTCCCTCGGATGTTCCGTGGTGGACGGGCCGAGCTGCGCATGACCGATCCGGCGGACCTCCTCGAAACGGGCATCGACATCGTCGCGCAGCCGCCGGGCAAGAAGCTCTCGAGCATCGAGCTCATGAGCGGCGGCGAGAAGGCGCTGACCGCCGTGAGCTTGATCTTCGCCATCTTCCAGATCAAGCCGTCGCCTTTCTGTATCCTCGACGAGGTCGATGCCCCTCTCGACGAGGCCAACGTGGCTCGATATAACGACATGGTCCGGTCGATGACCGACCGCTCACAGTTCATCTTGATCACGCACGTGAAGCGCACGATGCAGACGGCGGACGTGCTCTACGGCGTCACGATGCCAGAGGCGGGAGTCTCGAAGATCGTGAGCGTGAAGATCAGCGACGTCAGCGAGCGGCGCGCTGTCGGCGCTTCGCGCGGCGAATCGCCGGGCGTGGCCTCGGCCGCCGATCCGCGGGTCGCCTCCGTGGCGTGACGCCCGGACGCGAGTCTACCGTCACGTTTGCACCGACGGCGCGGCCGCGCTAATCCGACCCTGCCGGCCGTGCCCAACGAGACCCCGCCCGAAGGTTCCTCCGAGCCGCCCAAAAAGAAAAAGAAGAAGCAGAACGCAGCGGCCCTCGCGCGCGAGCTGCGAACGCTGGGCAAGCCGGCGGGCGAGGCTCCGGAGAAGCCGCCGGTCGATCTGAAGAAGACGTTCGTGAGGGTCGGCGCGGTCTTGGGCGTCGTATGGCTGGGCGCGGGTCTGACGACGCGCTGGAGCGTCATCCCCCTCGTCATCGCCGGCGTGCTGACGGTGGCGGCGGCCGCGGCGGCCGTCTGGGTCGTCCGGTACGTGAACAAGTCGCGAGAGCTCGGCGCGCTCTTGCGATCCGCCGCCGAGACGGAGGACGGCCGTCGCGAGGCGCTGAGGAAGCTCGAAACCGGGTACAAGAAGGGAGACGTCCAGGCCGCGATCGCCCGAGCCCAGCTCGAGATGCAAGAGGACCCGCGGAAGGCCCTCGCGACGCTCGAGGAGATCGATTTGACGCGCCAGATTGCGCCCGTGGCCGATCAGGTGCGCTGCACTCGAGCCACCATTCATCTGCAGCTCGGCGAGATCCAGGAGGCCCGTGCCCTCGTCGACAAGATCGAGCTCGGCAAGCAACAGGAACCGAAGACGCGGGCAATGTTCGCCGCCGTCGCGGGCGAGGCGTGGGGTCGTACGGGCCTCGCGAAGAAGGGCGTCGAGCTGCTTGAGCTCTACAACCCGGAGGACCCGGACTACACCGAGATGCGCGTTCAGATGTGGCGCGCGCGCGCGTTCGCATACGCGGGGGCGGGGGACATGAAGGGCGCCTCCCGGGCGTTGAGGAAGCTGGCCGAGGTGAGCCCACAGCTACTCGGCATGTTCGTGGGCGCGAAGAAAGTACACCCCCTGCTGCAGCAGGAGGCCAAGCAGCTCTTGATGAGGAGCGGCGCCGTTCCGAGAAAGATGGTCCGCCAGAAGATTTAGGGAGAGGGGCCGCGGAAGCGAGAACGCCGGGCGAGAGTCACGTGGCGACCCCAGGCGTCTTGACGGCTCGCCCGCCCCTCTCGTCGTTTCAAAGGCACACGCCCGTCGAACACGTTCCACAGCCGCCGACGACGATGGGGGTGCAGCATGTTACGCGCAGCGTGCCGGCAGACGGGCACGGGTGCGTCGCGTTGCACTGGCCGGCCGCCGTGCAGGTGGCGCCGTCGTGCGTAGCGGCGTCGGGAAACGTCGCGTCGGGAACGCCGCCGCTGTCGTGAGCGCTCGAATCCGGCTGGCCTCCGGCCTCTCCCGCGTCCGGTGAGACAGTGACGTCCGTGACGATGGGCGCGTCCGGGGTCGACGGTGCGTCGGGCGGGGTCGTCGAGTCCGGCGCCGCCGCCCCATCCATTCCCGATGAGCCGGCCTCCGGCTTAGGGGAGGGCGGGCTCGTGCCGTCGTCCGGGGAGCCCGTGGATGTGCCGCTCGAGCCGCGCGTGCCTCCCCCCGAGTCCGCAGGGCCCGCCGTGAATTCGGCGCCGCCACACCCCAGCCCGACGCACGTCGCCAGAACCGACCCCACGAGCCACGTCGCGCGACAGCGCGGCGCCGAATACCCGAGGGGCAGCTGGCAGGACATTACGCGGGCATCGCGCGGGCGACGTCGTTGAGATCCGCCGCGAAGGCGTAGAGGGAGAGCAGCCAATAGAGGAAGATGTTCCGCGTCGGCTCCGGAACGCGAAGCATCTGCTTGGCGCGGGTCATTTCCGTAGGGATGACGATGAGCATCACGTAGAGGTTGAAGAAGGGAATGAGCATCATCCACCAGGCGAGGTTCTGCGATCGCGTCACGCTCGCAAGCTCGCCGATCATCCGAGCAAGGCTGATGAAGCCCAGTACGGACGCGGCCAGGACGACGAGACCGCCGAGGGAGGCGCCGAGCGATGCGATGACGGCGGAGTCCGCTCCGGCGCCCACGGCAATGCCGACGATCGCGATGCCCACACCCGCGAAATAGACGATGAGGGGCATGAGGAGGGTCATCACGGCGTTGCGAACGCGTGGCCGCATCGTTCCCGGCGCGAGCCCGAACGCGACGCCCCCCTGCGCCATGTCCTGCTGGACCGCCCCGTAGAACTGCGCGGCATAGGGCTGCATCGCCTGCGCTCCCGGGTAGCCGGGCGGAGGGGCGCCGTATCCCGCGGGAGGCCCGTAGCCTGGTGCGGGCTGGGGGGGATAACCCGGCGGCGGGCCGTAGCCGGGCGGTGGCTGCCCGTACGGAGCGGGGCCGTAGGGTGGCGAGGGTGGCGCGGCGAGGCCGGGTGCCGAAGGCGCGGGCGCGGGGCCCTGCCCTTGGACGGCGGCGATGCCTGGGCTCATGGGGGCGTTGGGCATGATCTGGGTCCCCTGGATGCCCTTCCCTGGAGCCCCGGTCCCCTGCGCCTGCGGGCCCTGGGGATGCGCGCCCTGGGGCTGCTGCGGGTATGCGCCGGGCTGACCGGGGTAGGGCGGACCACCGGGCGGCTGGCCGGGCGGCTGATTCATGTCGCCTCCTTCCTGGAGCGTCCGAGGATAACACCATAGGGCGCACTACGCGGGCATCGCGCGCGCAACCGGCTTGATGGCCACCTCGGGGAGCAGCTCGGCGAAGCTCACGACGTACGGTCCCCCTCCCTCATCGCCTCCCTCGCCGCCGTCCCCGGCGTCCGCAGGCGAATCCGGCGCCCGCGTCTCGAGCAGCTTACGCACGAAACGCCGTATGTCCGGCTGGGTCAGGATCACCGGTAAGGCGGCCGGTCCGCGCGCCGCCTTCGCGTCGATGACCGCTCGCTGGATCGAGGCGAGCACGTCCCGCGCCGCGGCCGGCGGCAGCGCCAGAAAGCTTCCCGCTGGCGTTCGCGTGATGGCGCGCCGCACCGTGTCCTCCAAGACGGGATCGAGGACGATCACCTCGAGGTGGCCGGCGCCGGCGGTGAGCCGAAAGGTCAATGCCCGCCGCATCTGGCTGCGGACGTACTCGGCGAGGGTGAGGCCATCCTTCTCCGTTTGCGCCATGCTCGAGAGCGCCTCGAGGATGGCCCGAAGATCCCTGACGCTCACGCCCTCCTCGACCAAACGTCGCAGGATGTCCGTCAAGAGGACGAGACTCACCGGCTTCGGCACGACGTTTCGAACCGTAGCGGGTGCGAACTGCTCCAGCTCGTCGAGCAGCCGTTGCACCTCGGCCATGCCGAGGAAATCCGCCGCTCGACCGCGCAGGAGGCTCAGCGCGCGATCGCATACCCACGTCGTTGCGAACGTGCCCTCGATGTCCGCCGGTACGCGGAGGATTCGCGCCGGGACTTCGTGCAACGCCAGTACGACCCGTCGCGGCTCGAGGCCCGGGCGCACGCGCAGCCTCGGCGCCGGGGCGGGCACCCCCAGTTCGGCAAAGAGACGCTCGCGCACCCCCAGGATCGCACCGCGCAAGCCGTCCGACTCGGCGTCCAGAAGTCCCGCCAAGTCCTCGCTCACGTCGATGCTCCACGGCACCACCATCGGCAAAAAAGCCGGCTCGTTCGTCCCTGGACGCATCCGCTCCTTGGGAGTCGGCTCCGTCGCGGCGCGGCGCAGCTCCGCGCTCTTCGCGCGAGCACGCGCCCTGCCCACGAGCCACAAAGCGCTCCCCATGACGAGAAACGGCGGGCCAGGCAAGCCTGGCATGGCCGCGAGCAGGAGCACGAAGGCGCTCGCGACGTTTAGCGCCTTGGGGACCCCGAGCAATTGACGCGCGAGCTCCTCCCCGAGCGGCGTGTCGGCTTCTTCGCTGGCCACACGGGTGACGAGGACCCCGGCGGCCGTGGAGAGGACGAGCGCGGGGATTTGCGTCACGAGGCCGTCACCTATCGTCAGCAGCCCGTAGCGGCGCAGCGCGGCTACGAGCGGGAGCCCCTTCATCGCGACGCCGATGGCGAAGCCGCCCACCAGGTTGACGACGAGGATGACGAGCGAAGCGACGACGTCGCCCTTGACGAACTTCATCGCTCCATCCATCGCGCCGTAGAACTGGCTCTCGCGCTGGAGCTGGCGCCGGCGGCGCCGGGCTTCGCCGCCGTCAATCGTGCCCGCCCGCAGCTCCGCGTCGATGGCCATCTGCTTGCCTGGCATCGCGTCGAGGGCGAACCTCGCGCCGACCTCGGCCACCCTCTCGGACCCCTTGGCGATGACGACGAACTGGATGATCGTCAGCACGAGGAAGACGACGGCGCCCACGACGTAGTTCCCCTTGACGACGAAGGTGCCGAACGCGCCGATCACCTGGCCCGCGTCCGCCTGCAGCAAGATGAGTCTCGTCGACGCGACGTTGAGCGCGAGCCGGTAGAGGGTCGTCAGCAGGAGCAGCGTGGGGAACGTGGCGATCCCGATCGCGTCCGGCACGTACAGGACCACCAGGAGCACCGCCATGGATGCCGACAGGTTGGCCGAGATGAGGAGATCCAGCGTCCACGTCGGCAAGGGGACGATCATCAGCCCGACGACGAGCACGACGAACGCGGCAAGCGCGATGTCCGGACCGACAAAGCCGCGGCGCCGGTCCGCGGGCAGCGGGAAGGATTGGGGCACGGACGGCAGGCTATACCAGGCCACGCGAGCGTGGGGCTCGCTGGTGGGAAGAGGTGCGTGCCCATCGGCCGTGGAGCGCGGTGGGATGTCGACGATTGGCCGTGCGTCCACGCTATACTGGCCAGTGAAATCGGATTCCTCGATGCCTTCGAGCCATCAAGGCGGACCTCCGCCTCGCACGGTTCGTCCTCCCGGGCGATCATCGGTCGCCGCGGACGAGGACGTAGCCCCCGCGCCGTTGCGGCGTACGGGCTACGCTCTAACCGATTTGGGGCGAAAGCGCGCGTCCAACGAGGATGCGTTCTACATCGATGACGTGCTTGGCCTCTACGTCGTCGCCGACGGCATGGGCGGTCACGCCGCGGGCGAGATCGCGAGCCGCGAAGCCGTCGACACGCTCTACGGCATGGTCAAGAGGGGAGTCGGCCAGCTTCGTCTCTTGGTCGACCCGCTGAGCGATCAAGACTCGCGCGCCGCGTGCCGACTGATGGAAAGCGCGGTCCAGGCCGCTACTTACTTCGTCTACTCCATCGCCGAGATCGACCGCGAAAAGAGCGGCATGGGGACGACCATCAGCGCCCTCCTCCTGCTCGGGGACTACGCGGTGACAGCGCAGGTTGGAGACAGCCGCATCTATCGAATCGAACGCGGGGCGGTCGAGCAGCTGACGGAGGACCATACGCTCATCGCATGGCAGCTGAAGCAAGGGCTCATCACGCCCCAGGAGGCCGCGCGCTCTCCGCACAAGAACGTCATCACGCGCGCGGTGGGCAACCGTGAATATGTTCAGGTCGACACGCAGTGCATTCCCCTCGCGTCCGGCGCGCGGTTTCTCTTGTGCAGCGATGGCCTGCACGGCTATCTGAAAGACGACGACATCCCGGAGATCGTGCCGGTGGGCGGGTCGGCGGCGGTGAGGCGCTTCGTCGATCTGGCGAACGAGCGCGGGGGCAAGGACAACATCACGGCCGTCCTGGTCGAGATCGACTGACCCTGCAGCGTGCTCCTCGAAGTTGACCAGCTCGCCGGACGGCTGTTATCCGGTGGATGCATGGCCTCGCGCATGTGGTCGTGCGGACACGGCAAGGACGGTTCTCCGCGCCCCTGACGCGGCCTTTTCGCAGACCTTCGGCCCACGACGAGCGCCGGCACGCCGTTTGAATCGGAGAGGCCCGGACATCCACAGCATCGCGACCAGAGCAGGTGGAGCAAGCGACCATGAAGACAACGCGTGTTGGGGTCCTGATGGGGGGGTTGAGCGCGGAGCGCGACGTCTCCCTTCGGACCGGCGAGGGGGTCGCCGCCGCGCTCGAGGGAAAGGGCTACGAGGTCGCCCGCTTGGTCTGGGAGTCGGAGGGCTCGGCCCTCGACGAGCTCGTACGCCAGGCCAGCATCGACGTCGCCTTCATCGCCCTCCACGGCCGCGGAGGCGAGGACGGGTGCGTGCAGGGGCTGCTCGAGCTCCTCGGCATTCCGTACACGGGAAGCGGCGTCCTGGCGAGCGCGCTGGCGATGGACAAGCTCAAGGCCAAAGAGATGTTCCGGCTGCACAACGTCCCGACGCCGCCGTACTACGCGGCGCGGCGCTGCGACTTGCCGTGCCTCGAGGAGGTCCATGGCAGCTTCGGGTTCCCGGCCATCGTCAAGCCGCGAAGGGAGGGTTCCTCCCTGGGCCTCGCGAAGGCAGGCAACCTTACCGAGCTGACGGAGGCCGTCGAGCAAGCCCTCTCGCTCGACGACTGCGTCCTCGTGGAGCGCTACGTGAAGGCGACCGAGGTGCACGTCGGCCTTCTGGACGGACGGGTGCTCGGCGCCATCGAAGTCATCCCCGAGGCGGGTCTCTACGACTACCGATCGAAGTACACGGCCGGAACGACCGAATACGTATGTCCGCCCCGCCTGGCGCCGACGCGATTGCGGGGAGTCACGAACCTCGCCGAGCGGGCGGCGAGGGCGCTCGACTGCAGCGGCGCGTGCCGCGTCGATCTGCTCGTGACCGAGGGGGAGAACGAATACGTGCTCGAAGTCAACACGCTGCCGGGGATGACCGAGACGTCGCTCTTGCCGAAGATCGCCGCCGCCGTGGGAATGGACTACCCCTCGCTGTGCGAGGCGATCCTCGAGGGCGCGGGCCTTCACGCCGGGCTGCCCGCACGAGCCTCCGACCCGGCCTCGGCCCGGCGTCGGATTCCGCAGCGATCGGGTGTCTATCGCGGCGACGGCGAGCCCCGCGCGACCACCCGGCGCGCGGCAGGGTGAGGTCCCAGAAGCCCGAGCAAGCAAGCGCGGGCGCGGACCTTACGACGGTTCGCCTGAGCCTGGAGAGAATCGTCAAGCGGTACGGCGCCCTGTGCGCGGTCGACGGCGTGTCGCTTCAAGCGGCCGCGGGGCGGCTGCACATGGTGGTCGGCGAAAACGGGGCGGGCAAGAGCACCCTGCTACGCGTGGCCGCCGGCTTGGTGCGCGCGGACGCCGGCGAGGTTCGGGTCGATGGCGCGCCCTTGCGCCCCCACACGGTCCGAGAGGCCATCTCCCGCGGCGTGGGCCTCGTGGAACAGCACTTCGCTCTCGTCGACTCGTTCGACGCGCTCGAGAACGTGATGCTCGGGGCAGAGCCCCTTGCCTCGTTCGGGCGGCTCGACCGGCGAGTCGCCCGCGAGCGCGCCGAGCGGGTCTCGGCGGAGCTGGGGGTTTCGCTGCCTTGGGAGGCGCGAACCGATTCCTTGGCCGTCGGCGACCGGCAGCGGCTCGAGATCGTCCGTGTTCTTTGCCGTGAGGCTCGTACGCTTCTCCTCGACGAGCCGACCGCGGTTCTGACCACGGCGGAGGGGAAAGCGCTCTACGCGTCCTTGCGACGACTCGTCGAGCGCGGCCACGCCGTCATCGTCGTGACCCATCGGCTCGATGAAGTGAGGGACCACGCGGACGAGGTCACCGTCCTCCGGCGCGGACGTCGGGTGTCCCACCGCGCCAACGTGGGCGGCGACGCTTCGCTCCTGGAAGCCGTCGCACGCGACGCCATGGGGGAAGCGCAAGAGCTTCGCCTGGAGGCGCGCCGCCGCAACGTGGGGGCTCCGCTCCTCGAGCTCCACGACGTCCATCGGGCACCGACCCTCCGCGGCGTGACGTTGACGGTTCGCGCGGGTGAGATCGTGGGCATCGCCGGGGTCGAGGGCAACGGACAGAGGCAACTCGTGCGCGTCGCCTGCGGCCTCGAAGCTCCGGACCGGGGCCGCGTCGAGTCGGCGGGCGTGGCCGTGGTGCACGAGGACCGCGAGCGCGACGGGCTCGCGCTGGACGCGAGCGTTCGGGACAACGTGCTTCTCGGCGAGCTCCGTGAATTCTCGCGACGCGGCCTCGTGGATCGCGCCGCCGTGGATCGGGAGGCGCGGCGGCGACTGGAGATCCTGGGCGTCGACGCGCCCGATCGCGACCTCGTTGCCCGCGCGCTGTCCGGCGGCAACCGGCAGAAGACCGTCGTGGTCCGCGCCCTCGGGCGCTTGCCGCGGGCGCCTGTCCTCGTGCTCGCGCAGCCCACGCGCAGCGTCGATGTCACCTCGGCGCGCGCCATCCACGCCGAAATCGCCGGGGCAGCCGATCGCGGTCACGCCGTCTTGCTCTTGAGCGCCGACCTCGGCGAGCTTCGGCGCCTCTGCCACAGGGTCTTGGTCCTTGCGAAAGGGCGGATCGCCGCCGAGTTCGCTCCGGAGGCGTCCGACGTGGCCATCGGCGAAGCGATGCTGGGCGTTTCGCCTGCGGGGGCCCAGCCGTGAAGGGCGACAAGGCAGCCGCAGGACTCGGGACCCTCACGGGCGTCGCGGGCGGGTGGCTCGCGATGTGTCTTCTCGTATGGGCTTTCGGCGAGTCGCCGCGCGCCATCGTAGGCCAAGCCCTCGGCGGCACGTGGGGCGTCGGATACGGGGTGGGGCAGGTCCTCTCCAAGGCCACGCCCCTCCTTTTTACCGGTCTCGCCGTCGACCTCGCGCTGCGCGCGGGGCTGTTCAACATCGGCGCCGAAGGTCAGCTCGCCGTGGCCGGGCTCGTGGTGGCGGGCGTCGGATCCCGCTTGCCGGCCTCGACACCGGCATGGGTGGCCGTGCCCATCGTCCTTCTGCTGGCCGCCGGGAGCGGTGCCCTGTGGGCGCTGCTGCCCGCGGCGCTCCGCGCGCGCCGGGGGGCGCACGAGGTCATCTCGACCATCATGATGAACCGGGTGGCCGACGTCGCCGCCGCGTACGCCTTGGCCCACGGTCTGGCGCTGGCCGGGACGGTCCGCACGGCCGACGTCATCGTCGGCGCCAGGTTCCCGCGCCTCGAGACGCTCGGCCTCGATGCCGTCCGGGGGAGCTCCGTCAGCGTGGCCTTCCTCGTCGCGGTGGCGGCGCCGTTCGCGGCCGCGGCGTGGTTGCGCCGAACCCGCATTGGCCGCGAGACGGTGCTCGTCGGGCTGGCGCCCGAGGCTTGTGCAGCGGAACGCATCCCGGTCGCCCGCCGAACCGCGGTCGCGCTGATCGCTTCTGGAGGTGTCGCGGGACTCGCCGCGGTCGGCCCCGTCCTCGGCGCCAAGGGGTACTACGAGGCGGGGCTCGCCGCGGGGGCCGGATTCGGCGGCGTCGCCGTGGCCATCCTGGGACGCGGGAGCCCGCTGGGCCTGCTCGCGGCGGCGCTCTTGTTCGGGACGCTCGAGCAAGCGGGCCTCGCGATCAACGGGCGCGTGCCGATGGAGATCGCGGTGGTCCTCGAGGGCATCGTGGTCGTCGCCGTGGCGCTCGGCGACGCCCGCGTGCGCCTCGCGATGCGTGTACGGGCCTCGTCATGAATGCGCCCGCGGTCGTCCTCTTGGCCCAGGCGGTGCGAATGGCGGTTCCGTACGCGTGCGCCGGTCTGGGTGGAGTCTGGAGCGAACGGAGTGGTGTGCCCAACATCGCCCTCGAGGGAGTCCTCCTCTGGGGCGGCTTCGCCGCCGTCGCCGCGCACCTGGCGACCGGGAGCGCGTGGGCGGGCGTCGCCGCGGGAATGGGGACGGGCGCCGCGATCGGTTGCGCTCACGCGCTCCTCGTCGAGCACGGTCGCGTGCACGCGATCGTCAGCGGCCTGGCCATCAACCTCGTCGCCGTCGGAGGAACACGATTTCTCCTCCGCGCGCTCTACGACTCGAGCTCCAATTCGCCGGCGGTCGCGGGCCTCCGGCAGACCGGACTAGAGGGCGGCCTCCTCGTTCGGACCCTCGTCGATCCCCTCGCGATCGTCGCGGCCGGGCTCGTCGCGTGGAGCGTGTGGGCGATGCCCCGGACACGGTTCGGTCTACGGGTGCGCGCCGCCGGCGACGGCCCGCACGCCGCCATCAGCGCGGGCATCGACGTGTCGTCTCTCCGGGTCGCCGCCGTGGCCCTCGGCTGCGCCATCTGCGGCCTCGGCGGGGTCGCGCTGGCGTACGACCAGCACTGCTTTCAGTCGAATATGAGCGCCGGGCGCGGCTTCATTGCCCTTGCTGCCGTTATCCTCGCCGGATGGCGTCCGGGGAGGACGGTCGCGGCCTGCGCCTTGTTCGCGGCGCTGGACGCTCTTCAGATCACGCTGCAGAGCGGATCGAACGGCCGCCTGAGCGAAGCGATTCAGCTCCTCCCGTACGCGGCGACGTTGGCAGCCCTAGGCGCGCTCTCCCGGCGGGGCACCAAGGTCCCCGCCGGGCTCACGCGTCTCTCTATGGATTGAACGCGTTCCAGACGTTGCCGTCGGTCGGCGCGTAGATGCCGAACAGGTTGCACATTTCGCCCTGGTACGCCTGCTCGGTGAACTTGAGGGCGTTCGTGATGGGCACCCCGTTGGCGCCCTTTCCGTCGTTCGTCTGCACGCACTCCCAACTGATGGTGTCACCCGGCTTCAGGTACACGTCGCCGCTAAACGCCCCCGGGGTCATCGTGTCGGGGTTGGGCGTCGGGTTCATGGTGGTGCTGTCGAATGCGTAGAGGATCGGGTCACCCGGAACGCCGAGGACGCCGTACTCTTCGAGCAGCTTTTCCTTCACGCCGTTGATGGTCTTGTAGGCCGTAAAACGCGTCGTGTGGCCGTGGTAGTGCGGGATCGCCCCGACGAGGCGGAAATCGGGCGCCGCGTCGCTCGGCACGGTCGCCGTTCCCTGATTGGTCACCGTCTGGCCGACCTGAATGTTCATCGACGTGCCCGCGATGAAGAAGATCGGATCTCCGAGGACCTTCACCTGCGAGATGTCGGTGTACATGATGTTCGCCCAGCCCTCCTTGAGGATGGGGGCGCTGGTCGTGTTGATGACGTGCATCTGCATCGCCACCTGCTGACTCGCAGGGATGCGCACGGCCAATCCCTCGTTCTCGGGGGCGCCCGAGATGTTCTTCACGTCCATCGTCGGCGACGTCGCGCCGAAGAGGTTTCGGCTGAGAAGCTGGTTGCACGACCCGGGCCCGCCCTCGGGCACGGTGTTCTTCTGAATGTAGAGCAACATGTGGTGCGAGCCCGGCCGCAGGCGGCTGTGGTACTCGGTGAAGTAGACCTCGGTCGCGTTCGGCGACATGAAGAACACGCAATCGGTCGTCTCCTGCCCCGGCATCAGGATGAACTTGGCGACCTCGTTCGGGTCGTCGTAGTTGCTCGGACCGTAGTGAAACTGCATGCCCTTGGCCGGATCGGGCGCGGTGATGCACTGCGAGTCGCCTGGATATTGCGTGTGGATGTTGCACGGCAGCGTGGCCTGATCCGTGCTGGTCGCCGCGTTGGCGCCCCCGGCGTCCTTCGCCTCGGACGAAGAAACTCCCGGGCCCGAGTGGTGCGTGCCGCCGCAGGCCACGCCGCCCGCCGCGAGGGCGAGGGGAATCAACAGCGCCGAGAAGCTATTCAATCTGCGAGACGACATGTCGTCCTCCAGGGTCGTCGGCGTTGTGGGGGGTGCCGAACGGGTACGGGTCAGTTGACTACGAGTTTCGGCCAAAGCACCCACCAGGTAGGCTCCGGCCCTCAGTTTTGGTGGCGTGTACTATACGGCGCAAACCGGCTGGAATCCTGTGCGTGCGTTGGTCTTTCGGTGTGCGTCCGGCAGGCCAAGTCTGCGCAAAAGCTCTCTACGGGCCACGAACCTTGAGGTTACGGTAAAAGCACGGGTCTCAAGGCGAATAACTCCGCCGGGGCGGCTCTCTCAGGGCCCCTCGGCGCGTTCCGCAGGGCGTGACTCAAGTGCGTCTCCACGAGCCTGCCGTTGTCTTCGGGCTGCTCCGATGGATGCTTCGGGCGACCGACCCTCCTCTCGAAGCTCAGTGAGTCAAAAGGTCAGTTGGTGCACGCGAGGACGCACCCCTGCGCCGTGCATTTGGAGCCGGGGATGGCCTTGCAGTCGGCGTCGATGTTGCAGTCCGGCGCCTGCAGGGCGTGGGGGACCAAGCAGACCGGATAGCTCGGGTTGCCGAGGGGCGTCTGCTCGCACACGTAGCCGGACGGGCACGTCACCGTCATCCCCATGGCCACGCATCCGCCGTCCTTCGCGCAGCGTCGCGCGCAGACGCCCGGCGAGCTCCCGCCGTCCGCGCCGACGCAGAGCATGTCCGCCTGGGTCACCGACATCTCGCAGTCCATGGGCTGGAAGCAGGACATGGCCATACCCCCCATGCACGCGCTCACGAGGCCGACGCAGTCGCACGACTGGCCCTGCATGCAGCCTTCGGGCGTGAGGACGTCGCTCTCGACCATCCCGGCGTCGTTCACGTCGTCGTCGCTCGCCTCGGGAATCGGGCGTGGCGGCGGGGGGGCCGTCGAGTTGCTGCATGCCCACGAGAGGCACCCCGAAACGAGCATGCCCACCACGATGTCTCCCCGAAACCTCATGGGGACGCCAGCCTAGTCACGGTGCGAGGCCCAGGCGACCTATTCCAGGAAGCGCCGCTCCCTGCAACGAAGGCGGAAATCACCTCCCCCCATCTTGCCTTTCGGTGATCTTCTCAGGTGCAGATGCCGGGGTCGGCGCGCTTCCCGCGACCAGCACCTCGAAGGCCTTCGAGGTTCCCCAGGGCGCCACGATCGCGTGCTCGTGCGGGAAATCCCAGACGACGAGGTCGGCCCGAAGGCCCGCGCGAAGGATGCCACGATCGTCGAGGCGCAACGCGGCCGCGGCGTTCCGAGTGGCGGCGAGCAAGGCCTCGTCGGGCGTCAACCCGTAACACCGAGCGGCGAGCGCGAGCGCGAGCGGCAAGCTCTCCGTCGGCGCGGTCCCTGGGTTCGCGTCGCTCGCGACGACCAGGCGAACACCGGCGCGTCGCATCGCGTCGACCTCCGGCGCGGCTTGCGCGAGCGTGAAGCTCGCGACCGGGAGGAGCACCGCCGTCACGCCGGCACGCGCGAGCTCGTCCAGTCCCGCGGGCGAGACGTGCTCGAGGTGGTCCGCCGAGGATGCCGCGAGCGACGCGGCGAGCGACGCGCCGCCCACGTCCGCAAATTGACCGACGTGGAGCCGAACGCCGAGCCCTGCCTTCAGCGCCGCCTCGGCGACGACTCGCGCCTCGGTCACGCGGAAGGCGTCGGCGTCGACGTACGCGTCCACGAAGCTGGCCAAGCGATCGTGCGCCACCTCGGGGACGAGCCGGTCGGCGACGCCTGCGACGTAGGCGGCTCGGTCCGAGACCCCGGGGGGCAGGGCGTGAAGGGCCAGGAGCGTCGGCACGACCGAGGGGACGCCGTGCTCCCGAGCGGCGCGGGCGATGGCGAGAAGCTGCTTTCTTTCGTGGTTCGCCTCGAGCCCGTAGCCGCTCTTGACTTCGACCGTCGTCACGCCCAGGCGCGCCATACGGCGCAGGCGGTCCGAGAGCACGTCCGCGAGCTCTTGCTCCGTGCTCGAGGCCACGGCGCGGTACGTGGCTTGGATGCCCCCACCCGCGCTCGCGATCGCGCGATAGTCGGCCCCGGCCAGGCGCCGGGCGTACTCGTCGTGGCGCGAGCCGACCCAGCACGCGTGCGTGTGGGCGTCGATCAGGCCCGGCGTCACGACGCGATCGCCCAGAACGACCCGCGGCGTGGTGGGCGGGAGCAACGGGGCTTGCTCTGGCGGTCCGACGAACGCGACGCGTCCCGCGTCGACGACGATGACGCCCGGGGAGACGACGCCGAGCGCACCCGGCCGCTGCGGATCGCACGTCACGATGCGCGCGGCCTCGAAGACGCGGGCGCTCACCGCGGTGTCCTCCTCGCGATCTCGGCCGCGACCTCGCGCGATTCGCGGCCGCCGAGGACTCGCGCGATCGCCTCGTCGTCCGAGTGCTCGACGGGCGTGGCGGCGCGAGCGGCGGTGACGCGGCGGCACGCTTGCTCGCACCGCGCGCGAAACGCGGGGGACTGCTCGGATTCCCGCAGGAGCGCTTCGAACGCCCGTTCTTGTTTCTCCTCGCTCCAGCAGACGAGCAGCGCGTCGCAGCCGGCGGCAACGGCCTGGACCGCGGCGTCTTCCACCGTGAAGCGCGCCGCGATGGCGGCCATCTCGAGGTCGTCGCTGAAGAGCACCCCGTCGAAGCCGATCGCGTCGCGTAACGTGGTGCAGACGGCGGGGGAGAGGGTCGCGGGCCGGGCGTCGTCGACGGCGGTGTAGACGACGTGAGCCGTCATGAGCGCGCCCACCCCCGCGACGACCCCCGCCCGGAACGGCACGAGCTCCACGCGATCGATGCGATCGCGAGGCTGTTGCACCGTCGGCAGGTCCACGTGGGAGTCGCTCGAGGTGTCTCCGTGGCCGGGAAAGTGCTTGCCGGTGGCGATGACGCCCGCTCCCTGCAAGCCGCGGATCCAGGCGGCGCCGAGCCGCGCGCACGTCTCGGCGTCCGCGGAGAACGAGCGGTCTCCGATGACCGGATTGCCCGCGCGCGTATCGACGTCGAGGACCGGCGCGAAGTCGACGTTGAAGCCGAGCGCCGCGAGCTCCAGGCCCACCGCGCGCGCGATCCGCTCCGCGAGCACGACGTCCCCCCACGCCCCGACCGCACGCATGGGGGGCACCTCGAGCAGAGGCCCCCGTAGCCGGGCGACGCGACCGCCTTCCTGATCGATCGCGATGAGCGGGGGCTTCTCCGAGCACGCGCGGATGTGGCGCGTCAACGACGCGACGGCGTACGGACCTCCTTCCACGTTGGGCTTGAAGAGGACCGCTCCGCCGCGACGCCCCTCGCGCAGCGCGCGCTCGAAACGGGGGGGGAGCGACGCGCCCGGGAAGCCGCCGACGATGAGCTGCCCGCACGCCGCGCCGGAGTGCATGCTTGCTATGCTACGGGCAGATTCCATGCGCCGCGCTCCGTTTTCGCGCGCCGCCCCGTCGTTGTCGGCGGCCTTCGCCTGCGCCGCGTGCCTGGCGCGGGGCGACGCGTCGCCCGGCGCCATGCCCAGTGCACAAGCCGCGGGTCCGGTCCCGGCCGCCTCGGCGACTCCGTCGGGCGATCGGCCGGCGACGACCGAGGGCCCGAACACGGCGGCGCGACCGCCGGGCGGCGGATTGACGCTCGCGCAAGCGCGCGCCTACATGGTCGAGCTCATCAACCGCGACCGGGCGTCCGCGGGGCTCGGCCCGGTCGTGCTCGACGAGGGGCCCGCGACCCACGCGGGTCAGGCTCACGCCGACGACATGGCACGCCACGGATACCTCGGCCACTGGGGGACCGACGGCTCAGTGCCGGAGCAGCGCTTCACGGAGGCCGGCGGGGTCGACATGGTCCTCGAGAACGCGAGCTGCTTCACCGACGAACGGCCGCGTAAGCTCGATGCCGCCCCACGGATCGACCGAGCGGCGATCGAGGGTGCCGAGGGCATGTTCTTCCACGAGCGCCCTCCGAACGACGGTCACCGGCAGAACATCCTCAAGCGCTGGCACAAGCGCGTCGGCATCGGGGTCGCGATCCCGGTTGCGACGCCCACGGAGATCCCGACCCCGTGCTTCGCCCAGGAGTTCGTCGATCCTTACGGACGCTACGCCAGCGCGCCGCGGCGCGTTCGCGTGGGAACGACGCTGCACGTCGAGGGCGAGATCACCGGGCCGGCGTCCTTCGCCGGCGTGGGCCTGGCGCGGGTCGACCCCCCGAAGGGCCTGACGGTGGCGGAGCTCAATCGGCGCCGGTCGTACCCGATTCCTGCCCCGTACCAGATGTACTGGCCCGCGGGCTACGAGACGCCCGTCCCGGTGCAGATCACCGGGCGGCGCTTTTCGATCGACGTGCCCGCCAGCGACCATGGCCGAGTCGGCATGTACGAGCTGAGCGTATGGGCCGTCTTTCCGGGCTCCACCGAGCCCGTCATGGTGAGCTTGCGGACGTTCGACGGTCTGTGACGTCGCCTTGGCCGACGATCTCGTCCCACGATCGCCAGCACGGTCCTTCGGCGGCGGACGTCACGCCGGCGCAGGCAGCGGGATTCACGGCCGGCCCGAGGAGCAGGTAGATGTCGCGCGACACGACAGGCAGCTCGGCCTGCCATCGGTCGTTGATGCGTCGCGCCGCGGCGTCCATCTTCCCGACCTCGAGCGTCGACTCGAGCGTGGCCAAGCGGCGCCCGATCTCCTCGTGCACCTCGGTCATCGACGGGTGCTCCGTGAACGCGTAGGCGTGCTCGAGATACCGGACGGCCGCTTCGGTGCTGCCGGACCGGGTCAGCATGGTGGCGGCGCTCAGCGCTCGATCGGCGTCGGCGCCCAGCTCCACGGCGTGTCCCATCGCCTCGGCACCCCGGCGCCGCCACGCGTCCTTCTCCTGGGTATCCTTGAGAAAGGAGGGACCGACGAACGCCAGAAACTGCCCGTAGCGCATCCACAGCCGCGAGTCGTCCGGTCGTTCCCGGGTGCCGCGCTCGAGGTAAGAGCGGGCGAGGCGCGCGTCCCTGTCCGTGCCCCGGAGGGGTCGGTATGCGAGCATCGTGTCCACGAACTGGTACATGGGGGCGTAGCTCGGTTCGAGAACGAGGATCGCGTCGACGTAGCTCGGGATGTCCGTCATCTCCCGATGCTCGGACCAGTGGATCCCGTACTCGACCAGAAGCTTGGCCCAGATGAGGTCGACGGCCGTCGCGTCCCATCCGAGCGTAGCGACGTGAAGCACCCCGGGCGGTGGCAGAGCGTAGATATCGTCGCCTTCTTTCACCTGATGCGCGGTGGCTGCGAGCGGCGGTTGGGTGCGGGCGACGCCCAGCGCCGCGAGCACCGAGACGACGACGGCCCCGGCCGCGGAGTGGTTCACTCGAACTCCGCATCGACGAATATGCCGGGGTCGATCACTGGTCCGCGCGGATCGCCGTCCGCGTACTGACCGGTGATCTCGAAGGTGCTCGTCAGGCCGTCGCCGTCCAGGTCCGCGTGCGCGTGGGCGCGAAAGCCGCTCTTCGCCGGGGACGCGGCGCTGTCGAACGCGAAGGAGAAACAGTGGGGCGCGCCCTCGGGCGCCGCGCGAAAGTCGAGGTCCTGCCAGGTCGGATGCTCCCACGTGCCGGGCGGATCGGCCTCGCAGCGGCCTCGGGGTGGCACCGGGGGCGTCAGCGGCGCGCCGGTCGGAAACCCGCGCGCGGCGGGTCTGGACTGCGCGTACGCGACGGCGTGCGCGCCGATGCGTCCGAGCCCCTCGACCGGCTCGACGAGCCGAGACGCGTGGATCTCGCGCGCGAAGGTGGGCACTGCCACCGCGAGCAGGGAGCCCCCCAGGGCGAACCCGATCGCGAGCTCGACCGCGGTGACGCGCCGCGGGCCTCGGGGGCGCGTTCTGCTCGGCAAGAGAGACATGGGGCCTGCGTATCACGTCATGTATCACGTCCTTTTGGCGTCGATCGGGCCCCGCGCGTTATATAGGCACGCCTCGGATGGCGAGCGCGGGTCGGTCCTTTCGCGCGACTTCAGCGTCGCGGCGTGTCGCGGTCACCGGCGCGGCCGGGTTTCTCGGGCTGCATTTGGTCCATGGCCTCGACGCGCGTGGCGCGAGCGTCTTGCCGATCGTCCGCGTCGTCGAGCCACGGTCGCCGGCGGGCGCGGTCGCGTTGAACGACGTCCTGGCGAACGCAGCGCTCCTCGACGGGGTCGACGTCCTCGTTCACGCGGCCGCCGTGCGCCATCGCTACGGATCCGAAGCGTCCACGTATCGCGCATCGAACGTCGAGCTCGTCGAGCACGTGATCCGCGCCGCCGCGCGGGCTCGGGTCGGGCGCGTCGTCCTCGTGAGCTCCGTGGGCGTCTACGGATTTCCCGCCGAGCTGCCCGTCGCCGAAGACTATCCGTACGCGCCCCGCACATTCTACTCGGCCACCAAGGTCGAGGCCGAGACCCGTGCTCGGCGTGCCGCCCGCGCCGCCGGCGTGCCGCTCGTCATCGCGCGCCCATCGATCTTTTACGGGCCCGGCGACCGGAACGGCATGCTCGACAAGATGGCGAGCATGATCCGGACCGGGACCTACCGGATCGTCGGGCCGGGGGACAACGTGCTGCATCACGCCCACGTGGACGACATCGTCGAAGGGCTCTGGCTCGCCGCGACGCGCGACGAAGCCGTGGACGAGCACTTCATCCTCGCGGGACCCGAGACGATCACCCTCGCCCAGCTCTCGGCGCTGGTCGCCCAGGCCATCGGGCGCGAGCTGTCGTCCTCCCACGTGCCTTCTGCGCTCGCCCGCGCCGTGGCGACGGTGGTCGACGTGGCCGCCCATCGCGGCTTCGCGTTCGTGAAGCGAGAGCCCCCGATCAACCACGAGAAGCTCGACGTCATGACCGTCCCGATCGCGTTCGACATCTCCAAGGCGCGGCGGATGCTCGGCTACGAGCCCACGGTAGGGTACGAGGAGGGGATCATGCGGACCCTCCGCGGCGAGTGGCCGGCGCTGGCGCGCCTCGGGGCTCCTCGATGACGCGTCCGCGGGGCGGGTGGGGGCGCGTCCTCACTCGGACCTTGGCGTTGGCTGCGCTCGGCTTCAT
The DNA here is from genome assembly GCA_035295445.1 of Polyangiaceae bacterium. GTDB lineage: Bacteria > Myxococcota_A > Polyangia > Polyangiales > Polyangiaceae > Palsa-1150. Next base: position 1,768 of record DATGJA010000257.1, on the reverse strand, counting down.
CGCGTGGACGGTCCCCGTGCGCGACCGCTGCTGGGATCCTCGCGCTCCCGAGTCGACGCGCGTCACGCTGAGCCGGGACGACGCGGGTTGCGTTCTGCACCTCCGTTCCGGCGACACGCGCATCACTCCGTCCGAGTGCGCCGCGCTGCGCTGCGAGCCGGGAGTGGGCAGCGTCCTCTCGCACGTCCGGTTCGACATCCTCGGGGGCCTTCTCGTCGTGTACGCGCTCGGCACGCTGGCGTGGGCCGCTCGGTGGCGGGCGCTGCTCGGGTTCGCGGGGGTCGACCTGCCGGTCTGGAACGTCTGGCGCATCTCGATCGAGGCGCAGGCGGGGGGCGTCGTGCTGCCGGGGGGGCTGGGCGGAGACGCGCTGCGGGTCGCGGCCGTCCTTTCGCGGCCGGAGCGGGCGGGCGAGGCGCGCGCCCCGGCATCGATCGTCGTCGCCTCCGTCCTGCTCGATCGGGCCGTGGGGCTCGCCCTCGTGTCGACCGTGGCGGTCGTCCTCGGGGAGCTCTCGGGCGGCGTCGGCGGCAGACCGGTGATCCTTGCGCTCTCGGCGGTGCCGGTCGTCCTCGTCGCCGCCCTGTGGTCGCTCCGAGCGCTGCCGTTCGAGCGCCTCGAACGATTCGGCCAGGGCCGGCTCGGTCGCCTGCTCGCGCCCCTCTTCGGGTACGCTCGCGATCCGAGGGCGCCGGCCGCCATCGCACGGGCTGCCCTGCTGAGCTTGGCCGTGGCGGGGACCCAGTTCGCCGTCGTTCGCGGGTTGGTGTGGGCTCTCGGGGTGACGCCCGGCCGCGAGAACTGGGTCTACGTGGGAACGGCGATGGCCTTCATCGTGGGCGCCGTGCCAGCCTTGCCGGGGGGGTGGGGGACGTCCGACGCGGCGTTCGTGTTCTTCTTCGGCTTGGCTGGGATCGCGGCGCCGATCGCCTTGGCGGTGTCGCTTCTCTATCGCCTCTTCTGGTACCTTTCGGGGGTGATGGGCGCGATCTTGTACATGGCTCGTCGCAAGCCACCCGAGGGGCTGAAACGCCCGGCATGAACGTCTCGATCGTCGTGCCGGCCTACAACGAGGCGACCAACATCGGTCGCCTGCTCGAGTCTCTCTTGGCGCAGGAGACGAAGGTCGCCCGCATCCTCGAGATCGTGGTCGTGGCCAGCGGCTGCACCGACGCCACGGCCGAGGTGGCGCGCCAGTTCGGACGAGGGCGACCGGGTCTGCACGTCCACGTGCAGGAGCGGCGGGAAGGCAAGGTGGCTGCCATCAACGCCTACCTGCGCATGCGAGACCCGCGGGCGGAGATCACCGTCATCTGCAGCGCCGACCTCGAGGTCGCGCACGACGTCATCGAGAAGCTCGTGCTGTTCTTCCGCGAGCGGCCCGACGTGGGGATGGCGGGGGGCCGTCCCGTGCCGAACAACGACGGCTCCAAGCTGGTGGGTCGAATGGTGCAAGTGCTCTGGCAGCTGCACCACCGCGTTTCGCTCGAGGTGCCCAAGATGGGCGAGGTGGTCGCGTTCCGCACGGCCCTCGTCGAGTACGTGAGCGAGCTCTCGGTCGTCGACGAGGCCTCCATCGAGGACATCGTCCGCGCCAAGGGGTACAAGCTCGGCTACGTGCCCGACGCCGTCGTGACCAACCATGGCCCCGACAACCTCGGCGAGTTCTTCGAGCAACGGCGGCGCATCGCCCGCGGCCACTACTGGCTTGCGTTCGCCTTCGGGTACGAGGTCGCGACGCTGGACGCTCCCCTGCTTGTAAAAGCCA
>DATGJA010000256.1:0-6589 GCA_035295445.1 Polyangiaceae bacterium | reverse complement strand
CCGCCCGCGCTCGCGCCGCGTCCTCCGCGTCGCTCCCGGGCCCCGCGCCAGCATCCGCGCACGCGCCCGGCCCCACCCCCCCTCTCCCGTCCGCCGACGGGACCATGTCCACCCGCGCGAAGATGTCCCTCGCCGACGCGGCCTTCCACCTTCGCGACGAGCAGCTGCGCGCCCGCGTCGTCCACTACAAGGCGGAGCTCGAGACCAGCCCCGAGCTCGACGCGGTCACCGCGCAGGTCGTGGCCGAGCTGCAGGCCATGCAGCGCGCCGCCAACGTCGTCCCCGGTGCCCCCTCACCCCCGCGCGGCGGAGACCGAGCCCAGATCGAGATCGAGCTCATCGCCACCCTCAAGCGCCTCCTCGCGCGCCTCTTCCGCGCCGGCCAGCTCTCGGCGGTCGTCGAGCACAAGATGGCCGAGGCGAGCAAGCGCTTCGCCCGCCTCTTCTTCGAGAGCGAGCTGTGCGAGCGCATCCGCGGCACGACCGGCGAGCAGAAGACGATGCGTTTCGCTTCGCAGGCCCTCTACCACGTGCTCACCCGCAACGCCGCGTTCCTTCACCGCCAGCTCGACGCCTTCGAGTACGCCTCCCCTTCCGACAAGGACGACGCCCGCGCGCGCCTCGACGACATCACCAAGGAGCTCCGCAACGAGTTTCTGAGCTCGACGACGCCCGAGCTCAACGCCCTCGTCAAGTACCTCAACGAGGTGCTCGCCCAGTTCTTCACCGTCGAGCTCCCCCCCGCGATCGGCGAGCTCGCTTGGGAGGTCGTCAAGGAGGCCCGCCTCGCCGACCCGCAAGGCCCGAGCGGCCCGTCGATGATCGGCGCCGACGCCTTCCCCCGCTTCCGCACCACCTTCGAGCGCAAGTTCCTTCAGCGCCTCGTCGCCCACGTCGAGGACGGCATGCTCGAGCGCGTGCGCGCCAAGGAGAGCGACTTTCGCGCGGAGACCCTGCGCTTCATCGCCGACCCCCAGATCTTCAGCGACGTCTGCGAGCTCGTGTGCGACGCCGTCTACGACTGCCTGCGCGACGACGGCTTCCTCGACCTGCCCGCCCACTGGCGGTGACGGAGGCGGGGAGCCCGAAGGGCTATTCGCTACGGGCTCCTAGCCCGGCCACGGCAAGAACCTCGTGCTCCCCTGCGCCTGGTCGTGGATCGCGTCGACGGCGTAGCGCGCCGAGTCGCGGAGCTCTTCGTCCACGGCAGACCGTGGCGCCGGCAACCCCGGCTTGAGGAGCAGGTCGCACTTGAGCACGGTCCACGTTTCGTCGAGCGCGCGGATCGTCCAGACGACGTTCAGCCCCTCGATGTTGCCCTTGCCTGGCACCATGTGCCCCTCGACCACCTCGACGCTCGGCGACGATTGCTGCACGGGACCGAACCGCGTCACGTCCCACAGCTTGATCATCCCGTGCAGCACCGCGATCTGCAGGTACACGTCGGCCGACCCGTCCGCCTCGTGGCCGACGACGCGCGACATCTTGAAGTTGTCCGGCATCATCTCCCGGTAGCGCCCGTAGTCGAGGACGTGCCCACGCACCGCCGCGATCGGGGCGTGAATGAGCGTCTCGGCGTGGCCGTACCGGTCCGCGCGTCCCGGCGGCGTCCAGTTCCACTCCAGCGAGTGACCCGCGGCCGTCAGCCGCGAAGCGTCCCCGTCCGGTACGTCGGCGCGGGCCGAACCCGGCGAAAGGCAAAGGGCGGACACCGCGAAGCACAAGCCGCCGACACCGGCGAGTCGATTCCACGTCATGATGTGGCTCCCAGGCCCAGACGGACCCCGCTCGCCTCTTCCAAGCACGCCATGTACCAGGCCCTTCCGCAGTTCGATGCCGGCGACATCACGGCCATCGCGCGCCGCCCACAACCACGTTGGACGGACGTGAGGCGCTCGGAATTCGTTGGGGAAAGACCGGAAGGGGCTCCTCACGCCGGCGGGAACCGGGCGCGCCCCTCCGTGATCCACCAGTCACGGTACCTCTGTTGCGCACGTTCACGGTCCCTGGCAGGCAGATCGCTCGCGTAGCCGAAATACTCGCGGCTCGACGCTCGGAGCTCCTCCCCCGCGGCGCGCCGGATCTCGGTCACCTCGTGGGTGAGCGCATCGATGAGCCACTCGAGCCGGTGCCGCCGGCCGTTCGCCTCCCACCACTGAAGCCAGCGCCGCGCGTCCTCGCCGAAGTCCTGCGCCGTCGTCTTCACGAGGGCGTCGTGCGCGGCGGCCACCACCCGCCCGTTGGCGTCGCCGAGGGCGTGGACGAGCTCGGTCACGAGCCCCGGCGCCCGGAGCTCCGCCAGGATCCCGAGGACCGCCGCCCGCAGCTCCGGCTCGCGCGACTTCAAGAGGGGGACCGACGCGTCACGCACGGCGTCGCGCGACGTCCTCGCCACCGCAACGAGCGCCAGCGCGGCCGACGCCCGCGTGCTCGCGTCCACGTCCTGGAGCCGCGCGACCAGATGGGGGACCGCCTCGGCGTACGGCAGCTCCACGAGGAGGTGCGTCGCCCAGCCGCGCACCTCGGCGTCGGTGTCGCCCAGGCGGCTGAGGACGAAGGGGAGCGCGACCCTCCGCTGATGCGCGACGAGACGCAGGACCGGACCGCACTCGCTCGCCCGCGGGGGCGCGATCGCCGTCGCGATCCGCGCTCGATCGAACCTCACCGGTCCCGGGAAGCGCGACATGATGACGTGCATCGCGCGTTCGCCGTGCTGCAGCAGCTCGCCCTCGGCCGCCTCGTCGGCTTGCCCCGCGATCACCCGGTCCACGATCGGCTCGAGCTCCGGGTCGGCCGCCACGATGACCGATGGAAGCACGTCGGTCGACATTCGCTGCGAGGTGGGCGGCCTGTGGGGCGGGACGACGATCGCCGACGACACAGGAGGCGCCGCCTCGTCGGGCGTGGCTCCCTCCCACCCGAGCTCGTCGAAGAGGGCGGCCGACTCCTCGGCCTCGTCCTGGACGGTCACGACGGGCGCCGGCGGCGAGGGGGCGGCCTTCGGGGGCGGCGGCTCGGTCACGGCCTCCGCCCGCGCGACGCGCAGGAACGTCGGCGACGCGGGCTCCTCGCGCGGGATGGGCGGACCGGAGATCTTGCGCACGACGGAAATGTTCGCGGCCGGGGGCGGCGGCACCGCGCTCACCGAGGAGAACGCCGCGTGCGTCGCCGCCGAGAGGACGGCCGCCGGAGCCGGCGCGACGGCCGCGGACGCCGGCGCCACCGACGCCGCGCGCTGCTTGGGTACGACGGCGGACGACTCGACGCGGCCGACCGAGGCCTCGCGGCTCCCGGCCACGAACCCCGCGAGCTTGCGCCGCACGATGATGCGCTCGAACGCCTTGGCGACGACCTCGCCGAACGCCTCGATGGGCCGCAAGTGGCTCGGGTCGATCCCCGCGTCGCCGCAATCGCCGAGGAGCACCGCGACGGGCCGGCCGCGGACGATCAGCGGGACAATCGCGATCTCCGCGTCGCGCGCCCGCTGCAGGTCCGCGAGGAGCACCGCGTCGAGGGAATCCGGCGCCGCGCGGGCGACGACGGTCTCCTTCTTGTCGCGCGCCGTCGCCACGAGGCTCGGAAGGTCGAGCGGGATACCGATGCCCAGCACCCGCTCGCGGCTCGCGCCGCTGCCGAAGGCGTCGCGCCCCTCGGCGATGTCGCCATGCACGAGGAACAAGGCGGCGTACTCGAAGAACTGCCGGGAGTAGTCGAAGAAGAGCTCGAGCAACGCGTCGCGATCGGCGGCCTCTTCGGCTTCTCGGGCGGCTTGTTCGCGCGTGATCGGGCCCCGGCGCCGACGCGTCGGGCGCATGCTGGGCGTCACGTCGCGCTGCAGGAGCGCGGCGTGCGGATCGGCGGGCGCGCGAGCCGGCATGGAGGCTGCCTCGGGCGCGGCCGGCGTCTCCTTCGGGACCGAGGCCTCGGGCGCCGCGCGCGGAGCCGACGAAGGCCGCACGGCGGGGAAGCTCGTCGACGTCTTGCGCCGCGCATGGGCGACCGAGCTCGCCGCGCCGACGGCCGTATGGGCGGGGGGAACGAGCGGCGGATTCGCCGATCGGAGACCGCGGGGCGGGGGCGCGCTCGGGGGCCGGGGCGGCTCGGGCACCTCCGGTGCGGAGCCGAGCGGCGGCGGCATCGATCCGCTCGCCTCCGACTTGCCGGACAAGCGCGCGAGGAGCCGCTGGACCCGCCTCTCGAGCGACCCGCCGTACGCGCCGGCGATCGATTCGCGCACGCGGACCGACGGCGCGATGCGCTGCTCGATCCCCATGCCGAGCGAGAACGCGAGCTCCTCCTCGATCTCGCGTGGGAGACGCTCGGCCACGGCGAGCACCAGCGTGTTGCCGCGCGCCTCGATGGGGACCATGGCTCGCTTGGCGGCCATCTCGGGCGGCACGAGCGCCCGAATGCGATCGGGCGGCCGCGGGAGCTCGCCCGCAGGGGCGGCGGCGAGACCCGTCGCGTCGGCGAGGAGGAGCGTGAGGGTGCTCTCGTCGATGCGCACCACCTCGAGGATGTTGGTGACGAGGTCCCCGCCGTAGATGACCTGCCGCGCCAGAGCCTCTTCGACCTGGCGCATCGTGGCGACCCCACGTTGGACGATGAGGGAGCTCAGGGACATGGGGCCGCGGATACGATTGTCCGCCAAGCGACCCGCTCCACGCTAGTGGAGACAGAAGGTCAGGGACCGGGACTCCCCCCCCAACTCGAAGAACGGTCAGCCGATTTGGCCGACGAGGAAGCTCTTCGCCAGCGCCCGCACGAGGCCGGGGACGGTGTACTCGGCCGCCGTGACGTCGACCCGTAAGCCCCGCGCCCGTGCGGTCTCGGTCGTGACCGGGCCGATGCTTGCCACGCGCGCCCTGCCGACGAGCTCGACCGACCTCGAACCGAGCAGGTCGCAGAGGTTGTCCACGGTGCTGCTCGACGTAAACGTCACGGCGTCGATGCCGCCGCGCCCGAGCTCGTCGGCGAGGCTGTCGGCAACGGCCCGACCGGGTGCGTGCGTCTCGTACGCGGCGACCACGTCGACGGCGCAGCCCGCCGCCCGGAGGGTCTCGGGCAACACGTCGCGGGCTTTGGCGGCGCGGGCGAGCAGGACCGCGGGCGCCGCACCCCCCTCGGCGCGGATGGCCGCGAGCATCGCCTCGGCGAGGCCCTCGCCCCGGAACTCTTTGGCGACAACGTCCGCGCGCAGCCCTCGCCGCTCGAGCGCCTTGGCGGTGGAGGGACCGATCGCCCCGAGGCGGGCGGCGCCGAACGCCCGGGCGTCGCTGCCGGAGCCGACGAGGGCCTCCCAGGTCCGGTCGACCCCGTTGGCGCTGGTGAACGCGACCCAGCGATACCGCCCGGCGCGAAGGGCCGCGAGCGCCTCGGCGAGGGGGCGCGGATCGGCGGGGGGCCGGATCTCGATCGTGGGGACGACGATGGCCTCGGCCCCCTCGTCTCGCAGGAGCTCGACCGTGCTTCGGGCCTGGTCGACCGACCGCGTCACCAGGACCCGCCTTCCGAAGAGCGGCGCCCGCTCGAACCATCGCAGGGCATCGTCGGGCGCCCCGAGGACGACGAGCACCGGGGTGTCGCCCAGGGCACGCGCTCGCTCCGCCGCACCGCCGGCGGTCGCCGGCAGGACGCGCTGTGCGGCTGTCCCGACGCCCGCGACGAGCGTAACGGGCGCGTCGGCCGCCAGGCCGGCGACGAACGCCTCCACCTCGGCGGGACGTACGCGCGCCGTCCTGCCGAGGACCCCCGCGAACGCGGAGGCCGCGGCCCGCCATCCGACGCCAGGGACCACCTCGATGCCGACGCCCGCCCGCCCGAGGGCGCGCGCTTCGGCGACGACCGCGGCGGATTCGAGCGGGTCGCCCGCAACGGTGCGGACGACGCGGAGGCCTCTCCGGGCCAGCTCGACGAGGCGCTCGGGCGAGGCCTCTGCGTCCGCGAGGACCACGTCGGCGCGTGCGATGCGGTCGGCGCCCCGCTCGGTGCCGAGACGTGCGCCCTCGGGCCCGAGGCCGACGAAGCACACCACGCCGGGTTCGGCCGTCATTGCTGGGGCGCGCACGTCGACACGCCGGCGCCGACGATCGTGTCGGCGCTGTGCGCCACCGGAACGATGGACCCGTCCGACGGCCGGAAGCGCGTCACGGTGGTTCCCGAGTTCGAGTCCTGGCCCGGCGCGGTGAACGCGTAGAAGTCGCCGCCCCAGAAGGCGAAGGCCCAGGCGTGCCCCTGGCTGACACCCGTCAGCGACGACTGGCCGGTGACGCGCGCGCTCGTCTTGTCGATCTGCCCGATGAGCGAGTCGGCAGACATCGATCCGTTCGCGCCATAGAAGCCGAAGAGATCCCCCGCGCCGGTCCCCGTGAGCTCGGCCATGTTGGCGCTCGACGGGAGGTCGCCGACGATGCGGAGCGCGAAGGTCGTCGTGTCGATGGCGCCGAGCCGCGGCGCGCCGGTGTTCGGATCCTGATCGCTCGCGACGTAGAGCGTCTCGCCGACGCCCCCCCCGTTCGCTGAGAACCCCATGCCGAAGGTGGACGTGAAGCCGTGCTGTCCGGAGACGAAGCTCGTCGCCTTGCACGAC
>DATGJA010000255.1:0-3094 GCA_035295445.1 Polyangiaceae bacterium | reverse complement strand
AAGCCCATGCCGTGCTCGTTCATCGACTCGCCGTGGTCGCTCGTGACCACGACGACGCTGTTTTTGCCCCAGTCGTGGGCCCCCGCGAAGTCGAGCAGGCGCCCGACCGCCTTGTCGGTGAACCAGACCTCGCCGTCGTATGCGGCGTGCATCTTCCAGCCGGCGGGCCGCGCCGGGTCGCCGAAGTCCGGCGCGCCCTCGTGGGCGACGTATTGAAGGTGCGGATCGAAATAGTGGACCCAAAGAAAGAACCTCCCTTGCCCGGCGTGCGCCTCGAGGAGCCGGATGGCGGCGTCCGTCACCTGCGGACCGGTCACGTTCGTGTCGGTGTCGCTCTGGCCGGGCGGCGGCATGGCCGACAGGTCGAAGACGTCGAACCCTTGCGAGAGGCCGGACGACGGCTTGAAGTACCCGTGCGACGCCGCCCCCATCGTGAACAGCCCGGCGGCCTTGAGGCGCTCGGCGAGGAAGGTGTTCCCCGCGAAGTACTTGTTGAAGTGTCCCCCGTCGCGGAGCGTCTCGCTCGGATATTTGCCGATGAGCATCGGGGCGAGCGCCTTGCCCGTGTAAGAGGCCATCGAATACGCCCGCTCGAACACGACGGCCTTTGCCGCCAAGGCATCGAGGTTGGGCGTCGTCGGCTTGTCGTAGCCGAGGAAGCCCATCTCCGCGGCGCGCAGGGTGTCGATCGTGACGAGGATCAGATTGAAGTCCCGATCCAGCGTGAGGGCGGCCTTCGCCGTCGAGGGCCTCGCCGAGCTCGCGGGCGGCGCGACCGGGGGCGAGTCCGCCCCCGAGCAGTCTTCGTCGATCCCGTTGCCCGGGATGTCCACGGCCAGCGGCGAGATGGTCGGATCGCGGTCGTTGCAGTCCCCGCCGCCGAAGTACCGCGCGGCTCCGTCGTGGTCCCGATCGGTGGCCTTGCGAGCCAGCGACAGTGCGATGCGCCCGAGCGGCGCGTGGCCCTCGATGGCCAGCGCAGGACCCGGATCGGCTTCGAGGGCGACCGCTTCCCGCGCCGTCGTCCCGAGACCCGCGAGCAGCAGGGCCGCCGAGAGCGCGAGCGCGACGGGGCGGCCCGCGCCGGCGCCGAGCGCCGACGGGACGAGCCAGGCCGACAGGGCGATGCCGAGCCCCTCGGCCACCGGACGCAGGTCGAGCTCCTCGCGCTTGAGGACCCCGAAGATCGCCAGCGGTCCGGCCCCCGAGCCGCCCGTGTCGCCCATCGCGACCCCCACCGCCACGGTCATCGCCAGGAGCGCGAGGCCGCCCCCGCCCGTCGTCAACGGATCGATGGCCCGAGGCCATCGCGACGCGGCAGACGCGAGCGCGCGCCGGACGGGCGGGAGCAGGGCGAACGCAGCGGCGCAAAGCGCGAGGAGCCCCGCGACCGACGAGCACGCCAACGCCCCGCCCGCCGCGCGCGCCGCCCCGGTGGCGAGCTGCGCGCGCGCGAGCTGGGCCGTCACGACGAGCCAGGCCGTGGCGACGAGGACGGCCAGAACGGCCATCGCCGCGGTGCGGGAGCGCGCGAGGACCGGCTGCGCGCGAATCGCCGCGATGCGCTCGGGCGGGGCGAGGGGCACGCCGGGCTCGAGGAACAGCCACGCCGCCGCCAGGCCCAAGCCAATCAGCACCGCGACCGGCGCGAGCACGCCCCACTCGGCCGCGACGACGGAGAGGACCGACGGCGGGTGATCGCCCGCAGAGAGCGCGACTCCCCGCGCCTCCCATAGCGCGACCGCCATCGCGCCGAGCAGCGCGCCGGCCAGCGCGGAGGCAATGCGTCCGAGGCGGACCATACGCACAGGGTAGCTGCCTAGCGTAGCAGCTTGAACCTCATCGCTTCGCGCGCGCGAGCGGGTGGGCCGCGTCGTAGACACGCATGAGGCGCTCCATCGATACGTGCATGTAGCGCTGCGTGGTCGACAGCGACGCGTGCCCGAGCATCTCCTGGATCGCGCGCAGGTCGGCGCCGCCCTCGAGCATGTGCGTCGCGCAGGTGTGCCGGAGGGCGTGGGGGTGCAGATCGGCCCGGCCCGCCCCGGTCGCGCCGCTGTTGCGCGTCAGGGTCCACACGGCCTTCGTCCCGATGCGCGCGCCGCGAACGCTGAGAAACAGGGCCCGGGGGTCTTGCGTCGCGTGCTTCGGGTGCTTGAGCGCGGACCGCACCTCGAGCCACCGGCGGAGCGCGTCGACGCACGGGCGGCCGAGCGGGACCATCCGCTCCTTGTTCCCCTTGCCACGGACCCGCGCCGTCGCCTGCACCAGGTCGACCGCCTCGAGGTCGAGCCCGCAGAGCTCACTGACGCGCACCCCCGAGCCGTAGAGCACCTCGAGGATCGCGCGATCGCGGACGCCGACGGGAGACTCCGCCGACGGCGACTCCACGACCTGCTTGGCGGCGTCCACGGAGAGCAGCGTCGGCAGCCCGCGGCGGACCTTCGGCGTCGCGAGCTGGTCGGCCGGCGAGGTCTTGAGCACCCCCCGGCGCCGCATCCAGCGCATCCACGTCCGGACCGCGGCGACCTTTCGCGCGATGGAGCTCGCCGCGTGCTTGCGCGCCAACAGGCCCAGCCAGCTTCGCAGAAGGTACACGTCGATGGCGGCCACGTCGTCCAGGGCTGCGGGGCGCTGGTCGCGCGCGAACTCGGCGAGGCCCGCGATGTCCCGGCGGTACTCGGTGACCGTCCGCGGCGAGGCGCGGCGCTCGGCCTCGAGGTACCGCACGAACGCCCCGAGGGACTCGTCGAGGGTCATTCGCCTGCGCTACACGACCCGCCGACGGACAGGCAAGTTCTCTAGTCCGCACGCTCGAGCGAAGCGAGAGATCGGACTGGGGACACCCCCACGGCGTGCTAGAAATGACACCGTGCGGGCCTTGTTCTTTCGCCTCTTTGCGCGCGGGCGCGCGCTGTGGGAGCGCGCCCTGCGGGAGCGTTCGAGCCCCCCGGAGGTCGGCCTGTCGGTGGGGGTCGGCGTCTTCGCGGCGTGCACGCCCCTTCTCGGCGCCCATGCCTGGATCGCCCTCGGCCTCGCCACGCTCCTGCGCCTCAACCGGGTCTGGGCCTTCCTCGCCTCCCGCGTGTCGATC
>DATGJA010000254.1:0-4411 GCA_035295445.1 Polyangiaceae bacterium | reverse complement strand
GAGCTTGCGGGGGTCTTTGGGTGTGCCGTCCGAACTCTCGCTTTGCTCGAGCTTGCGGGGGTCTTTGGGTGTGCCGTCCGAACTCTCGCTTTGCTCGAGCTTGCGGGGGTCTTTGGGTGTGCCGTCCGAACTCTCGCTTTGCTCGAGCTTGCGGACGTCATGGCGCCCCCGCGTCGGCGCCGAGGGGGCTGCGCGCGTCCTTCGGGTTCTTGCCGTCGGACGGCTTGGTTGGCGCCTGCGCCGGATCTCCCTCGTGCGCCTCGACGGCGCGCCGTCCACCGCCCGCCCGATGTGCCTCGTCGATCTGAGCCCGCAGGCGGCCCACGCGGGCCACGCCCTCCTCGAGGAGCGCCCGAGCGCGCTCCACCTGGGCCTGCTCGTTCATCGCGCGTCGCCGCAGATCGGCCGCCGTGGACTCCGCTTCGGCGGCTCGCGCCAGATCGCGCGCCGTCTCGGCCCACTCACGGGCGAGACCGTCGGCCGCCTTGGCGTGCGCCTCGTCCCCGGAGCGGCGCAGGCGGGTCGCCCGCTCGAGGGCCTCCTTCGCGCGCGTGAGGGCCTCGGCCGTGACGGGCCCGCGCGTCGCGTCCGCCGACGACGGCGCGAGCTGCGCGACGAGCGCCTCGGCCACGGCGCGGTCGTCTCCCTGCGCCATGGCGAACGGGACCCCCGCCGCGAGCCCCAGCGCCAGGCAGGCCGCGGCCAGGGTCCACCGAACTCGCGAAGGCCGCCGATCCATCTCGGGCCGATTCGATGCCGCGCGCGCCCGCCTTTGTCAATCGCGTCGGGCACCCGTGCTGTCAGGAGGCGGTCCCGGGGCCCCGATCCTTGTGCCCGCGCGCGCCGCGTCGTACACGGCACGGACCATGACCGCTGGACCTCAGCCGCGCGCGCGCGTCCCCTGGGATACCTACTTCATGAACATCGCGCGCGAAGTCTCGACACGCTCGACGTGCGACCGGAAGTTCGTCGGAGCGGTGATCGTCCGCGACAAGAGCATCCTGGCCACGGGATACAACGGAAGCATTCGAGGCCTTCCGCACTGCGACGAAGAGGGGCACCTCCTCGAAGAGGGGCACTGCGTGCGCACGGTGCACGCGGAAGCCAACGCCATCGTCCAGGCGGCCCGCAACGGCGTGCGGATCGAGGGGGCGTCGATCTACGTCACGGCCAGCCCGTGCTGGGGGTGCTTTCGCCTCATCGCGAACGCCGCGCTCTCGCGCGTTTGCTTCGGGGAGTTCTATCGCGACCGCCGCATCTTTGAGGTGGCCACGCGGCTCGGGATCGAGCTCGTGGACATGTCGTCGGGGGTCGCCGCCGCTCCGGCGCCGGCCGGCCCCGCCAAGGCTTAGCGGTCGTGCGCAGGCTGTCCGTCGCCGTCGTCCAGGGAGGGCCCTCCACCGAGGCCGAGGTGAGCCGTGCGTCGGCGGCCGGAGTGGCGCGGGCGCTCGCGGACACGGGCCACGCCGTCGTCCGGCTGGAGCTCGACGCGTTCGTGGCCGAGTCCCTCCGGACCGGGGGCTTCGACGTCGTGTTCCCCGTCGTCCACGGCGCCGTCGGCGAGGACGGGTCCCTCCAGGGCTTGCTGGAGGTGCTCGACCTACCCTACGTGGGCTCGGGTGTCGTCGCGAGCGCCCTCGGGATGAGCAAGCACCTGGCCCGCGTGCTCTTCGCGCAGGCGGGCCTGCCCGTGGCCCAGGCTATCGTCGCTCGCCGCGGACCGGGCGGTTTCGCCGCCGCCCACGAGGCGGCGGAGCGGGCGCGCAGGGAGGTCGGGGCGCGTGTCGTCGTGAAACCGTCGTCGCACGGGTCCGCGATCGGCGTGGCGCGTCTCGAGGGCGACGCGTCGACGGCGGAGGTCGCGCGCGCCATCGAGCAGGTCTGGGAGATCGACGAAGTGGCTCTGGTCGAGCATTTCGCCAAAGGACGCGAGGTCACGTGCGGCGTGCTCGAGGGGCTCGAGGGCGAGGCGGCACGAGCCCTGCCGCCCACCGAGATCCTCGCCCCGAGCGACGCGTTCTACTCGTTCGAGGCCCGCTACGCCTCGGGACGGAGCGTTCACATTTGCCCCGCCCAGCTCGGCGACGCCGGTGCTCGGGTGGCTCGGGTGCAAGAGATCGCCCTTTCGGCTCACCGCGTCCTCGGCTGCCGCGATCTCTCCCGAGCCGACTTCGTGGTGGGCGACGTGGGCGCGCCGGAGGCCGTCACCCTGCTTGAGGTGAACACGCTGCCCGGAATGACCGCGACGAGCCTCTTCCCCGAGGCCGCCGCGGTGGCGGGTTGGGCCATGCCGGAGCTGTGTGACGGCCTCGTCCAGCGCGCACATCGGCGATATCGACCGCGAACGTCGAACGCGAAGCCCCTTCCGCGCTGAGTGGAAGTGGCAAGAAGTGGCAAGGAGAGGTCGGCCAGCCCTACTGAAACTCTCGCGATGGCCTGGACACGGGCCACGACGCAGCGCACTGTTGTAAGAGGAGAGGAATCGAGGGTCTGGATGGTCCGTGACTCGCTGTTCGGCGAGCGTATCTTCTGGCAGGGGCGCTGCCGGTCGACGGGCGTTCCGTCCGTTCCCAAGGTCCTCGCCATCGTCGCCTCCGTGGTGTCGGCCGTGACGATTTGTTACGCGGTCGTCGCGGCCGAGTCCCTCGAGGTGCCCGTCGGGGGCATGATCCTCTTCGCGGGGTGGTGTGCCACGATCGCGCTGGGCGCGTGGCGAATCCCCCTGTGGTGGCGGTCGGGCCTCGAGTATTTGGTGACCGAGCGCCACGTCATCTGGAGACGGGGCCGCATCCGACGTTCGATCGAGACAAAGCAGATAAGCTACGCCCTGGTGCGCTGGGACGCGGCCGACCCCGCCCTCGGGGATCTGGTCCTCGTGCGCGCCGTGCCGACAGGCGCCCTGCGGCGAACGCTGTCGCTCACCCTTTACGGCGTCGAGTCGCCCGATCGTCTGTGGGCCACGGTGCGCGGCGTCGAGCCGAGCGCGCCCCTCGGCAACGGCGAACGGCCCCTGGCCCAGCGCCTCGATCCGGGCGAGCGGGTCCTGTGGTCGGCCGGCCAGCACGGCTCGCCATGGACGAGCCGCCGCGTGGGGACCGCCGTGGTGGGGGCTGCGTTGGCCTTGACGTTCGTGCGCTCACTTGCCCGGCTCGTACCCAACCTGGTCCAGGTGCTGAAGCTGCACGCGCTGTCGCCCACGCTCGCGGCGCTCCTCGTGGCGGGCGGCGCGCTCGGAATGCTTCTGTTGCTCGCGGGCTCGGCGGCCGGCGGCTACGCGGCCTTCGTCCGGCCCGCTCGTCTGGCGCGGAGCACGCGCTACTTCGTGACCAACGCGCGCGTGCTCATCCGCCGCGGGAACGAAGAGCTCTCGCTCGACCGTTCCAACATCGCGTACGTCATCGACGCGCCGTACAAGAAACTTCACGACGTGTTCCTCGTCATCGACGGACCCCAGGCGCGCGCCTTGGCGCCGAGCGGTGCGTTCGGCGGGGAAGACCGGGACGACGCGCTCCGCCCCGTGCTCGCCGCCATCGACGACGCCGACACCGTCGGCCGGATCTTGCGAGCCCGCGAGATCGAATTGGAGAAGAGGGCGGCGTAGTCCGCACGCTCGAGCGAAGCGAGAGAGCGGACGAAGACGCAGAGCAAGTCCGCACGCTCGAGCGAAGCGAGAGAGCGGACGAAGACGCAGAGCAAGTCCGCAGAGCGGACTGAGACGCTAGACTAACGCGGCGTGTCGTGGCTTGGGGGCCAGGTGCTAGGCTGGCCTGCGGCACGTGATCGACGTCGGAACGGTCGTCAACTCCAAGTACCGGCTCACTCGCCTCCTGGGCGATGGAGGCATGGGCTCGGTCTACGAGGCCGTGCACGCCGTGCTCGGGACCCGGGTCGCCATCAAGGTGCTGCACCCGGAGCTCGCGCGGCGGACCGGCCTGGTCGAGAGGTTCCTCCAGGAGGCGCGGGTCGCCGCGCAGATCCGCAGCCCGCACGTCGTCCAGGTGATCGACGTGGACCGGACCGCGGACGGTCACGCGTACATCGTGATGGAGCTCCTCGAGGGGGAGCCGCTCTCGAGCGTGCTGGACCGCCAGCGCAAGCTTTCCGTCGGCGCGGCGTGCGACTACACGGTTCAGATCCTCGAGGCCCTCGAGGCCGCTCATGCGCTGGGCGTGATTCACCGGGACCTCAAGCCCGAGAACGTCTTCGTGACGTTCGTCGGCGGCAAGGCGGTGCTCAAGCTCATCGACTTCGGCATCGCCAAGGCTCGCCGGTCCGACCCGCAGAGCAAGAACCTGACGGTCGCCGGCGTCGTCATGGGGACGGCGGAGTACATGGCGCCCGAGCAGGCGCGGAGCGCCGATCGCGTCGATGCGAGGGCCGACATCTACGCGGTCGGCGTGATGCTCTACGA
>DATGJA010000253.1:0-8395 GCA_035295445.1 Polyangiaceae bacterium | reverse complement strand
CTCGGGCGTTACTCGGTCCTCGCCCGGTTGGCGTCCGGGGGCATGGCGACCGTCTACGTGGGGCGGCAAACGGGGGCCGCCGGGTTCGAGCGACTCGTGGCCATCAAGTGTTGCCACGAGCACCTTCGACTGAACGAGTCGTTCGTCTCGATGTTCCTGCAGGAGGCCCGCCTCGCCGCGAGGATCCGCCACCCCAACGTCGTCGCCACGCTGGACGTGAGCCACGGCGTCCCGCTGTACCTCGTCATGGAGTACGTCGAGGGGCTGAGCCTCTCGGCGTTGTCCCGCCGGGCCGCGGCGCGCGGGCAACGGCTGCCCATCGACGTGACGCTTCGCGTGCTGTCGGACGCGCTGGCGGGCCTCGAGGCGGCGCACGTCTGCCGCGGTCCCGACGGCCAACCGCTCGATCTCGTGCACTGCGACGTGTCGCCCCAGAACATCCTCGTGGGGGTCGACGGCACGTCGCGCATCACCGATTTCGGAATCGCGAGAGCCGCGGCCCAGGTCGCGGGCGAGGACGAGCAGGGGATCATCAAGGGAAAGCTCCGATACATGACGCCGGAGCAGCTCTTCTCCCGCCCGCTCGCCCCGCGCACGGACCTCTTCGCCGCGGGGATCGTTCTCTGGGAGGCGCTCACCGGTCAGCCGCTCTTCCGGGGCGACAGCGACCGAGCGACGATCCACGCGATCCTGTCGAAGCCGATCCCGGCCCCGTCGACCTTGCGGCCGGAGGCGCCGAAGGAGCTCGACGAGGTGGTGCTTCACGCGCTGGAGCGGCATCCCTCCGCGCGGTTTCAGACCGCCGAAGAGTTCTTGGCGGCGCTCGACAAGGTCCCCGTCGCCGTGGCGAACGCGCGCACCGTGGGCGAGTTCGTTCGGGAGCACGGCGGCGCGATGGCCGTCGAGTGGGAGAGCGGCTCCTTCCGCAGCCGCACGCCCTTGCCTCCCGGCGGCCCGGTCCAGCCGTCGCTGCCCGCGCCGGCGATGGAGATCGAAATCCCGGTCGACGAGCCGGGGGGGGACGCGGCGACGCGCGCCTTCGATCCGCCGGCCGACCTCGTAGCGGCCGCGAGCCCAGAGCGCGATCCGGAACGCGATCCGGAGCGAGGGCAAGGGCGGTTCGACGTGGCGCGCGCTCGGCGCGTCATCGTCGCCGTCGTCCTGCTGCTCCTCGGATGCGCCGTCGGCCTGATGGCGGCGACGTCGGCGCAGCCACCGGCGGGCGAACCGCAGGGCGCCGGCACGGAGCGGGCCCCCAAGCCCTAGGCCTCTCCTCTCTGCCAACGATCGTCTCTTTTCGACAACCGCTTTCGCCGACCCACCACACTCGGCTCTTCCCGGGGAGATCATCGCCATGTCATTTTTCATTTCCGTCTACCGAAGTCGTCGTTGTCGTTGGTTCATCGCCGCCGCGTCGGGGATGGCAGGAGTCGGGTGTACCGCCCGCGTCGAAGCGGTCGACGAGCGCGTCGATCGCACCGCCGCGGCGCTCACGGACACACTCCGCGAGGACACCGACGGCCCTGGCCAGATCGAATCCGACTCCACGAACGGATTCGCGACCGGGGCGACGGGCGGCTTCTTCGCCAACCTCGGTACGAACGGTCGGACGTGCAACACCTGCCACCTCGAGAACGCCGGCTGGACGTTCACGCCGGCGACCGCGCAGGCCCTGCACGCGAACGACCCGCTCTTCACGCCCAACGACGGATCGGACTGCCCTCCGACCGCGGCCGGGCAAGCCCCGAACAGCGCCCTCTCGTCCGAGGTGCTCAACTACGGCCTGATTCGCGTCCAGATCGGGGTCCCGGCCGGGGCCGACTTCACGCTGGCGTCGGCGACCAACCCGAAAGGGTGCGCGATCGCGCCGGGTTCGTCCGGCGCGGGGGGGCAACTGTTTCTCTTCCGGCGGCCGCTGCCGTCGACCAACCTCGTCTTCGATTCGTCCGTCATGTGGGACGGCCGCGAGACGCTCGAGAAGCTGACGACGTCGCAGGGCGAACAGGCGGAGGGACCGCTCCTCTTCGACCTCGCCGACCAGGCCAACGGCGCGACGATGGGCCACGCCCAAGGCGCGTCGATCGCGGGCACGCAGGCGCAGACCGACATCGTGGCCTTCGAGACGAACCTCTTCACGGCCCAGTCGCTGCAACTGTTCCAGCACGTCCAGCTCAACGCGGACGGGGCGAACGGCGGCGCGCAGTACCTCGCCGACACCTTGGGCCCGGCGTTCTTCATCGGGGTGAACGACCCGCTCCAGGCGGGCTTCACCAACGCGAACTTCGACCTTTATCGCGCGTGGGAGCCGACGAGCCCGACGTATGGAAAGCTCAAGAAGAGCGAGCAATCCGTCGGGCGGGGTGAGGCCATCTTCAACAACACGACCTTCACGATCCACGACGTGCCGGGCCTGAACAGCGTGCCCGGCGATCCGCTCTACAACCCGAGCGATCCGCTGGCGGGAACGGACATCGTGGGCGGGTGCGCGGTGTGCCACAACAACCCCGACGTCGGCAACCACTCGACGTCGCTGCCGATTAACATCGGGATCACCCTCGCGCAGCCGGTCAACAACGACGGCTCGGCCAACCACGTCCTCGACGTCGCGCAGCTGCCCGTTTACACACTCACGAACGCAACGGCGACGGTCAACGTCACCGACGCGGGGCGAGCGCTCATCAGCGGCAAGTTCGTCGACGCGGGCAAGACGAAGGGGCCCATCCTGCGCGGATTGTCGAGCCGCGCCCCCTACTTCCACAACGGGTCGGCCAAGGATCTGGCGACGGTGGTCGACTTCTACAACGCGCGGTTCGCGATCGGCCTCACGCCGTCGCAGGCCGCCGACCTCGTGGCCTTCCTGCAGGCGCTCTGAACTAGGGGGGTGTCCGGGACGCCAGGATCGCCAGGCGAAGATCCTTTAAGGATTCGCCTTCGCTGTCCCGGCGTCTTTGACCTCCTGCGAGTGAATCTCTAGCCGCTGCTCTTGCAGCAGCCTGCTAGAGCGCGGCGACCGGAAACGCGACGCCCGGCTTCGCGAACAGGTACCCCTGCAGCAGATCGCAGCCCGCCTCGATGATGACGTCGCGCTCCTCGGGCGTCTCGATGCCCTCGGCGACGACCTGCATCCCGAGCTCTCGGCACATCGAGATCATCGTGCGGACGAGCGTCTGCTTGGTCGGCTGCGTGTGGACGTTGCGGACGAGCGACATGTCCAGCTTGACCACCTCCGGCTCGAGCTGCGCGAAGCTCGTCAGTCCGGCGTAGCCGGCGCCGAGGTCGTCGACCGCGATGCGGAAACCCATCTCCCGGAGCGCCGCGATCCGTGCCTGGACGTCGCGGATGTGATGCAGGCTCGCCCGCTCGGTGATCTCGAGCACCACGTGCTTGGCGATGCGCGCGAGGGGCGCGTCCTTGCTGAACAGCTCCTCGTCGAGCAAGTCGTGGGTGTGGAGGTTCACGAAGAGCATCGCGCATTCGGGGAGGCTGGTCGGCTCGGCCGCCTTTGCGCGAATGGCGCGCCCGAGGTCGTGCAAGCGCTCGAGCCGTTCGGCCGCGTCGATGATGGCGCCCGGGTGCGGCAGGGATGGCTCGCGCGACCGGAGGAGCGCCTCGTAGCCGTAGACGTCGCGTCGCGACCACGACACGATGGGTTGGTAGGCGATCCACATCGTGTCGAGCGCGTTGCCGAAGCTCGCGACGAGCCCCGCGCGATCCCCCACGAGCCGGTCGACGCCCCCGGCGAGATCGAGGGCGCGTCGCTTCGCACGGGCGAGACGGTGCAGGCGCACCGCGTCCGCCATGACCGAGCGGATGTGTTTGGAGTCGACCGGCTTGGTCAGGTAGCGCAGGGCGCCGTGCTCGACCGCGGCCATCGCCGTCTCGAGCGACGGACTCCCCGTGACCAGGATGACCGGCAGATCGAGATCGTGGACGCGGATGCGCTCGAGCAGCGCCACGCCGCTCAGCCGCGGCATGTCGATGTCGCTCAGGACCACGTCGAACGAGCTGGACTTCACGGCGGCCACCGCCGACTCGCCGTCCAGCCGAATCTCGACTTCGTAACCGTCGGCCGAGAGCATCCTCGCGTACGAGCGCACGAGCACCTCGTCGTCGTCCACGACGAGGATTCTGGGCCTGGACGCTTGCATCGCTTGCGGCGTCGAGACCAGGGGCGCGGCGCTCATGAACGGGTCCTCCAGACCTATTCGAACGGATCGAGGCGGCGGGATCCTTAGGCACCGCGCGTCGCGCTCTGCGCGCCCTCCCTGGGATCGTACCTACATCGTCACCGGAACTCGTCGACCGGACCCGCCCCTTCGCGCAGGATCTGCGGCGGGGTCGTCGTGAGGTCGATGACCGTCGTGGGCACAAGACCCCCGGCCCCGCCGTCGAGCACGAGCGCCAGACCGCGGAAGGCGCGGTCTACTTCCCTCGGGTCGACGAGAGGCTCCTCCCCCGGACGAGCCGCCGTGGACGAGATGATGGGACGGCCGAGCTCGCGCGCCAGGGCGCGCACCGCCTCGCTCGCGGGGACGCGGATCCCCACGTTCCGGCGCCGCATCTGGACGAGCTTGGGCACCTCCCGGGTGGCTTGAAGAACGAAGGTGTAGGGGCCGGGAAGGAAGCGCCGTAGGACGCGGTAGACTTGGTTGTCGACGATGGCGTAGCGAGCGATGTCGGACAGGTCCGGGCAAACGAAGGCGAGCGGGTGCGAGCGCTCCATCCCTTTGATGGCGTAGAGCCGATCGATCGCGCGCTTGTTCGTCAGATCGCACCCCAGGCCGTACACCGTGTCGGTCGGGTACGCGATGACCGCACCGTCCAAAAGAGCCTCGACGGCACGCCGCACCTTCCGCGGTTCCGGGTGGTCGGGGTTGATCGAGAGGAGCATCGCGCCGCGCGCGGATAGCCCGACTGCGCGCGCGCGTCACGCGCGATTGCGCCGGGCGCTGCTACCCTCGGCCCCCGGAGCCCGATGACGCCGCCGGAGCTCGACCTTTCGCCGTGGCAGCTCCGCGCCCTCGCGTTCGTCTGGGGCGCGCTCTGGGGCAGCTTCGTCAACGTCGTGGTCCACCGGGTGCCGCGGGAGATGAGCGTCGTCCGTCCGGCGTCGCACTGCCCTGCCTGCGGCGCGCCGATCCGCGCCCTCGACAACGTGCCGATCCTCTCTTGGCTCGTACTTCGTGGAAAGGCCCGCTGCTGCGGCGCGCGGATCTCCCCCCGCTACGCGGCGGTCGAGCTGCTCGGAGGCGTCGTGTCGGTGGCGATCGCCGAGGTCGTGGTCCCCGCGCACGCGGCCGGCGCGTGGCCTCATGTCGCGGCGGTCTTTCTCTCCGATTTTGCGCTGAGCATGTCGCTCCTCGCGGCGGCCTTCATCGACGCCGAGCACATGTACCTGCCGGACGCCATCACGCTCGGCGGGACGCTCTTCGGGCTGGCCACCCCCGGGCTAAGGGACATGACGTGGATCGACGCGCTCACCGGCGCAGGCGTCGGGTTCGTCGGGGTGTGGCTTCCCCTCGTCGTCGGGTACAAGGCCATCCGGGGGCGCCCCGGCATGGGCCTCGGAGACGCCAAGCTCGTCATGCTCGCGGGCGCTTGGTTCGGCTGGCGAGGCGCCGCCTTCTCGCTCCTCGCCGGCGCGATTCAGGCGACCGTCGCCGCCTTGCCCCTCCTGCTGGTGCACGGCAAGCTCGAGGAGCCCGAGGCGGTCCGTGCCGACCGCGAAGAGCTGCACCGCGCGGCCGCCGAGGGCGACGCGGAAGCACAGCGGCTCATCGAAGAGGATCCGCTCGGACTTCCCCCCCAAGAGGGGATCCTCGCCGCCCGCCTCCCGTTCGGACCCTTCCTCTGCCTCTCGATCGTCGAGTGGATGCTCGCGGGCGAGTGGCTGACGGAGCGCCTCTGGCGTTCGATCTAGCGCCCACCCGTCAGGTGGGTGCGGACTAGCGTCTCTCGACGGGCACGTACTCTTTGAGGGTGGGGCCCGTGTAGATCTGTCGCGGGCGCGCGATCTTGGTCGTCGTGTCCTCGACCATCTCTTTCCAATGCGCGATCCACCCCGGCAACCGGCCGAGGGCGAAGAGCACCGTGAACATGTTCGTGGGAAAGCCCATCGCCCGGTAGATGATGCCCGAGTAGAAGTCGACGTTCGGGTAGAGCTTCCGCTCCACGAAGTAGCTGTCGCGGAGCGCAGCCTCCTCGAGGGCCTTCGCGATGTCGAGCAGCGGGTCCTTGCGACCCAGCTTGGCCAGGACCTTGTCCGCAGCGGCCTTGATGAGCTTCGCCCGCGGGTCGAAGTTCTTGTAAACGCGGTGGCCGAAGCCCATCAGCTTGAACGAGCTGTTCTTGTCCTTGGCGAGGGCCACGTACTTGCGGACGTCGCCGCCGTCGCGGTCGATGGCCATGAGCATCTCGAGCACCTCTTGATTCGCGCCGCCGTGGAGCGGGCCCCAGAGCGCGCAGATGCCGGCGCTGATGGACGCGAAGAGGTTCGCCTTGCTCGAACCGACGACACGGACCGTGCTCGTCGAGCAGTTCTGCTCGTGGTCGGCGTGAAGGACGAGAAGGAGGTTCATCACCTTCACGAGCTCGGGGTCGACCCAGTACTCCTCGGCCGGGACCGAGAACATCATGTTGAGGAAGTTCTCGCAGTAAGACAGCGAGTTTTTCGGGTAGACGAAGGGCTGCCCGATCGACTTCTTGTAGGCGAAGGCCGCGATCGTCCGAACCTTGGAGACGAGCCGCGCGATCGTGATGTCGCGCTGGTCGATGTTGTCGGGGTCGAGCGAGTCCGGGTAGTAGCTCGAGAGGGCCGACACCATGGCGCTGAGAATCGCCATCGGGTGCGCGTGCGCCGAGAAGCCCTCGAAGAAGTGCTTCATGTCCTCGTGCAACAGGGAGTGGCGCGTGAGCTTGTCGCTCCACTCGTCGAGCTGGTGTGCGTTGGGCAAGCTGCCGTAGATGAGCAAGTACGCCGTCTCGACGAACGACGACTTCTCGGCGAGCTGCTCGATGGGCACGCCCCGGTAGCGAAGGATTCCCTTGTCGCCGTCGATGAACGTGACGGCGCTCTTCACGGAGGCCGTGTTCATGAACGCGGGGTCGATCGTGACGAACCCAGTCTTCGCGCGGAGCTGAGCGATGTCGATGGCATGCTCGCCCTCGCTGCCGACGACGACCGGCGCGTCGAAGTGAGTGTCCCCCAGCGTGATTGTGGCCTTGTCCGTCACCTTATCCTCCGCTGCGGAAGCGTGCGCGCACTATAGGATGAATCCCCGGCTGGCGCAGTGCGCAAATCACCCCGAGAGGGTACCCCGCCACTTGAGCCGCCGCTCGTCCGCCTGGTCGAAGGCGAGGCGCCGCTGCTCGCGGACGAGGGCGCCGTAGGTCGGCGGCACGCGCGGATCACGTCCGAGGGCCAGGAGAACGCGCAGCGCCGCGACGGCGTCGTCGATCGCGCGGTGAGCGTTGTCATGCGAAATTCCCAGCCGTGCCGCCACGTCGCCCAGGGCCCGGGAGCGCTCCTCCTGCTGAATTTCCCGGGCCCAAACGAGGGGATCGAGCCAATCGACGTCCTTGCGCAGGGCCGGCGGCAGCTCGGAGGCCACCACCCCCGCGCGTGCGATTTCGCTGCCGAGGAAGGCGCGGTCGAACGCCGCGTTGTAGGCCGCCGGGACGCAGCCCATGAGCATCGCCGCGATCTCGTGGGCGACGGCGGCGAACGGGGGCGCTTCCTTGACGTCGTCGTCGGTGATCTTGTGGACTTCGATCGCCTCCTGCGGGATCGGACGGCCGGGGTTGAGGAGCCAGTTCTTGCGCTCGACGATCTCGCCACCCCGGGCAATCGCGATGCCGACCTCGATCACGCGGTCGGCCGAGACGTCCCGGCCCGTCGTCTCCACGTCCACGAGCGCGATGGGCAAGTCGAGCCACGCGATCTCGGGCTCGAACCCCTCGACCAGACCGCGGGTCAGGGCCCGAAGCAGATGGGCGATGCCCGGGTAGTGCCGGCCGCTCGGGAAACAACCGCAGGCTTCGAAGGAAACCGCCCTCATCGCTCAGCTCTTCCCCGCAGCCGCGATCTCCGTGTCGACCCACTCTTCGAGGTCGAGCTTCCCTTCGTACATTCTGCCGTCGATGAAGATCGTCGGCGTGCCCTTGACCCCCAGGTCGTCCGCCAAGCGGCGGTCCGCGTCGAGCCTTGCCTGCGTGGCGGCGGAGTGCAGGTCGGCGTCGAACCGGGCGAGGTCGAGGCCGATCGCCTTCGCGTAAGCGCGCAGGTCGGCGTCCTCGAGGTGCGTGCCGTTGGCAAAGAGCTGGTGGTGCATCTCCCAGAACTTGCCTTGATCGGAAGCCGCGACGGCGGCGCGCGCGGCCGCCTCCCCATGGGGAT
>DATGJA010000252.1:0-3391 GCA_035295445.1 Polyangiaceae bacterium | reverse complement strand
CGTGAAGACCACGCGCTCCACCCCGGTGCGCGGGTCGCGTAGCTTCTGAAGGCACTGCGCGCACACCTCTTTCATCATGCATTGCATCGGCGAGTTGATGCTCCCGATCGCGAGGTGACGGGGGTCGAGCATAGGCGCAAGGACCCCGTGTCGCGCCTCCCGCACGGCGTTCATCATCCCGTCGCTCCCGATCGCGATGATGCGCGCGACCTCGCGGAATGGAATGGACGGTGGCCCGCCGAGCGCACCGCCGCCATAGGCCTTCATCGCCTCGACGATGTTCCCGCGGAAATGGCGGTCCTGCGGGCGCGAGGGTTCGATCGCCGCGCCCGTGTCGGTGCACCACACGACCTGGTCGGTCCACCGCTCGACGTCCTCGCGCTTGAAGAGGTCTTCGCCCTGGCGATACCCGGCGAAATAAAGGACCCTCCCACCGAGCGCCTTGAACGCACGGGCGATGGAGAAGAGAACCGCGTTGCCGAGGCCTCCGCCGCACAGCAGAACCGTCTCTTGCCGGGCGATCTCGGTCGGCTGCCCCGTCGGCCCCATCAGGACGATCGGCTCTCCTGGCGCGAGCGCAGCGCAGAGCCGCGAGCTGCCACCCATCTCCAGCACGATCGTGCCGAGCAGGCCCCGCTCCTCGTCCACCCAGGCCCCCGTGAGGGCAAGGCCTTCCATGGCGAGGCGAGCCTCGGCCCGCAGGTCGGGGGTCCCGTTGCCGTCGCCTTTGAGCTCCACGGCGACGACGGGCGCGAACGTCTCGAAGTTCTGCAAGCGGTAGAACTGCCCCGGCCGGAACTTGCGAGCCGCCATCGGCGCGTGCACGACGATTTCGACGATCGTCGGTGTCAATCGGTTTACCTCGTGGACCGTCGCGACGAGTTCCTCGTCCAGCTTGGCGAAGAGGCGGCGCAGCGTCCCATCGCGCGCGCCCTGCGAGGCTCGATCGAGCACCCTGGCGTCCGGGAAGAGCGCGACCACGTGCTCGTAGCCGTCCTTCGCGCTCGCCATCGCCCTGACGACGCTTCCGGCGTAGTGCGGGTGGTTGTCGCCGTAAAACGAGACGGTCCGGCCCTCCTTCAGGTAGCTCGTGAAGAAGCCGTCGGCCGCGTTCGCCGCCCTCTCGAGACTGACGCGTCCGGCGGCGTCGACCCGCGCCGTGTACGGCCGAAAGTACTGCTTCCGATCGTCGAGCTCGAACGTACCGGGGTACTCCCTCTCGTAGATCACGTTCGGGCTCGTCCCGGCCGCGACGCAGACCGTGCGCGACGGCAGGTCGATGGTCGTCCCGTCGGCGCGCGCGAACCGGACGGCCCTCACGTGACTGCGATCGTCGAGGAGCGCTTCGAGCGGAGACATGTGCTCCACGTAGCGCACGCCCTCTTCGAGGCTCTTCGCGACCTCCTCGTGGTTCAGGCGGTACGCGGGGGAATCGGCCAAGCCCTTACGGTAGACAAGCGTCACCCCGCCCCAGTCGTCGAGGAGCCTCTGGACGCGCGGCTCCCGCGCCTCCCTCGCCGCGCGCTCCTTCTCGTCACGAAGGGCACGGCCGTGCTCGAGATGACGCTGCAGCGCGTCCCATTCCTCGTCGTCGAAGCGCCGGCGAAGATCGGCCTCCGAGTGCCCGCTCCGCATCAACAGCTCGTAGCGCTCGAGCTCCTTCTCGACCTGCACCTGGTAGTAGGCCAGAAGCTCCGTTGCCGTATCGATCGCCGTCAATCCGCCGCCGATGACGATGGCCGGCAGGCCGACCTGCAGGTTCGCGATGCTCGTGTGCTTGTAGGCACCGGTGAGCTGCAGTGCCATCAGGAAATCGCTCGCCTTGCGAATACCTCGCGAGAGATTGTTCTTCATGTCGATGATCGTCGGGCGGCCGGCGCCGGCCGAAATGGCGACATGGTCGAAGCCCAGCCTCCACGCATCGTCGAGCGTGATCGTCCCGCCGAAGCGAACACCGCCGTACATCTTCACGTGGGGGTTCCGGGCGAGGACGAGCTGGACGATGGTCAGGAAGTTCTTGTCCCACCGAACGGTAATGCCGTACTCGCTCACGCCGCCGAATCCGAGCAGCTTGCGCTCGGAGAGCTCCGTGTAGAGGTCCGCCGCCTGACGGATGGGCGCCGGCGCCGCGCCATCCACGCCGACCAGCCATGCGTCGAGAGGCTCGAGCTTCAGCCCATCCACCGCGACGACGCCGAACCCTTCGCACGCGAGGTGGTGGGCCAGCGTGTAGCCAGCCGGACCGAGTCCGACGACGAGAACGTTCTTGCCGCAATAGGGACGCATCGCGGGACGCTTCACGTGGAGCGGGTTCCACCGCGTGAGCAGCTGGTAGATCTCCAGGCCCCACGGCAGAGCCAGCGTCTCCGTGAGCACCCGCGTCTCCGCCTGCGGAATGTTCACCGGCTCCTGCTTCTGAAAGATGCAGGCCTTCATGCAGTCGTTGCAGATGCGATGCCCCGTCCCTGGACACATGGGGTTGTCGACGGTGACGAGCGCGAGCGCCGCCACGACCTCGCCGGCTTGGCGCATCGCGTGCATCTCGCTGATCTTCTCCTCGAGCGGACAGCCCGACAGGGCGACGCCCAGAGGGTTCTTCTTCGGCGTGCCGGTCTTCGCGTCGACCAGACCCCTGCTGCACGAGTCCTTCTCGCGGTCGTGACAGAGCATGCAGTAGTCGATCTCTTGCTCGACCTCTCGCGCGCTCATCCTGCGATCGGTGAGCGCAAACCCGAGGCGCTCGCGGCGCTCGTGGTGAGGGCCGACGAAGAGCTCCGGCACGCCGGTCGCTGGGCGGTCGATCTCTACCAAGTGCGCGTAGTCGAGCGACTTGGGCGCGCGCATGCTCGGCCAGCGACGGATCGGATCCCGCCCATCGGCGCGACGCGCGGCCAGCCACCCCTCAAGGGCGTCCAGCGCGAAGGCGATCGCCCGAGCTCGAAGCGCATCGGCCTCCTCAGCCGGGGGCGCAGGGGTGGCGTCGAGCCACGGCCGCACGGCGCCCACCACCGCGTCGGCTCGCGTCCGGAGCGAGTCGGTCCACTGCGCCCCTCCGGCCTTCGCCGCGCGGCGTGCGACGTCGTCGATCTCGAGGAGCGCCGCCCCGGCCGTCGCGATCGTAAGCTCTTCGTCCGTCGTGCCGCCGATCGGAGCCGCGGTCGCCGTCTGGAGGGCAGCGCGAGCGACGTTCGAGGCCATCTCCGGAGCGTGGCTCCAAGCCTTCCCCGCGTCGCCCCGAAGGACGCGCTTCTTGAGGAAGTCCTTCCTGAAGCGCCAGATCGGGTCGTCGGCGCGGATCGAGTCGCGGAGGGCGTCGACTTCACGCTCCACCCCGAAGAGCATCCCTACGAACCGCCCGACGAACGGCGCGGCGGCGAGCAGGGCCTCGCTC
>DATGJA010000251.1:0-19349 GCA_035295445.1 Polyangiaceae bacterium | reverse complement strand
GACCACCGCGACCTGGTCGACCCCGACGTCGATGAGCTCACCGCCTCCCCCAAGACGGTCCGCGGCAAGATCGCTCGACCGCGCGGCGAGGATCTTCTGGGCCATCGTGCGGGGCGGGTCCCCGGCTCGTGCGCGCATGGTTCTGACGCCCTCGACCGCCCGGAGCAGACGCGCGCCGGCGGGGGCGCCTCGGCTAGCCGGCGGGCTCGCGAAGGTAAACCGCACGCGCAAGGACGGTCAAGACGCGGCGATAGCCGGTTGACCTTGGGCGCGCGTGGCGCTTAGCCTGGCATGGAGGGACCAGTGTTCCAAGACGCGCTACGCGAGATTGTGGACAAGACCGAGGGCGGGGTGGCGGGCCTCATCATGGATTCCGAGGGGATCGCCGTCGACACGTACGCGCGGGACGGCGCGCCGTTCGACATCACGACCGTCGGCATCGAGTTCGGCGTCGTCCTCGGTTCGATCAAACGGGCCGCAGACCAGCTCGAGGCCGGCAAGACGTGCGAAGTCGCGATCGGGACCGACAAAATCGTCACCCTGATTCGCACGCTCGGGGAAACGTACTTTCTGGCCGTCGCCATCCGCCCCGACGGCAACCTCGGAAAAGGCCGCTACC
Source organism: Polyangiaceae bacterium (assembly GCA_035295445.1). Lineage (GTDB taxonomy): Bacteria > Myxococcota_A > Polyangia > Polyangiales > Polyangiaceae > Palsa-1150. Next base: position 18,730 of record DATGJA010000251.1, on the reverse strand, counting down.
TCATGCGAACCGCGGCCCCGAAGCTCCTCGCCGAGCTCGGATGACGACCCGAATCCTCTGCGTCTCCGGCCCGAATTTGCAGCTCCTCGGCACTCGCGAGCCCGCGGTGTACGGCAGCGACACCCTCCCCGAGATTCACTCCCGCCTCGAGGCGCGCGGCCGGGCGCTCGGGGTCGACGTCGAGGCCCGGCAAAGCAACCACGAGGGGGCCCTCGTCGACTGGATCGGCGCCGCGTCCGGCGCGGGCTTCGCGGGTCTTCTCCTCAACCCCGGCGCCTACACGCATACGTCCATCGCGATTCTCGACGCGCTGCGTTCGTCGGGCCTCCCTTGCGTCGAGGTCCACCTCTCGAACCCCGACGCGCGCGAGCCGTTTCGCCGGCGTTCCTACGCGGCGCGCGCTTGCGTGGGAAGGGTGTCCGGCTTCGGCGCCGATAGCTACGAGCTCGCGCTCGACGGGCTGGTGCGCGTGCTCGCGCGCCGACGTTCGCATGCGTAAGTGACTTCCCGCTGGTCGCGCGCGGCGTCCTCGGGCTCGGGCAGCCATCGCCGTCAATCGCTTCCCAGACGATGCGTCCAGGCCTAAGGTGCTGGCCCGCTCAAGATGAGTCTCGACCTCGAAAAGCTGTCGCTATTGCTCGATCTGCTCGCTGAAAAGGACATCGCCGAGTTCGAGCACGAAGAAAGCGGCGTTCGCCTCCGCGTCGCGCGCGGGACGAGGGGCGTCTCGATCCACGCGCCCGCGCCCTCCGTCGAAGGTCCGTCGGTGGCCGCACCCGCCCGCGTCGACGACGCCTCGGGCGACAACTACGTCGACGTCACGAGCCCCTTCGTCGGAAGCTTCTACCGCTCGCCGTCCCCGGACACGCCCGCCTTCGTCGAGGTGGGGTCCGTCGTTCGCCCCGGGCAGGCACTCTGCATCATCGAGGCGATGAAGTTGATGAACGAGATCGAGGCGGAGTGCGCGGGTACGGTGACCGAAATCTTCGCGCAGAACGGCAAGAGCGTCGAGTTTGGTCAGAAGCTTTTTCGGATCAAGAAGGCCTAGGCCCGAACACCGCCCCGCCCGTGTTCAAGAAGATCCTGATCGCCAACCGCGGTGAAATCGCTCTGCGCGTGCTCAGGGCATGCCGCGAGCTCGGGATCAAGACGGTGGCCGTCCACTCCGAGGTCGACGCTCGCGCGCTCCACGTGCGCTTCGCCGACGAGGCGGTGTGCATCGGCCCGGCCGCCGCCAGCAAGAGCTACATGAACGTCCCGGCGATCATCAGCGCCGCCGAGATCACGGCCGCCGACGCGATCCATCCGGGATACGGGTTTCTCTCCGAGAACGCCGAGTTCGCACGCATCTGCGCCAAGTGCGGGATCACATTCATCGGCCCGTCGCCGGACGCGATGCGCGCGTGGGGTGACAAGGTAACGGCTCGCGGCAACGCGGCGAAGTTCGGGTTGCCGCTCCTGCCCGGAAGCCCCATCCTCGAGGGGCCGGACCACGCCGCCCAAGAAGCCAATCGGATCGGCTACCCGGTCATCCTCAAGGCCAGCGGGGGTGGCGGCGGCCGGGGCATGCGCGTCGTCCGCTCCGACGACGAGATCGAAGAGTGCTTCATCTACTCGAGGCGCGAGGCCGAGACGGGCTTCAAGAATCCCGACGTGTACTGCGAGAAGTTCGTCGAGCGACCTCGACACATCGAGTTCCAGGTTCTGGCCGATCAGCATGGCGGCGTCTGGACGCTCGGGGAGCGCGAGTGCTCGCTGCAGCGGCGCCATCAAAAGGTCATCGAAGAGGCGCCGAGCCCCGCGATGTCCGCCGAGCGACGCCAGGCGATGGGAGAGGTGATCCGCCACGCCATCCGGGAAACCGGGTACACCTCCCTCGGCACCCTCGAGTTCTTGATGGACGAGCGCCAGCAGCTCTACTTCCTCGAGATGAACACCCGCGTGCAGGTCGAGCATCCCGTCACCGAGATGGTCACAGGGGTGGATCTCGTCGCGCTGCAGATCCGCGCCGCCGCGGGCGAGAAGCTCGACCTGCCGGACACGCGCGGATGGAGCTTTCGCGGTCACGCGATCGAGTGCCGGATCAACGCGGAGGACCCGAAGACGTTCGCGCCCTGGCCGGGCCTCATCACCGAGTGGAACCCGCCGGGGGGCACCGGCGTCCGCGTGGACGCGGGGGTTTACGGTGGCTGGCGCGTCCCCGCCGACTACGATTCGCTCATCGCGAAGCTCATCGTTCACGCTTCGACTCGAGAGAAGGCCATCGCGCGCATGCGTCGTGCCCTGGACGAGCTCATCGTCGCCGGGATCCGGACGAACATCGACCTGCATCGAGCCCTCCTCGCCGACCGAGAGGTGCTGAGCGGGACGATGACGACACGGACCGTAGAGCGGGTCACCGGGCGAAGCTGAGGCGAGTGAGGGCGATCCCGATGGAAACGAAGACACGGTGGATTGGCTCCGGCCTCGCGTGCGCGCTTGCGGTCGGGGTGGCCGCGGGCGTCGCGGGCTGTCCGTCGAGCTCCACTGCGACCGGCTATACCCCGATCACCGGGATCGAGATCCTGTCGTCGTCTCTAGTCGCGGGCTACGGCTGCGGGGAGGGCCCGGGGCAAGTGTACCGGTACGCCGCCATCGTTTCGTACGCGGCCGACGCGGGCGGCGCCGGCGCGCTCCAGGTGGCCAACGTGTTCGACTGTTTCGTCGACGGCGTCTTCGAGAACCTCCCTGCCTCGGACAGCGGCAGCCAGAGCTTCGCCATCGCCGTTCAGGCGTATAATCGTGCGTCGTTTCCGGCCTCGCTGAATTGTCCCGCGGCGGGCGGCCCGTGCAACGCGCAGGATCCAGGCAAGATCCAGGCGGCCGCCGCCCAGGCGACGTGGACGACGACTTGCACGGCGACTCAGCAGCAAGGAATCCCCGTCCTCGCCGTGTGCGGACCGCTCGTGCCCCAGGCCAGCGCCGAGGCAGGCGCTCCCAGCGACACAGGCGCCACCGAGGCGGGCGCCCCGAGCGACGCCATGGTCGACCGGTCGACGGCCGAGGACGCGCTTGTCGACGGCTTCGCCGTCGCGGACGCAACAGTCGACGGCTTGGCTGTCGCTGACGCAACCATCGACTCCCCGACCGAGTGAAGTGCGGGATCCTGGGGGGGCGGGTGGCGGCACCCCGAAGGCGCCACTAGAGTTAGACGAAGATGGACGACCCGCAGATCTCGTTCGCCCTCCCGCGGCCGGGTCGAGCGCTCAAGGTCCTCCTCGTCACGGTGCTCGCCCTCGGCATTTTCAACGCTACCGCACGGTGGCTGCCGTGGGGCGGCGCGGTCTTCGACGCGCTGAGATTCGACGTCGACCGGGGCCCCTTTTGGCAGCTCTGGCGCTGGTTCTCGTCGGGGCTGTTGACGAACCCCGACCACTACGGACATCTCCTTTTCACCCTGCTCGGCCTGTATTTCCTGGCGCCGGACCTCGAGCGCCGGTGGGGGGCCGCGAGGATGCTTCGTTTCTTCGCGTTGGCCATCGCCGCGGGCAACGCCGTCGTCGTCGTCGTCGACCGATTGGCGCCGCTCGCGGCCGACGCGCGGTTTCATCCGTCGTACGCCTATGGGGCGTCGGCCGCCATCGCAGCCATCGCGGTGGCGTGGTCGCGCGACAACGCGGACCTCACGGTCCGCATGATGTTCGTCTTTCCCATGCGCGGCCGGTGGCTCCTCTGGTTCACGCTGGGCATCAGCGTGCTCGATCTCATCTATCCGACCGCGCTCCCCGAGGGGGTCGTCGCGCCGTTCGGCGGGGTGCTCGTCGGACTGGCGTTCGGCGGCAGCCCCTCGCCCGTCCGCACGCTGTATCTGCGCGCCAAGCTCGCCCTGCTTCGACGACGATCGGGGTCGCTGTCGGTCGCCGACGTGCTCTCGCCCCCGAAGCGACCTCGCACGGGGGGGCCCCCGCTTCGCGTCGTACCCGGCGGGCTCGAAGACGCGCTGCGCAAGCGAACGCCCCCCAAGGACAAGCGCTATTTGAACTAAAGACCGCCGGCCCACCGGTGTAGAACTACCACCGGCGCCATGTGGTCCCACGCTCACCTCCTAGGCATCAGCCACCTCTCGCGCGAGCAAATCCTCCACGTCCTCGACCAGGCGGAGCCGTGGTTCGAAATGCCGCGCGACGCCGTGAAGACAGCGAGGGTGCTTTCCGGGCGGACGATCGTCAACTTGTTCTTCGAGTCGTCGACGCGCACGCGGACCTCGTTCGAGGTGGCCGGCAAGCGTCTGGGGGCGGACGTGGTCAACGTGAGCCCGCAGACCTCGAGCGTCACGAAGGGAGAGACGCTGCTCGACACGGTGCGGAACCTCGAGGCGCTGCGGGCCGACGCGATCGTCCTTCGCCATCCGGCGTCCGGCGCGCCCGAGTTCGTCTCGTCGCACGTTCGTACATCGATCGTCAACGCCGGCGACGGCTCTCACGAGCACCCCACCCAAGCCCTCCTCGACGCGTTCACCATTCGGCGGCAGAAGGGGCGCCTGGCCGGGCTCGTCGTGGCCATCTGCGGCGACATCTTGCATTCGCGCGTTGCGCGGTCCAACGCCCTCCTCCTCGGCGCTCTGGAGGCCGAGGTCCGACTCTGCGGCCCGCGTACCCTCGTGCCGCGCGAGCCCGACGCCCTCGGGCCGACCGTGCGGACGTTCCGGCGCGTGGAGGCGGCGGTCGACGGTGCGGACGTCGTCATGATGCTCCGCATCCAGAACGAGCGCCTCGCGGGCGCCATGATCCCGAGTACGCGAGAATACGCGCGGACATTCGGATTGACCGGGCGCGTCCTCGCGCTCGCCAAGCCGGACGCCATCGTGATGCACCCGGGGCCGATCAACCGCGGCGTCGAGATCGACCCGCGAATCGCCGACGGCGAACGGAGCGTGATCCTCGACCAGGTCGAGGCGGGCGTCGCCGTTCGAATGGCGGTCCTCGACCGGGTCATCGGCGCCGGCGACTCGCAGTGGGCCAGGGCGTGACGACCTCGGATCGGCGCGCGGCCCCGCTCGGTGTGTTCGACTCGGGGCTCGGAGGCCTCACGGTGGTTCGCGCGCTGCGCGAGGCGATGCCCTGGGAGAGCATTGTGTATCTCGGCGACACGGCGCGCCTCCCCTACGGAACGAAGGCGCCAAGCACCGTCGTCCGGTACGCGCTCTCCTGCTCGAAGCACCTCGTCGCGCGCGGGGTCAAGGCGCTCGTCATCGCCTGCAACACGGTGAGCGCCGTAGCGCCCGAGCGGCTTCGTATCGAGCTCGACGTGCCGGTGCTGACGGTCGTGGGACCCGGCGCCCGAGCAGCGGTCGCCGCCAGTCGCACGGGCCGCATCGGGGTGCTCGCGACCGCCGGGACGATCGCGTCGGGCGCCTACCCCCGCGCGGTCGCCCAGGTGTCGACGCGCGCCGAGGTGGTTGGACAGCCGGCGCCCATGCTCGTTCCCCTGGCGGAGGAGGGGTGGGTGGAAGGCGAGGTCCCGCGCCTGGTCGTCGATCGATACGTCGATCCGCTCGCGCGCGCGGGCGTCGACACCGTCCTCCTCGGGTGCACCCATTACCCGCTCCTCCGGCCCGTGATCGAGGCCTCGGTCCGCGGACGAATCGGTCCGAATGCGGCGGTCGTCGACAGCGCTCACGCCACGGCGGCCGACGTCCTGGCGTTTCTCGAATCTCGCAGCCTGTCGAACTCGGAACGACTGCGTGCGCCCTCGGTGAGGCTGCTCGTCACGGACGTGCCCCGGGCGTTTGCGGAAATGGCCGCTCGTTTCCTCGGCAACGACGTGCCGGACGTGGAAGAGGTCGATCTCTAAGTCCGCAGGGCTCGAGCGAAGCGAGAGTTCGGACGACGCACCCGAGCGGTCCTCACTCCTGGACGCGCAGAAGGCGCGGTGGACTCGCGGCGACACCGCTCCGTGACACGACGTCGAGCGCGCGGCGAACGTCGCGCTCGACCGCCTCGTGGGTCAGCATCACGATGTCCACCGGCAACCCGCTCGACCCTCCCCCGCCCTCCTGGACCATCTGCTCGATCGAGACCCCCGCCTCGCCCAGCGCGCCGGCGAGCTTCGCGAGGACACCCGGGCGATCGTGGGCCTGGAACCGGAGGTAGTACCGGCAGCGGACGTCGTCGATCGAGGTCGTTCGCCGCGCCTGAATCTGGATTCCCCGCGTCACGAGGCCCGCGAAGCCGCTCAGCCTTGCGCGCGCGACGTCCGCGACGTCGGCCACGACGCTCACGGCCGTCGGCATGTCCCCCGCGCCCCGACCGGACAAGAGACACGGTCCGAGCGCCCTCCCCTCGAGCGCGATGGCGTTGAGTACGCCGTTGACGTTGGCGAGGGCAGTGTCGCGCCGGACCAGCGCGGGATGCACCCGAAGCTCGAGCCCCTCGCCGCGGTCACGGCCGATGGCCAGGTGCTTGACGACGAACCCGAACCGTTCGGCGAACCGGTGATCGATCGGCTCGACCCCGCGGATGCCCTCCGTCGACACGCTGCCCGCCTCGACGCGGGCGCCGAACGCGACCATCGCCAAGACCACGAGCTTGTGGGCGGCGTCGTGGCCGTCCACGTCGAGGCTCGGCTCCGCTTCGGCGTAACCCTTTGCCTGCGCCTCGCGGACGGCATCGTCGAAGCTCATCCCGTCGGCGCGCATGCGCGTGAGCACGTAGTTGCAGGTCCCGTTGACGATGCCCTCGAGCCGCACGACCCAATCGCTCGCGAGCGCCTCTCGAAGAACGCGAATGACGGGGATCCCCCCGCCGACCGACCCCTCGAACGCCAGGTCGACCTTCTTGCTGATCGCACGCTGTACGAGCTCGGGACCGTGCATCGCGAGCAGCATCTTGTTGGCCGTGACCACGCTGCGCTTCGTGTCGATCGCGCGCTCGACGTACGCCTTGGCCGGGTCCACCCCGCCCATCACCTCGACCATCACGTCGATCGACGGGTCGCCGAGGACGACCTCGGGCGTCGTCGTAAGAAGTGACCGGTCGAGCTCCGCGATGCGCTCCTTCTCCGGATCGCGGACTAGGACGCGCACGACCTCGAGCGGCGCGCCGACGCTCTGGGCCAGATACGCCGCGTTGGCGCGCAAGAGGCGAATGACGCCGCCCCCCACGGTGCCGCAGCCAAGCAGCCCTAGACGCACTGGTTTCATGGCGTAGCTCTACCACACGCATCCCTCGCGGGAGCGAACGACCCCGGGGCGCACCGCGGCTTCCGTGGGGTTCGGCGCCGGCCTTGGTCCGCACGCTCGAGCGAAGCGAGAGAAGGGTTAATTCGACGGCGGAGTGGCCTGCGCGCTCTTCTCGTCGGGCTTGGGCTTGGGCATCTCCTCGAGCGCGGCCTCAAGGACCTGATCCATCTTGCTCACGAAGACGAACTCGAGGTCGTTCTTGACCTCCGCCGGGACCTCGTCGAGGTCCGCCTTGTTGCGCTCCGGGACCAGCACGCGCTTGATCCCGGCGCGGTGCGCCGCGAGCACCTTCTCCTTGAGCCCACCGATGGGGAGGACTCGACCGCGGAGCGTGATCTCGCCCGTCATCGCCACGTCGTGACGCACGCGGATGCCGGTCAGCATCGAGACCAGCGCGGTGAACATGGTCACCCCGGCGCTGGGCCCGTCCTTGGGCATGGCGCCGGCCGGGATGTGAATGTGAATGTCGCTCTTCTCGAGGAAGTCCTTTCCGATGCCGTATTTCTCGGCGTTCGTCCGGACGTACGAAAGCGCAGCCTGCGCGGACTCCTTCATGACGTCCCCGAGCTGTCCGGTCAGCTGGAGCTTGCCGGTTCCGTACATCCGCGTCGCCTCGATGAAGAGGATCTCCCCGCCGACGCTCGTCCACGCGAGCCCGGTGGCGACCCCCGCCTCCTCGGTACGCTCGGCGACCTCGCTCGTGTACTTCTGCGGGCCGAGGAACTCGCGCACCTGCTCCTCGCCCTCGATCTTGCGGGGCGTCGTGTCGCCCTCGGCGATCTTCACCGCCACGCCGCGGATGATGCTCGCGATCTGCCGCTCGAGCGTCCGCACCCCCGCCTCGCGGGTGTAGTGGTCGATGGCCAAGTCGACTGCAGAGTCGTTGATATCGAGCTGCTCCTTGGTGATCCCGTGCTCCTCGAGCTGCTTCGGAATGAGGTGCTGGCGCGCAATGGCGAGCTTCTCGCGCCTCGTGTACCCGGGGATTTCGAGAATCTCCATGCGGTCGCGGAGCGGCGCGGGGATGGGGTCCGCGATGTTGGCGGTCGCGACGAACATGACGTTCGACAGGTCGTACGGGATCTCCAGGTAGTGATCGGCGAACGTGTTGTTCTGCTCCGGATCGAGGACCTCGAGGAGCGCGGCTGCCGGGTCGCCGCGGAAGTCGTGCCCGATCTTGTCCACCTCATCCATCATGAAGACCGGGTTGATCGTGCCGCCCTTCTTCATGCCCTGGATGATCTGACCGGGCAGCGCGCCGACGTAGGTCCGGCGGTGGCCCCGGATGGCCGCCTCGTCGTGCACTCCGCCGAGCGAGATGCGCACGAACTTGCGACCGAGGGCGCGCGCGATGCTCCGTCCGAGCGACGTCTTTCCGACGCCGGGCGGCCCGATGAGGCAAAGGATCGGCCCCTTCTTGTCCTTCTTCAGCTTGCGAACGGCCAGGTATTCGAGGATGCGCTTCTTTACCTTCTCGAGGCCGTAGTGATCCTCGTCGAGGACCTTGCGCACCGCCCCGATGTCCATGTTGTCGGGGGTCTGGTTGTGCCACGGAAGGTCGAGGATCCAGTCGAGGTACGTCCGGACGACTGTGTACTCCGCGCTCCCCACCTGCATGTTCCGCAGGCGCTTGAGCTGCTTCTTGGCGACCTGCTCGGCCTCCTGCGGCAGGTTCGCCTTGGCGATCCGCTCCTCGAGCCCGTCGAGGTCCCCCTGGTCGCCGTCGTCCTCGCCCAGCTCTTCCTTGATGGCCTTGAGCTGCTGTCGAAGGACGTACTCGCGCTGATTTTTCCCCATCTCCTCTTTGATCTGCGAATTGATTCGCTCGCGCATCTTGAGGATTTCGAGCTGCCGCGTCAGTAGCTTGAGGACCTTGCGGATGCGGTCCTTGACGTCGACCGTCTCGAGGAGAGTGGCCTTTTCGTCGACCGGCGCGTCCAGATTGGCAGCAACCAGGTCGGCGAGCGCGCCCGGCGCCTGGATGGAATCGATCAACGAACCGGCCTCCCGCGGCAGCTCCGGCATGAGCTGAATGACCTGCTTCGCGATGTCGCGAAGGCTCATGCTCAGCGCCTCGGCCTCATCGTCGGACGTCGTCGTCTCGTGGAGCCTTCCGATCTTGGCCTTGAGGTAAGGTGCCGACTGCGTGATTTCGCTGAGCCGGATGCGCTCGAGCCCCTGCAAGATGAGCGAGTAGTTGCCGGAGCTGTGCTTGAGCGCCTTCAGGACCCGCGCCGCGCACCCCACGTGGTGCAGGTCGTCCTTGCCGGGATCGTCCGTCGACGGATCCCGCTGCGCGAAGATCGCGATCACCGGCGAGCTCAGGTTGTCGACGTCCTCGACCAGCGCCACCGACTTCTCGCGCCCGACGTCGAACGGCGCGACGGCCCCCGGAAAGAGGACCGCGTTGCGGATGGGAAGCACCGGGAGCTCATCCCCGAACTGAACGGCTTCGTCCTCTTGCCGGGCGGGGGGGGGCTGTTTCTTTTCCGACATGTCACCCTTCCTCTTCGGGAGAGCCTCTACAAAAACGAATAGGTCGTCGAAACGAAAGATGCACGCGCGATCTGCGCAGTTGCGGGAGGCCCGTCAGCCCATCGTAAGCAGCGACCCCGCGGAGCGCCATGCCTTGCGGCGGACTCCGTGCGCTCGCAGCCCTTGCGGATGCATCCCCTCATGGTGCGGGCTATGTGCGGACGTCGTTAAGCGCCCGGGTATGACGTGCGCCGCCTTTAGGCGACCTGTCTCGATGGATCGAGCGTGTGGATCGCCAGGCCCGTCAGGACCTTCGGATAGAAAAAGGTGCTCTTCTGAGGCATTACCTCACCGGCCTCGGCGACGTCGCGGACCTGCGCGACGGGGGTGGCGTTCATGAGGAAAAGGGCCTGGCCCTTGCCGGCTCGGAGCTCCCCCAGCGCGGCGCCTGCGTCCTGCGGATACCAGAGGTTAGTCTTCGCGGCCTGGGCCTCCGGGGTGATGTGCAGGAGGTGCTCGAGGATGGCGCAATGCAGGACCGTCACGTCCGTGCGACGCAGCACGGCGGGCTTCTTCCCCAGCGTGGGGTGGGCGTCCAGTGGAGCGCCCGCGCGGAGCGCGAGAACGGCCACCCGACCGTCCGCGGCCGCCGCCGCGACGCTCGGCGCGCGTTCGCCCGCGGTTCGCAGCCTGCTCAGCACCACGTCGGCGTCCGCGCCGCGGACGAGTTCGACCACGTCGAAGAACGCACCCGCGTCCCGAAGCAGACCATCGAACGAGAACGACGCGAGCGAGTGGATGTGCCGGTGGGTCGGGAAGACGACGAGGTGCGGATCGTCCCCGTTGGCGAGGAACGTCATGAAGTAGCGGTGCTCGAGGCGGGCGTCCGCCGACCACGCGCCCGGATGGGCGGCGTCGACCTCTCGGCCGTAGCGGAGCGCGGTCTCGTAGCGATGGTGACCGTCCGCGATCAAGAGCGACGAGCGCGACACGCCTTCGATGATCGATCGCACGGCGTCACGAGCCGCGACCTTCGACAGGGTGTGACGGACCCCGTCGGGCGTCGCGAACTCCGCCATCGTCTCGGCCGAGCCGAGCGCGGCGCCCAGCTCGCCGCGCGGATCGCGGTAGAGCATGAAGCCAGGGCTCAGGTTGGCGCGCGTCGCACGGAACAGCTTGAGCCGATCCTCCTTGGGACCCGAGAGCGTCCTTTCGTGCGGTAGGACCACCTTCTCGGAGAAATCGACGAGCCGGACGAGCCCCAGGAACCCCCGACGCGTGAGCGGTCGCGAGGGATCGCCCCCCGGGGGGGCGAAGGTCTGGTCGTAGCGATAGAAGGCCGCTTGGCTGTCCCGAATCAGCACGCCCTCGCGTCGCCACCCCTCGAGCAGCTCCGCCGCCGCCGGGTATTTGGCGTCTCCCTCGCCCTCGGGGAGGATCAGACGAACGACGTTGTGCGGGTCTCGCGCCGCCAGCGCGGTCCGCTCTTGCGGCGAAATCACGTCGTACGGCGGCGCCACGACGGAGGCGAGCCCGCCAGGCAGGCGGGACGAGTCGTAACGGAGCGGGGTCAAGGGGGCGATGTCGGCCATGCGTCCTAGGGTTCCTTCGGGTGTCTCGTCCGAACTCTCTCTTCGGTCGAGCGTGCGGACTCGTTCTCTCGCGAGAGCTGCGCGCGACGCCCGATGTCGCGCCGATGATGTTCCCCCTCGAAGCGGATGCGGTCGACCGCCGCATACGCGATACGCGACGCGGCCTCCAGCGTCGGCGCGACCCCACCCACGGCCAGCACGCGGCCGCCGCTCGTGACGACGGTGCCGTCCTTGGCTCGCGACGTCCCCGCGTGGCGGACGAATGCCCCGTCAGGCAACGGGCCATCGAGCCCGTCGATCCGGTCGCCCGTGCGCGGCGCGTCCGGGTAGCCGCGGGCAGCCATCACGACCGACAGGGCCGCGCGCGCCACCGGACCGGAGGACGTCTCGAGGCCGAGCCCCGACAAGTCCCCGCGAGCCGCCCCCTCGAGCAGGGCGAACCAATCGCCGCGATACGTCGGGACGAGCACGGTGGCCTCCGGATCGCCGAACCGGACGTTATACTCGAGGACCTTCGGGACGCCGCGGTCGATCATGAGGCCGACGAACAGCACACCGCAAAAGGGCATCCCCTCGGCCGCCATCCCGCGCAGGGTGGGTTCCACGATCTCGCGCATGACGCGCCCGTGCACCGCGGCGTCGACGATCGGCGCGGGCGCGTACGCCCCCATGCCGCCGGTGTTGGGACCCGTGTCGCCGTCCCCCACACGCTTGTGGTCCTGCGCGGGCGCCAGGGCGACGGCGCGCGTCCCGTCGCACACGACGTGGAAGCTCGCCTCCTCCCCGGTCAGCCGCTCCTCGAGGACCACCCGCCGGCCCGCCGCCCCGAACTCCCCCTTGCGCATGAGGCCATCGATGGCCGCGCGAGCCTCGTCGGCCGTCGCTGGAACGACGACCCCTTTGCCGGCAGCCAGCCCGTCCGCCTTCACCACCGGCGGGGCCGACGCGGGCCTGGAGGCGACGTGGCGGTCCGCCGCGTCGGGGTCGTCGAAGACCGCGAACGCCGCCGTCGGAATGCCGTGGCGCTCACAGAAGCGCTTCATGAAGGCCTTCGACCCCTCGAGCCTCGCGGCGGCGGCCATGGGCCCGAAGGCCCTGACGCCGCGCGCGGTCAGCGCATCCACAAGCCCGAGCGTGAGCGGCAGCTCCGGGCCCACGACCACGAGATCCGCCCGTTCGGACACGGCGAGATCGACGAGCCCCGGAACGTCGTCGGCCCGCACCGGCACGTTGCGACCAACCCCCTCGGTTCCCGCGTTTCCCGGGGCGGCGAGGACCTCGTGCCCCCCCGAAGCGACGGCTGCGGCGAGCGCGTGTTCCCTCGCCCCCGCGCCGACGACGATCACGCGCGCTTTGCTTGCCGCCGGCGCCATTCGGTTACGCGGCGCGTAACACGCCGCCGCCTGGGCCGCCAGAGCGCGCAGGTTTGTGTATCCTGCGTAGGTGGCCGACGAATCGCGCGCTCCCGCCCCTGCGCCCGCGATCCGCATCACGCGGCCATACGCGTCCGAGGAGGACTATCTCAAGGGCGAGATCGAGACGCTGACCCGCACGAGCATCACGCTTCTCGGTGCGCAGCAGCGGCCCCAGGGCGTCGTCCTGCGCTTCGAGGTCGTGCTGACGAGCGGGCAGGCCCTGGTGCGGGGAGAGGGGCGAGTCGTCGGCTACAAGGCCAACGCGCTCCACGGACTGGGCGGGCTGACGCTTCGATTCACGCGGCTCGACTCGCGCTCGAAGGGCCTCGTCGACCGCGCCGCCGCCATCCGCGAGAAACGTCGCTCTTCCGCGCCCCCGGCCGGGACCGAGTCGTCCACCGTGCCCCGCAGCACCCCCCCGCCGCCCGGGGCCACGTCGCTCGCGCCACCGCTGCCTCCCGCCTCGAGCGTTCCCCACGTCGCCCGCGAGGCGATCGCCACCCGAAGCGCTCCCCCGCCGCCGCGCGCGACGCCGCGCCGGGAGGAAGAGCGACCGTCCGGCGATCGCCCCGTCGGATCCGATCCGGCGCTCGCATCCCCGCCGGATCGGGACGCGCTCCTCGAGAAACTGCGCCTGCGAGCCAAGAGCCTGGACGCGTCGACCGTCCGCGAGATCCTGGACAAGCGACGCCGCGCGTAGCGTCAGCAGCACTCTTAGGGCTTTGGCGCGAAGTCCAGGTGTCCCAGGGGGCCGCGCAGCGCCCACGAGTAGAAGCCGTCCGCGCGCTTGGCTTGCTTGATCTTCGGGTCCGCGAGCTCGAAGAGCGCCGGCGCCGCCGAACCCGGCGCCCCGAACACGCTCTTGGTGACGTCGTTCTTCCCTCGATAGCCGTCGCTCAAGCGAAACCGGAGCTGGGCGTCGCACAGAGAGTCATCGGCCGTTTCGCGCAAGGTGATGCGGCCGTCGCCCTGCAGGTCGAGATCCTTTCCTCCGGCCGAGAGCTTGCTGATCTTGAGCACGCCCTCCTTCGCCTCGGCCGCGAACGTCAGGGTCCCCACGTTGATCCGCGGGAGGGTCACCGCGCCTTTTATCTTGGCCTTGTCGTCGCCGACCGCCATGTCCTTGATCTCGAGCGAGAAGGAGCCGGTGTCCTTCGCCACCTTGCCCTCCGGCGTCGCGAGCCGCACCGTGCCGTTCAAGCGGCCGAAGATGGGCACCCCGTCGAGCCACTGCGCGAGCGGCTCGAACTTGCCGACGTCCACCGAATCGAACTGCGCCTCGAAGGAGGTATCCCTGCCCGAGACGTCGTACGAACCGCTGATCTCTCCGTCGAACCCCTCGACGTCGAAATTGAGGTCGCTGTTCCCGACGAGCAGCGGCAGAAGCGAGTACCGAACGGTCGCGCGCTGCAGCTCGATCCGTCCAGGCGGCTTCCCCGGCTCCGTCGGCGCCGACAGCAGGCGCACCCCTTTCGCCTTGATCCCGCTCAGCCAATAGCTGCCAAGATCGTCGATCTGCAGCGCCCACTGCCCGCCCGACGCGGCCTGCGCCTCGTTGAAAGAGGCGACGATCCGCTCCTTGAGGGTCCCGCAGGGCGCCGTCAGCGAGGCGAACACGAACAGGCAGACGACGTAGAAGACGGAATAGCCCGCGACGCCCGCGTATCGACCGTACTTCGCGTACCGGGTCGCGTAGCGAGCGACGGTCTCCCGAAGCTTGGCCAATCGCTCGTTCATGGCTTCGGACTCCCGGCGGGCGGCGCCTCGACTCGGTCGTACGACGACACGCCCACCTCGACGTCGTACGCGTCGTTCTCGCCGCTCCGCTTGCGGACGTTGAGACGCGTCACCGCCAACGGATACCCGCTCTTCTCGATCGCCTCGAGGAACCGAGCGAAGGGGAGCATGCCGGTCTTCTTGAGGTGGACGTTCGTGCCGTGTTCGACGTATCGCTTGCCGTGGGGGACGTCGGGCAGCGGGGTGGACTCGGTCACCTCGAGTTTCTGCTGGCGCGCCGTCTGCTCCAGGTACCCGGCGAGCGACGGCGCCTTCCTACCGTAGCGCGCCGCGATCGCGTCCTTCTTGGCCTGCCGCTCCCTCACGCGAACCCGGGCATCCTGCACGTCCGCGAGGGCCTGCCGCAGGTCGTCGTTGTCGGACCGCTGCGAGTGGACGATCGCCTCCATGCCGAACGGGACCGCGAGGACGAGGACGATCGCCCCGACGAACCCCATGATCGAGAGGAGCTTCCTCTCGCGCGCGCTCATCTGAATCAGCGGCCCGGCCATGTCACTTCCCTCCGCTCGAGGACGAGCCCTCGGACGCCGGCTCCCCCTTCTTCTTCGCGACGGCCTTGACGTCCTCGGGGCACGAGAGCTCGAGCTCCATGACGTACTTCTGACGGTCGCCTCCGACGGCCTGCGTCGTGCTCCGGATCTTCACGTCCTTCATGCACGCGTCCTCACCTAGGGTCGAGGCAATCGACTGCGCGTCGGGGATGGTGCCCACGACCCCGCGAACGGTCACGTGCCCCTTCTGCACGTCGAGCTCGTCGATGTCGTGCGTCATCGACGGCGGAATGGCCTCGGACAGCGCGACCATCACGTCGAACGCGTCGGCGTGGGCCATCGGATCCTCGTCGGTCAACGAGGCCTCCTTCGCCAGGAGGTCCTCCGCCTCTTGCGCACCCGCGGCCTCGGTCCCGAGGACCTCCTTCGTCACCGTACCGAGCGCGGCGGAGAGCGCGTCCCGCTCGGCGTGCGCCGCGTAGAGACGAGCCCACGCGCTGAAGACGAAGCTCACGAGGATGACCGCGCCGAGCCCCGCCAGGACCGGCACCCGTTCGCGCACCCAGGCGAAGCCCCGCTCGTAGGCGAGGGCGCCGCGCCGCAGGTTCAGCGCGCCGCTCCGCCCGGCCAGCGAGAGGGCCAGGGCGATCGCCTTTGCGTAGCGCGGCAGCTCCCGAAGCCCCTCCGGCCCGATCGCGGTCACGTCGAGCGCCGGCTCCGGCACGAGCTCCACCGGGATCTGCAGCGCGCCGGAGAGAAAGCCCTCGGCCCCCGAGACGAACGCGCCCCCGCCGCACAGATAGACCCTGTCGGGCGCCATGCCGCCCTGCGCGCGATGCGCGGCGATGCTCACTCGAATGTCGCGCCCGAGGCGCTGGGCGTTGCCGGGCAGCCCCGCCGTGCCCGCCGAAAGCGTCCGCGCGAACACCGCCTCCCCGCCCTCGAGCACGAGGATCTCGCTCGCACTGGCGCCGAGGTCGACCACGGCGACCGCTCCCGCCTCGGCGAGCGCCGGGACGAACGGAACGAGCGACGCGAGGGCGAGCGCGCCGACGCCCACTCGCTCGGGCTCCTGCCCGATGGCCTGCTTCACGAGATCGATCCGGGCGCGGACGTCCTCGGTCCGAGCCACCGCGGCGATGATCGCCAGCTGCTCCTCTCCGTGCTCGCGATCGAGGATCCGCCAGTCGAACACGGCGTCGTCCAGGTCGAACGGCACCTGCGACTCGAGTTCGTAGGTCAACACTTCGTCGAGCTGCTTCTGGGCGGTCGCCGGCAGCGCGAGCCTGTGGATAGCCGCGCGCGCGCCCTCGATGGCCGCCGCAACGGCATCCGGGTTCGCCGATTCGCCGAGGAGCGCCGAGCCCACGGCGGCCCGCACGGCCTCGATCGCCGCGCCCTCCCCCATCGTCGCGTCGGACGCGCCGGCGCCCTCGGCCGGCCGCGCCACGTCGGACGACGCGACCCGAAGGAGCGCGACCTTCCGATACGAGGAACGGACGACGGCCACCTTCACGCCCGTACTCCCGATGTCGATGCCCAACCACGTCGGCATGTCGTCGTCTCCTTGCCCTCAATCGATCGTGAAATAAAGAATCTGACCGCCGATGTTCGGCTGGAGCGCCGCGGCGATCGAGTTCGGGTCCTGCCCCGCCGCCTGAGCGGGGACCGAGCCCGCGGCCGAGCCGCTCGATGCGCTCGACCCGCTCGAGCCCCCGGACGCCATCGACGACAAGCTGCCGAGCGCCGGCGCAGCGCGGAAGTCGACGACGGCGTGGATGCGCACGCGGGTCTCGCGCTTGAATCCCTTCACCGACCCGACCGAGTAGACGGAGAAGACCTTGCTCTCGGTCGCGATCGTCTTGGCGAAATCGCTCTCGGACTGGAACTTCACCGGCTTGATGCCCAGGTTGGTCAACATCGGCCCGAGCATTCCTTGGCCCTTCATGGTGGCGATGAAGTCCCCCGGCGCGCCGAAGAGAGACGCGCCCATCGTGATGCCCCGCGCCATCGTGACGCCCGTCACGAAGAGCTGCATCTGCGTCGGATCCGTGCAGACCTCGGCCTGAGGGGCGCCCGAACACACGACCGCGAAGAGCGTCATCGCGTTCGCGGAGTTCACGTTGATCGGGCCCTGACCCCAGACGGTGACCTCGCGCTTCAACGGGTTGGTCGGATCGGGGTCGACGAACGTCGTCCAGAAGTCGTCGGTCACCCCGCGCACCACGTGGAGCTCCTCGAGCGAGTCGTACGGGGCGTTCTTGCGGCGATACGGCTTGGGGAGCAGCTGGTACCAGGCGTCCTCCACCGCGTTCGACGACGGGGTCGACGTGAGATCGCACGAGAAGAGCTGCTCGTCGGCGTCCGCCCAATCGATGATGGCCGAGCAGATCGTCAGCCGATCGTTGTAGTTGCCGGTGGAGTCGCGCTGCTCGAAGAGCGGCGTGTATTGGATCGGCGCCATCCTCCCCATGAGGAGCTTGGCGAGCCGGATGTGCGCGATGTCGTTCGACGCGCCCATGTTCACGTTGAGCATTCCGTCCTCGTCCACGATGACCACCTCGAAGCGGCCGCCTTTGAGACCGAGGTTCTTGGAACGCGTGAGATCGAGCCCGCCGAATCCCGCGAACTCGTCGGAGGACTCCTTGTCGTTGAACGCCCCGAGGATGCGATCGGCATACTGCCAGACGGGTAGCTGCGGCGGCTTCTGCTTGAGGAGCGCGAACAGGGGGGCGATGGCCGCCCTCATCGTGGGCTCGGCGGCGATGAGGAGCCGCGACAGGGCGATCGCGCTCCGCGCGAAGTATTCCGCCTGGACGCTGTCGCGCTCGGCCGTCGCGGAGGCGAACTCGGCCCCGGCGTCGTCCTCGAACTCCGCGAGCATGACGACCAGCACGGCGATCGCGCCGAGCACCATGATGAGCGCCACGCCCCTCTCTTTGCGCCGCCGGCGCGCGCGCCGGCCAAACTCGGCGACCTTGGCGCTCATTGTCGCGGGATCCCGAAGGTGAGAGGTTGCTGGATGGGCAGGAAGATCTTCGTCGCGAACTCGTACGGGGGTCCGTCGCCCACCCCCTTGAGCACGAGGCGGACGCTGACCGCGTAGGGCAGACGATTGGGCTGGCCGGTCACCTGCGTCGAGTCCCAGCTGTCGATCCACCGGCCGCTGATCGGGTCGAGGTAGCGCAGGTGGAACTCGGTGATGTCTTCGGCCACGACGTCCGCGACTCCGCCCTTGAGCGGCTCGAGATCGATCGGGCTCTGGTCGCGACGGAAGAGGTCCGTCTTGTCGGGTGCGTCGGGGTCCTTCGCGGCAAAATAGGCGACCTCCGCCTGATCCGACTCGTGGGCGTCGCGCTCCGTCCGGCGGTGCGCGAACGCGGCGAAGTCGACGCGATCGAACTGGGACGAGCTCCGCCCCACGAAGGCCGTGCGGCTCGTGACGAGCGCGATGTTGTTCGGCACGTGCATCGACAGGTACGCCGAGGACAGGTCTCGCACGATCCGCTGCAGCGTCTCGCGTCCCTGGTGGGAGCGCTCGGCGCGCAGGGCCTCCCCCTTCTTGCCGCGTGAGAGTGAGTCGACGACGCCGTGGATCAGGACCGCCACCATGGCGAGGATCCCGACGGCGACGATCACCTCGATCATCGTCATCCCGCGCGAAAGGGCGCGAGCGGGCGGCTTCATCGCCCCACCTGCGGAGCCGCGGGCGACGCCGCGCCGCCGCCGATGAGACCCCCC
>DATGJA010000250.1:0-6004 GCA_035295445.1 Polyangiaceae bacterium | reverse complement strand
GTCGAAGTCACCCGTGTACCAGACGTTGTCGCCCGTGTTGGTGCCGGTGCTGCTCGTCGTCTCCGCGGAGGCGACCACGCCGCCCATGCCCTGGATCTCGGTGATCGCCGCCTGGCCGAGGCCCGCCATGACCTCGGAGCCGTTCGTTCCGGTGCCGTGCCAGTAGATGACGATCGGTCCGCCCGACCCGGACGAGGACTTCTGCCCCACCCAGATGGACCAGGTCATCGCCTTGCCGTTCACGCTGATCATGTTCATCCCGGTCGTGAGCGGCGAGCACGTCCCCTTGGGCATCGGGAGCGACGTCGGCGTCGTGCCGCCGCCGGCGAGGCCGCCGCCGGCATCGGGCTTGTGCGTGCTGCCCGAGCTCGACCCCGAGCTGCCCGAGCGCGACGAGCCGCTGCTCGAACCGCTGCCCGAGCTCCCCGATCCCGTGCTCGAGCCTCCGTTGGAGGATCCGCCGGAGCTCCCGCTGCCGCTCGAGAAGTCCGACCCGCTCGAGTTCGAGCCGCTCGAGCCGCTCGTCCCTTCGGAGCCGGACCCGCCACCATTGCCCGAGCCGCTGCTGCCCGGCGGCGTCAAGAGCCCCTGCCCCTGCGGCGTGGAGGTACCGCACGCCACGGCCGCACCCAACCCCATCAAGCCCAGCAAGACTCGCGCTCGTCGCATGACCGCTCTCCCCGGCCTCGCGCGCCCTGCGCGAGATCCGATATCGAAGTGACTCACACCTTGGACGCGCGTCGTCCGATGGGCAAGCGAAAGGGGTCATTTATTGTGGCCCCGGGCCACTTTACGTCGCCGCCATAACTTTACGACGCAAGCTTGTCCGAGTGGGCGCGTCAGGGGTTCATGTACGGATCGATCGCCATCTTCTGATACGCCGCGAGCGCCGAAGCCGACGAATTGATCTGCCAGGCTCGCTCCTTCTTGATGTCGAACCAGACGAGCGCCTTGATCATCGGGAAATCGGCCTTGAGCGTCGGGACGATGTCGGCGATCCATTGCGCCTTGCTCCCGCCCACCTCGTCGGAAGCCGTCTCGCCGACGAGGATCGGTTTTCCGACCTTGGCGAGCAGCGGATACACGTTCTTGAAGACGTCGCGGAAGCTCTGCCACGTGAAGTTCGGGTCCGACGTTCCCCAGTTGTACCCGTCGACGCCGGTCCAATCGACATACGCGTCGCCCGGGTAGTAGCTCATCGTCGTGTTGTTCGTGTTGTCCGAGTCGGTCACGTTCGGGCACCACGCCCAGACGACGTTCGTGGCGCCCGCGGCGACGAAGCGATCGTGCACGCGCCTCCATGCAGTGACGTACGTGGCCGGGTCGTGGCCGCTCCACGCTTCGTCGCCGTTCATCTCGGCCGCGAAATCGAGGAAGAACCGGTTCCCGAGCGCCTTGGCACCGACGGCCCGGGCGTCGATGTCGGCGTCGTACCGGCCGCTGATCACGTCGTCGAAGCTGATCATGCTGCCGGAGGCGTCGAACGGCTCCCAGTTCACGAGCGGGATCTTGCCTGTCGCGAAGTCGTCCGCGATCGCCGAGTCCTTGGTCCAGTCGGTGACCCAGTCGTAGTAGTTGAGGTGAATGCGGGGCTTGCGACCAATCATCGCGTCCGTTTGGGCGACGGTACCGTTGCCGTAAAAGTGGCCGAGGAGAGCGCCCTGCGCCGGCGCGAGGTCCGCGCTCGCGCCCGCGTCGGCAGAGACTTCGGCGTCGGCGGCGGCGGCGTCGGGTGAGCGTGAGGCTCCCCCCTCGGCGCCGGATGCCGCCGTCGTGCCCGAAGAGGCGCCCGCGTCGTTTGTCGCGTCGACGTTCGTTCCGGATGCCTGCGGGGGCATGCCGAGGCCCGCTGTATCGCCGGGAGCCGAGGAACAACCAGCCGCGAGGATGCCGGCAGCGAACAAGCGCGCAAGGGAGATCGAGGAGGGTTGCAAGGGGCCACTTTACGTCATATCGAACGAAATTCATGTCGCATCGTCCGCGCTCCCCGAAGCCGCTCCGGAAGCGGGGCCCGACGCCGGCACGGACGCAGGAGCGACCCTGGCGACGAGCGGCCAGACGATCCACGCGCTGCCGCGCACCCGACCAACATCCTCGGCGCGGGCCGCCGGGATCCGTCACGGCGAGCTGCGCCTCCGGATCAGCCCTTCCTGCGCCGTGCTCGCCACCAAGCGCCCGGCGCGATCGAAGAATCGCCCGCGCACGAGGCCGCGCGATCCCGCGGCGCTCGGGCTCTCCACGTCGTAGAGGAGCCACTCGTCGACGCGCAGCGGCCGGTGGAACCACACCGCGTGGTCGATGCTCGCGATCTGCATCCCGCGCGTCATGATGCTCACCGCGTGCGGATCGAGCGCGGTCGAGAGGAACCCGAAGTCCGACGCGTAGGCGAGCAGGTAGCGGTGGAGCGCGGGGTCGTCCGGCAACCGATCGACCGTGCGATACCAGGCCCGGCGAACCGGCGCCTGCGCGATCGGAGCCAAGGGATTGCGAAGCTCCACGGGGCGGATCTCGATGGGCCTCGGTGCGGCCGCGCGGGCCCGCAGCGGGGCGGGCAGCGCGTCGCCGAACGCGAGGACGAGCTCCTGCTCGGAGCGGAGCGACTCGGGCGCCGGGACGTCGGGCATCGCGTCCTGGTGCTCGAGTCCCTGCTCGTCGACCTGGAAGGATGCGGCCAGACTGAGGATGGCCTCACCCTCCTGGATCGCGACGACGCGGCGCGTGGAGAAGCTCTTGCCGTCCCGGAGCCGGTCCACCTCGTAAACGATGGGCTTTTTCACCTCTCCCGCGCGGATGAAATAGCCGTGCGCCGAGTGGACCGTTCGATCCGACGGCGTGGTCTGCGCCGCCGCCGAGAGCGCTTGACCGAGGACCTGGCCCCCGAAGATGGACCCCCACCCGAGGTCCTGGCTCAGGCCACGGAACAGGTCGCGATCGATTCGCTCGAGGGCGAGGAGGTCGACGAGCTCTTGGAGGATCTGTTTCACACGGATGGGTTTAGCAGGCCGCTCCTGACTGCAAAAAAACGTGCCTCGAAACGATGGGGTCGTCTTCGGGGTACCAGGGACGTCCGATCCCTTTTGCCACGAGCGACACTCTCGACTCCTCGTTGGACAGCCTTACGGGCGGGTCTCGGACGTCTCTGTGCAGTATGACGAAGCCCATGAGGATCGAGAGGCTGTTCCAAGTCGTGGTCGTGATGGGAGCCTCGGCGACGGTTGGTCTCGAGGCTTGCAGCGGCGACACCAACTCCGGTTCGAACAACGACGGCGGCTCCGGTTCGAGCCAATCCGCTTTGCCGCCGAGCAGCGGCAGCGCGACGGGCACCGGAGCAGGCAGCACGGGGACGGGCACCGGTGGATCGAGCACGACCGGATCGAGCACCACGGGCTCGACGACCAGCGGCGCAAGCAGCACGGGCAGCGCCGGCGGCACAAGCGCCACAGGGTCCGCGTCGGGCGGCACGGGTGCCGCAGGCTCGGGAACCAGCGGCGCGAGCACCACAGGCTCGGCCACCAGCGGTTCGAGCACGACGGGATCGACGACGACCGGTTCCAGCACCGGATCGGCGACGACCGGGTCGAGCACCGGTTCGTCGAGCACCGGATCGACTCACACGGGATCGAGCACGGGATCGTCCACCACGGGATCGAGCACCGGTTCGTCGACCACCGGATCCGGCACCGGCTCCACGACAGGCTCCAGCTCCGGATCCACCACAGGATCGAGCCATACCGGATCGAGCGGCAGCACCAGCGGGTCGACGAGCGGTTCGACGAGCGGATCCTCGTCGGGAAGCACGTGCACGTGCGGGCCGGACAAGACGACCCCCGCGTGGACCGATTGCATGGGTTGCTGCTGCTGGCTGGCCGCCGGACAGATGGTCTCTCCGCCCCTCACTCCGATCTGCGGCCCCCAGCCGTGCTGCACCGGGCACGGTAGGTAAAATAGTTCGAGGCGAGTGCCTGGTAAGGACCGGAAAAAGGGACCTAACTCGCCATGAGCCCGTTGTTACGACGACCATCGGGGCATTCGGCCCCGCGACGTCTATGCCCTCGACCACACTCTCTAACCTCAACCTCCCAGCAGATGCGTTTCCTGTTGGGTCAGGGGCCTTCCTATGCAGTATAACCCCCGCATGAAAATCGAGAGACTGTTCCAGGTCGTGGTGGTGATGGGCGCCTCGGCGACAGTCGGGCTCGAGGGCTGCAGCGGAGGCACGACCTCCAATTCGGACGCTGGGTCCGGCTCCGGCTCCGGCGCGTCGATGAGCAGCGGCTCTAGCGGCAGCGGCACGAGCAGCGGCTCCGGCGCGAGCGGTTCCGGCACGGGCTCGGCCACCGGAACGAGCAGCGGGTCGGGGACGACCGGCTCGAGCACCGGTTCGTCCACCACCGGTTCCATCACGGGATCGAGCAGCGGCTCGGCGACCGGTTCCACCACCGGGTCGAGCACCGGCTCGGCGACCGGTTCCACGTCGGGATCGAGCACCGGCTCGACGACCGGTTCCACCACGGGGTCGAGCACCGGTTCGTCGAGCGGAGCCTCCACGGGATCCACCTGCATGTGCGGCCCGGACAAGACGACCGCCATGTGGACCGACTGCATGGGCTGCTGCTGCTGGCTGGCCGCCGGATCGACGGTCCCCTCGAATCTTACGCCGATCTGCGGCGCCCAACCTTGCTGCACGGGCCACGGCAGGTAGAACCCTCCTCGTGAGCGCGCTCGTATCCCTCGATCCGGGGAGCGCGGAGATCGTCCGCACCCGCGTCGCTGGGACGTGGGCGTTCCGCACCCGCGCGGAGATCGAGGCGAGCGCACGCTTCGCGCGGATGGCGACCGATCTCGCGGAGGTGGGGGCGAGCCCGGTCGTCGTCCAGGGCGCGGCCGAGGCGTCCGCGGACGAACGAAGGCACCGCGATCTGTGCGCGCGCCTCGCCGCCGCCTGGGGTGAGCCGCACGCGCTGAACCACGAACCACCGCGCCAGAGAATCGGCCGCTCCGACATGGACCCGCGCGACCGGGTCCTCTGGGAGATGGTCGCGGTGTGCTGCATCAGCGAAACGATGAACACGTCGCTGATGACGCGCTGCATGGAGGTCGTCCGGGAAGAGGACATCCGCGCGACGCTCCACGAGCTGCTCGAGGACGAAGTCCGCCACGCGCGGCTCGGGTGGGCTCACCTCGCGGCGGAGCGCGCCCAGGGGCGCGGGCAGTTCCTGGGAGACGTGTTGCCCCTCATGCTCGAAGCGAGCGTGGAACCTGGTTTTCTCGACGGGACCGCGCCGGTGCCGTGGACCGAGGCCCTCTATGACTACGGCGAGCTGCCGTGGGCCGAGCTCGTTCGCATCTATCGCGACACGCTGAATCTCGTGATCTTCCCCGGCCTGGACGCGACGGGCGTCGATACGAAGAAGGGCCGCGCGTGGCTCGCGGAGCATTCGCCGGGGTGAGCCGAGATCTCGGCTCTTCCGGGCGCCGGGCGGCGTGGAGGTTTGGACTCCTCTTATCTTCGTTTGCCTCCGCCTGCGGCAGCTCGAGCGCCACGGCCAAGGTGGACGGGGGCGCGGGCCCGGCGATGGACGCGGGCGACGGCTCGATGGCCGACGGGACGTTCGACTGGAGCTCGGTGGACGACGCGGCGTCGCTCCGAATGGCCGCCAGTGAGGGCCTTGCGACCGGTCGCGGCACGCTGGCAGGCTCCCCGTTCGCGGCCCGCGGGGCGCTCGCGTTCGGGGTCTCTTCGAAGCCGGGGTCGCTCCCCGATCGAGCGCAGATTGCCATCCCGCTCAACTTCGGTTGGACGTGCGCTTTCGTGCTGGGCGATTCGCAGAACTCGGGGACGACCTTGTCGTTCGCAAACGTGTCGTTCGCGAACCAGGAGCTTCTCACCATCACGGTCGCGACGCAGGGCGCGCCGCCACCGGCTGCGCCTTCGCCGTTGATGCCGGGCACGTATCCCATCATGGCCGGCGACGGAGGCTCCGACGCGATGTTCGCCACGGCG
>DATGJA010000249.1:0-23321 GCA_035295445.1 Polyangiaceae bacterium | reverse complement strand
AAGCGCCGTGGTTCGGGTTCCACTGGGCCGTCTGGTCGAACGGCGGGTTCTGGAAGAGCCACGAGTAGCTGTAGTGCGTGGCGAAGACGCGGCCCCCTTGGTCCGCATAAAAGACCAGGTTCGCCAGGTCGTCCGCGCCCTTCAGGTACTGATCACCCCAGCAAGGAAACAGCACCTGATCGTAGAGAAAGAGAGTCTGGCCGTGGTCTCCGGTCAGGGCCGATTCCGGCCGAGTGCCTGGCCCCGCGCCCGCGCCGCTTCCGTTGAAGCCGCCGTCCGCGTCGTATCCCGAGAAGACGTGGATTCGCCCGGCGCCCGTGTCTGGGGTGAACTCGGCAGCGTCGACGCCCATCTTCAGGAGCACGCACTCCATCGCGTCGGCGCTCCCCGTCGAGATCGCGGTTCGCGGGATGTCTCCCTCGCCTTGGCTGCGCGGCATGTGAATGTCGCCGAGAGCGGTCGTCGCGCACGCCGGGACCTTGAACGTGACGAGCCGCCGCCACCGTCCGAGCTGGATCACGATCGGGATGGCATCGCCCGCTGGCACGTTCGGGAGCGAGAACGTGCCGTCATACGCAGTGTGGGTCGTGACGAGAGGGTTGCCGGTGACCTCCGCGCCGCATTGACTGCACTGCACGCCCGGCGCAAAAGGTACGAGCGGTCCGTTCGGGACGTATACGAGCACGTTGGGCACGGGGTCGGGCGAGCCGTAGGCCGGGAGCGTTCCGGCCACCACGCGGCCGCTGACGATCGTCGAGCCGCCGCCTTCGCAGACCGGCTGCTGCGAGCAGAGCCCACCGCACGGCATCCCGCACACCCCTGGGCCGGCGGCGCCGCACACGAGCTGCGGGGCGCATTGGCCGCACTGAAGGAGCCCCCCGCATCCATCGCCAGCGGGGCCGCAGTTGTACCCGAGCCCCTTGCACGTCGTCGGGACGCACGGGCCGCCGTCGCCGCCGGCGAGCCCGCACTTGCTGTAGCCGCCGCCGCCGCACGTTTGCGGCGCCTTGCACGTCCCGCAATCGATGATGTTGCCGCAACCGTCGCTGTTCTTGCCGCAGGTCCAGCCCGAGCTCTTGCACGTTCGACACACGGGCGCGGCGTCGGCCGGCGCGATCAGCGTCGGTCCGTCGTCGCCCGTGTCGTCCCCGCCGTCGGGCGACGTGTCGTCGGCGTCGTCGCCGGCCGACGCATCCAGGCCCGGGGCCTCGTGCGCGGGGTGCGCCCGCCCGCAGGCGGCGGCGGGGAGGGCAATCAGCGCGGCGGTGGCCCAGAATGCTCCTCTTCGAACAAACAGCACGCGGCCTCATGGCCGATCTGGACGAAATTTGTCGGTCCACGTTCCGAATTTCCCACGGAGCTGCTCGGCGTCGGCCATGAGACCGCGGCAGGTTCGGGAGGTTCCATGGAGATGCGCGCGACGGAATGGGTGTTCGTTGTCGGGCTGGTTGCCACGGGGACGACCTTCGTCGCCGTCGGCTGCGACAGCGGCAATGGTGGCAGTAACCCGAGCCCGGACTCCGGCGCGATCAGCGGCGGGAGCAGCGCCCTCGGCGAGTCCTGCACCCGCACTGCCGACTGCCAAGCGGGCCTCGCATGCATCGCGAACACCTGTTACCCGAAGGCGGGCGGCGGCGGCGATGACGGCGGGTCGGACGCTACCGTGCCGACCGACGGGGAGGCCGGGACCAGCGCCGAAGCGGCGATTCTCGGCCCGCCCTTGGGACAGACGGGGGACTCGTGCCAGACTTCACAAGACTGCGCCGCCGGCTTGCGATGCGCGGCGTCGACCACGGGCCTTGGGGTGTGCAGTCCCGCCAACTACGGCCTGACGCCGACGGGGAAGGTATGCACGGGGGAGTGCGCGCAGGCTTCGGATTGCTGCGAGCTTCCGCTCAACGTGTACCTCTATACGTGCAACGCCGGCAATTGCTTCAACTACACGGCGATCCATACGTGCCAGGACATCTTGCAGCTTGTCCTCGGCGGCGATACGTCGCAATGCGCGCCCGGGAGGGATGCGGGATCGGCCGTCGGTGCGGGCTGCTTCTACTATCAGACGTATTGCCAATGTGCGGCGAACACGTGGGCATGCAACGGCGGCGCGTGCGTGTACACCGCGCCTTGTTCCAGCAACCTCGCCAACAGCCCGGGCGGCTGCCCGTCCCTCAGCCGTACGCGCGCATCGCTCGCGACTGCGTGCGACATGACGGCAGGCAAGTGTCAGACGACGACGGCCGGTTGCGCAACGTCTGCACAATGCAGCGATGCCGGCGTGGCCGACACGCCCGCCACGTGCGTAGGCGGCGACTGCACCTGCTACCAGTCGGGCTGCTACCTCAAGTGCGCGAAGGACCTCGACTGCCAGGCCGGCTACTCGTGCGACACGACGACGAGTCTCTGCGTCCGTGGCACGTGTACGAAGGATCAAGAATGCGCGGCGCAGCTCGGCAACGTGCGCGCGAAGTGCGCGAGCGGGGCTTGCTCGGTCGCCTGCTCCTCGGACCGCGACTGCAGCCCCCCCGGCGGAGCCGGGCAGGGGACGTTCAACGGGACGATCTGCGACCCCACCGCGAAGACCTGCGTCCCCGCGGGGTGCGTCGCGGACGTGGACTGCGCGGCCGTCGGCGGAGTCCGCGCGTTCTGCGTGGCCGCGCCCGACGCGGGCGCCAAGGTGGTGCACTCCGCGATCACCAACTGAGAGTCGAGGAGTGATTGAATGGTGGGGGCGTGGGGGGAGAGGATCTCCTCCCGGAGTGTCGAGTCCGTCACCCGTTCAAGGCGGCCCAGAGCAGATCGGGCGGCGTGAGGACGCACTCGATCGCCCCGAACTGAATCGACTGTCCCGGCGACAGGATGATGCTCATCTTGGGCTTGAGCGGGCGCCCGTCCACTTGCGTCCCGTTCGTGCTGCCGGCGTCCGCGACGTACACCGTCTGCGCCTCGTCCACCTCGAACCAGGCGTGAAACTTCGAGATGCTCGGGTGTCGCAAGACGACGTCCTTGTTGTTGGCCCTGCCCACGGAGATGCGATCCATCGACATGGCGTCGCTGTCCTCTCGCTTGTGCAATGGCACCGCGAAGTACGCCTCTCGCTCAAGGAGCTGTCGCAGCATGACGCGCGGCTCGGTCGCGTTCGGGCGCGGGAACTGCGACGTCCTTGGCTCCTCCTGATAGCCGGTGTGAAACGGCAGGGGCTTGGGGGTGGCGGCCCGACCCGGTCGGCTCGAGACAGTGGCCGCGAGCCCCAACTCCACCTCCGTGTCGCCCGGCATGATGCGCACGAGGAGCAGCGGCGCATCGCCGTGGCGCACGAGGAACGTACGCAGATCGAGAGAAGTGAGATCCTGCCCGAACGCGGCAGGCAGCAAGTTCTTCACGGTTCGGGCGGCGGACATGAGCCGTCGAGATCCTCACCGGGATCATACGCGCGCACGCCCCAGTCTGACGAATGGTTACGCGGCCCCCCGTGCGTCTTTGGCGAGCGCGAGCTGCTCGCTCAATGCCGCGACGAGCGTCGCTCCGCCGTACGGGTCTCGCGATCCGGTGTCCCCGACGAGCACGGCCACGCCAGCATGGCGGGACAGGCCGTCCTCCAAGTACGTCATCAGTACGGGCCGATGATCGACGCCGGCCTCGTCGCGAAACGCCGCTCGCTCGGTGAGCACGGACGCGATCTGCGTGCCCGTCAGCGCCGCCGTGGCGTCGCCCGCGTCGCCCGCGCACTCGTCGTAGTAGTCGCGCACGTACTCGAGCAGCCCATCCGGTGGGCCATCGCTTCCCTGGGCGGCAAGGAGGACGAGTCGCCCTTCGACCGCAAGGTAGAGGTAGCCCACGCGCGTCGAGCGGTCTTCACACAAGAGCGCCAGGGCGCGTTTGGCGCGCTCCTCGGCCGAGGGGGCTCCCCGCAGCGTCTCGACGACCCGCTCGGCCGTGGACTGACTTGCGCTGGGGTCGGAGCCCGTGTCCATGTCCAGGCGCGCGGGCATGCGGGCCGAGGCTCGCCGTGCCTCCGCCATGAGCCGCTCCCATCGCCCGCCGAGCGCCGAGCCCCGTCCGTGGCGGTATTCCCTGGCCGTCAAGGCCGCGTATTTCTCGAGCGCCGCCTCGTCCCCCGCCCAGATAGCGATGCGGGCGCGCGCCTCGTACGAAGCGCCGAGGGGGAGCCCCTCGGTTCCAAACCTCTCTTGTTCGCCGATGACCGCCTCGACGCGCGTCACCGCCTGCTCGAAGTCTCCCAGGCGCGCCTCGGC
The DNA here is from genome assembly GCA_035295445.1 of Polyangiaceae bacterium. Classification (GTDB taxonomy): domain Bacteria; phylum Myxococcota_A; class Polyangia; order Polyangiales; family Polyangiaceae; genus Palsa-1150. The sequence continues at coordinate 19,068 of DATGJA010000249.1, read as the reverse complement.
GAGCGCCAGCGCGCGGGCGACGTCGTGCGCCGCCAGGCCGATTCCGTGCTCGTGGGCGGTGGCGAGAGCTTTCTCACCGACGGCGCGCGCTTCGGCGTGACGCTCGAGGCCCATGAGTGTCTCCATGTACCCGGCAACCGCCGTGAGCCAGGCGGCCGGTGGCCTCCGCCCTCCGCCCGCGTCGGGCGCCGCCAGCCCGATGCAGCGTTCGAACCGCGCCCGGGCCTCTTCGAGGTCGCCGCGGAGCTGCGTGAATTGCGCCTGCGCGAGCTCGGCGTAAATCCTCCACGATGGGCTGGTCCGGGCGAGCGGCTCGATGCGCGCGATGACGTGCTGGATGCCCGTGAGATCTCCCGAGAGCGCGTGCGCGGAGAGCTCGAGGGTGAGGGTAGAGTTGAACATTTGCGGGTCGAGCGACTGGAGCGCGAGGACCTCGGCCTTGCGGCGATAGCGCTCGGCTCCTTCGGCGTCTCCCAGCTGGAGGGCCATGACCTTTCGCAGATAGAGTGCGTTCACGTGCTGCCGGGGGTCGGCGTCGAGCAGCTCCGCCCATGCGAGCCCCGAGGTGCGTCCGGCGCGGACGTCCTGCGATCCGATCGCGAACGCAAGGGCGTTGCGCAGCCGATCGAAGTACGGAAGCTGCGCGGCGGACATGGCACCCAGGCGATCGTAGACCTCGATCCATCGTGCCCGCGCCTGCTCCGAGTGGCCGAGACAGGTCGATTCGTAGAGCGCCGTCGCGTTCTGTCGAATGATCTCCACGAGCGGTGACAGTGGCGCAAAGGGTTCGAGCAAAGGGGGCAGCGACGCGATGAGCTCGAGATCCATCGAGCGCGAGGCCACCGCAATCGAACCGATGACGAAGTAAACCAGCCAGCGAAGCGCTTCCTCCGGCGAGTAGGCGCGCTCCTCCTCGGACGTCGCTCGGTACCGCGCCGCCGCCGCGGCGAGGGCGCGCTGCAATCGTTCCCCGCCGGCGGACTCGTGCAGATCCTGCCAATCGAGCAACCCTGAGTCGAGCTTCAGCTGCGCGAGCCAGTCGGGCGCCACCGCCCGGTAGAACTTGTCGTCGGACGAGACGCTGAGCTGCACGAGCAGCCGACGCAAATCGGTCGCCTCGCGCCGCGGTCGCCCGAGCTCTATCGCGGCGTGAAGCGCCATCTCGATCGTGGCGGCCTGCTCCGAGGCGCGGATGGGGGCCCCCGCCGCGAGTCTCGACGCGTCCACGGCCGTCTTTCGCAGATCGGCGAGGAGATCGAGGCCGCCCTCGAGGACGCCGCCCTCGAGCCAATGGCGGACCGCAACGATGGGGAACCGCCGTTCGTACAGCGCGGCGAGCGCTCGGTGCCGCTCGCGACGATCGCTGGCGTCCAGATCGGCGGTGAGCGCCAGAGCCCACGCCCGGTGCGAGACCGAGTAGACCTTGGCCGTCCCGACGAGCACCCCGGTCGACAGGAGCTGACTTACGGCTCGGTCCACCCGGTGCGGGTCCTCGTCCGGGCGAAGCAGCCGGTAGTCGTCGCGCCCGAAGTTGTCGCCTGCGAGCGCCTGGGCCTCGGCCAGCCAGCGCGCGAGCGGCGGAAGTCCAGCGAGTCTTTCCCGGATCACGTCCTCCCCCGTACCGGGGAGGTCGCCGGGTGCGAGCCGCACCGGCAGGGTCCAACCCCCGCCGTCGTACGCGATCACTCCCTTGTCCACGAGGTGCCGCGCCAGGTCCATGCATGACCGGGGGCTGCCGCCAGCAACGTCGTAGATGCACGAGCTGACCAGCCCCAGGTTCTGCGTGTCTCCGAAGAGGGACCCGAGGAGCTCTTCGGTCTGGCCGAGCGTGAGGGGCGGCAGATCGATCATCGTCGACCGGTCGCGCAGGACGTCCAGCGCCGATGCTTCCACGCTCCCGGCTCCGGTGTCGAGGGTCACGGCCAAGAACAGCCGCGTCTGCGGGGCCTCGTTGATCAGCATCGCGAGCCATGCGGCCGATGCTTCGTCGATCGCATGCACGTCGTCGACCAAGACGGCGACCGCCTGACGCTCCGCAATCTGCAGGATCCAAGAGGTCCCCGAGTCCGGGGCGGGGGGCGTCGCGCGCTCGTCGAACCCCTCCCGGAGCTGATGAACGAGCGCCGGTCCCGCCGTCGCGTCGCCTCTCGCCGTGGCGGCGCCCGCACGAAGGACCGTCGCGCCTAGAAGTTTGGCCTCGAGCGCGGCGGCGTCGAGCAGGCGCGTTCGCCCCAGCCCCGCGCCCGCCGCGAGGACGACCCCGCCCCCACGGCCGGCGACCGCTTCCGTCATCGCGCGCCGCAGGACGCGCATGGGCTCGTCGCGCCCGACCATGACGGGGGTCGATAGGTACGCCTGCGAGACGCTCACCGGCTCGGCCCTCCGGATGCCGGCGATCGCCGTGAGGCGCTGCATGACCTCGAACGCCGTCCGCGGACGCATGGCGGGCTCCAGGCACAGCAACGACATCACGAGCGAGTCGAGAGCCTCCGGGATGTCGTTAGCCAGCGCTGAGGGCGGGGGAGGCGACGTCCTCCACAGCTCAGCGAGCTGACCGAACGAGCGAGCGGGGTACGGCGACTGTCCCGTGAGCACGTAGTAGAGGGTGGCGCCGAAGGAGAACAGATCCGTCCGGCCATCCAGGGGTTGCTGCCGGATGGTCTCGGGCGCCACGAAGGCCGGGGTCCCCACGACCGACGCGGCCCGTCCGACGGGCGCCATCGCGCCGAAGTCGATGAGCTTCGCCTCGCCCTCGCGCGTGCAACGGATGTTGGCCGGACTGACGTCGCGATGCACGAGCCGCCGAGAGTGAATGAGGGCCAGCGACGAACACACGTCGGCGAGCAGCCGACAGGCCTCGCGCCACGGGAGCGGGGAGCGGGCGCGAAGGTCGTCGCCGTCCAAGAGCTCCATCGTGTAGTAGGGGCCCGAGTCATCGACGCCGTAGTCGTAGACCTCGATGACGCTCGGATGCGATAGCTGCGTCAGCGAAAGAAACTCGCGCTCGAAGGCGCCGATCATCTGTTCGCGTCGCTCGGCGCTCCCCCCGAGGGTGAGACGCTTGAGGGCGAGTGGGCGCTCTTGGCCTACCTCGGTGACCCGGTAGACCGACGCCATGCCTCCCCGACCGAGGAGCGCATCCACGCGAAAGCGTCCCCCGATGAGCGCGGGGAGAGGGCTCGCGGTCGGGTCGGGCTGCGAAGGCATCGGCCGGTCATTTCCTCCCGCGAGCTCGCTCGTTTGCGAGGTCGCCCCGTCGACCTGGTGCGGGTTTGGCACAATCGGGCGCCAGCTTCTATTTCTACCATCGCTCCCCCGCCGGCACGGGCAGATTCGCTCGACCCTCGCGCGAAGTCTTCGCGCCGCCGCAACTCTTGCGCGCGGACAAGCTCAAGCGCCCGGGCGAACTGAAGGAGTGCGGCAGGCATGAGGGATGCACACGTTGGTGTGTAGGGTAGGCCGACCGGGCACAGGAGGTTCACCGTCATGTCCAACGCAGCCGCAATCAATACCGAGCGCTCGTTCGTGCTCGTTTTGGGTCTCGACCTCAACGACCAACAGTCGAGCGGTCACGCGTTCGACCAGGCCCTGCGCATCGCGGCGCGGATTGAGCGCTGCGAGCTGCATGTCGTCTACGTGCTGCAACCGGAAGCGGGCGCAGAGAAGTCGGGCGAAGCTGCGGGTCTGCTCAAGCTCTACGTCTCCGAGAAGGCGACGGCGCTCCCTCTGGCCGTGCCCCTTCGGGCCGGCATCCACGTTCGACGGGGCGACGCGGCGAAGGAAATCGCGCAGCTCGCGGCGGACGTCGGCGCCGACATGATCGTCGTGGGCACTCACAAGGCTCCGCACCTCAGGAGCATCTTCTTGGGTTCCACGGCCGAGCGCGTCCTGGCGACGGCGACCTGCCCGGTGTTCGTCGCCGGGCCTCGACCCAAGCCTCAGCCGTCGCACGTCATTACCATCGAAGGTCCTTGCCCGGACTGCGTCGAAAGCCGGAACGCGACGCAAGGCCGCGCGTGGTGGTGCGCCCGGCACTCGGAGCGGCACCACCTGCGGAGGCACCACGTGTACTCGTACCACTCGGCGCTGCCCTTCGGGGATCACGACTCCGAGGTGACGCCGATCGGCGTCGACGCGTGATCGGTCCCCGTCAGTAGACCCGAGCCGGGCCGCTCGTGCGGGCGCCTTCGGGCGTGAGTACGACGAGGTCGCCCGCGAGCTTGATGCCCTCTTCCAGGGTGTCCGCGAGGAACACGTGCTCGTGGGCGACCTCGAGGTTCGCCTTGTCGAAGACGCTCCGTGGCTCGGGGAGAGGGCCGGCGATCACCACCAGCTTCTTCGCCACGCGCAGCCGCTCGAGGGCGCTCTCGAGCGCCACGAGCCCGGTCGCATCGATGACCGGCACCGTGCCGAGCGCCAGGACCACAGCGCGCGCGCCGACCCCCGCGGTTTCGATGGCGCCCATCGCCCGTTGCGCAGCGCCGAAGAAGAGGGGGCCGGCGATCTCGTAAACGCTCACCCCCGCTGGCAGCGCTCGCGCCTGATCGGGCTCGGCCTCAGGCGAGAATACGCGCGAGCTCGTGAGCTCCGACATGCGCTTCATGAAGAGGAGCGCCGCCAGGACGACCCCCACTCCGATGGCGACCACCATGTCGAAGACGACCGTCAGGAGGAAACAAGTCACCAGCACCGTGACGTCGCTCCGGGGCGCGACGCGAACGGTATGCGCGAAGTGACGGGCGTCGCTCATGTTGTAGGCGACGAGCAGCAGGAGCGCCGCCAGCGAAGCCATCGGCACGTACGAAACCAGCGGCGCGGCGACGAGCACCGCCGCCAGTACCGCCAAGGCATGGATGACAGAAGCAAGGGGCGACGTGCCGCCGGCGCGGATGTTCGTCGCCGTGCGCGCGAGCGCCCCGGTCGCGGCGATTCCCCCGAAGAAGGGCGCGGCGATGTTGCCGAGGCCCAAGCCCACGAGCTCCGCGTTCGGATCATGCTTCTTGCCCGTCATGGCGTCGGCGATGACTGCCGAGAGGAGCGACTCGATCGCCCCGAGCATCGCGATCGCGAACGCCGGCCCGGCGAGCTCGCGCAGCCGCGCGAGCGTCATCCCGTCCGCGCCCCAGGGCAAGATCGGCAAGGGGGGCTGTTGCGGGATTCCCCCGTGAAAGCGGGTGCCGATCGTCGCGACGTGAAAGCCGGGCAGCACGTGACCCAACCAGACGACAGCCAGCGTGGCGCCGATGATCGCGACGAGGGGAGCGGGCACCGCCCTGGTGACGCGCGGCCATAGAAGGAGCGTCGCGAGGGTCGCGGCGGTGATCGCAACCTCCGCCGCCGACGCGTCGTGACGGTCCGCCCAAAGCGCAGCGACCTTCTCGACGTACCCGTCGGGGAGCTTCGCGATGGGCAGGCCGAGGGCGTCCTTGATTTGGAGGGTCGCGATCACGGTCGCGATCCCGGCGGTGAAGCCCGTCGTCACGGGGTGAGGAATGAACTCGATGAGCCTCCCGAGGCGCATGACGCCCATGCCGACGAGCAGCACTCCGGCCATCAGCCCCGCCGTCAGCAACCCCGAAAGGCCGTACTTCGACGCGATGGGCGCAAGGATCACGATGAACGCAGCGGTCGGCCCGGTAACCTGGTGCTTCGAGCCGCCCGTCAGAGCCACCACCGTGCCGGCGACGATCGCCGTGTAGAGACCGTGCTGCGGCGGAACCCCGACCGCGATCGCGAGCGCCATCGAAAGGGGCAGCGCCACGATCCCGACGACCAGCCCGGCCAGAGCGTCCTGCCGCAGCCGCGCCAGCGAGTATCCCTGCGCGAAGGTCCGCCGCAGGGCCACGGCGAACGGGACGCCAAGGTCGGGGGGGGTTGCGCGAAGTGAGACCTTGCGGTGTGGCAATGCGCCGCTCAGCGTACCAGGTGCGGGTCACACGTCGGTGAGCTTCACGCGTCGCCTTCCGATGATGGCCGTTATCTCGATCTCGCCGCCGAGCGCCTCCACGTAGCGGCGGAGGCTCGAGACGCGATGGTCGGCGCGGCTCTCGAGGCGCGAGAGCTCCGACTGCGTCATGTCCGCCGCGCGCGCGAGCTCGGCCTGCGTGACGTCGAGGTCCTTGCGGAGCTCCCTCAGCGTCACCTCGTGGATCTGGGCCTCGGCGCGTGAAGTGACCCGCGCCACGGCCTGGGGGGCGAGCCGCCCCGCCTTCACCGATTTCCACGGACGTGTGCTCAACGTGACTCCTCCCAAAGCTCCCCGACTGCAACCTGCCGTCCGACTCTCAGCGCAAGGGCGCGCGCTCCACGGCGGGCAGTCGCCCGGCGAGAAACGCACGCCACATCTGCTCGGCGCGGCGAACCGAGTCCCCGTAGTAGCTTCGATTCAGCCACTCACCCAGGACGAAGAGGGCCGTCTCACGCTCCACGTCCACGCCGTACAGGAGACGAAACGCGGGCGCCGGCGCGCGACGCGAGAGCTCGCGAAGAGCAAGCGAATGGGCCGGCAGGTCGGCGACCTGGAACCCCGCCGCATCGAGCGCGTCGAGAAACCTCCGGCGTACCTCGGCGCACGCGTCCTCCGGCCGCACAGCCGGCGCGAGTCCGAGCGAATCTCCGGTGAGCTTCAACGTCCAGCGAATGCGCGGGTCCGCGGCGCGCCGGATGTCCTTGATGGCGTGGAGCGCACGGTGCGCTTCCCCCGGCCCGAGTCTTCCCAACCTGGAAGTGAAGCGCGGCGACTCGAGCTTCTCGAGGACCTGCTTCGCGTAGTCGCGGAAGCATCCCCAGGCTTCGAGGTCCCAGGCGAGAGAGTCGGTCGGCAGGAAGCGGGACACGTACGGATGCTCGTACCAGAGGAGCGACTCGCGGCTCCCTGGCGCGGCCTGGGTCGGGCCGAGTCGCTCGACCACGTCGAGCGAAGTGGCGACGTCCTCGGCCGAGGCGTCGTCGAGCGACGCGAACCATTCGGCGAACACGTCGGTGGTCAGGAGCTGCATGTCCGAAGTATGCATCGTAAGACATATGCTGGCAAGTGTATTACGCGCGGAGCGCGCGCCGAGGCGCCTGCTTCTTGGACGTAGGCGTCCGCGCCCGACGCGTAGCGATCTTACGTGCTCGGCTCAAGGAAAGGCGCCGACTCGTAAGGGCTCGACGACGCAAGATGCGATATGCGAACGGCAGCCATGACTTGGACGCGACTGACTGTCTTTGGGTGTCTGATCTTGGGTTGTTCTTCGACGCCGCAGGCCGGGTCTTCGGGAGCCTCGAGCGGAAGCGCGGCCGGCGGCGGCGCGGGGGACGCGAGCGGCGCGGCAGGGACCGGCGCGACGGCTAGCGACGGCTCGGGCGGGTCCGGCGCGACGCCATCGAGCGGCGGGTCCGGCTCGACCGGGCCCGCCGGCGGCGGATCCAGCGCGGGCAGCGGAGGCGGCGGCTCCGGCGCGGCGGCAAGCGGCTCGGCGGCCTCTGGCGCCACGTCCGGATCGACCTCTTCGGGGTCGCTCGGCTCGACTGGGTCGTCCAGCGGAGCGTCGTCGGGGACCGACGTTGCGGGATGCGGAGCCACGAAACTCCTGAAGACGTCGGACGATCTCTCGGCCCCGGGCCCCTGGCCCGTCGGCGTGAAGACCGCGCAGCTCATGATGACGGGTGGAATGAGGCCCGTCGAAATCTGGTATCCGGCTCAGCCGGGGAGCCAGTCGGGCAAGAGCCAGGCGACATACGATCCCGGATCGTGGCTTCCGTCGAGCGAGCAAGCCAAGATCCCCGCGTCGGGGAAGATTACGCAGACGTGCGATTGCTATCGCGATCTCCCCGTCGATTCGTCCCACGGTCCGTATCCCGCGGTCCTCTTCATCCATGGCACGGCGTCCTTCCGGACGGCGTCCCTCTCGACGATGACGGCTTGGGCGAGTCGCGGGTTCGTCGTCGTCGCGGCCGATCACGCCGGGCTTTTCCTCACCGACTTCCTCGCCACGCAGGGAGGGTGCACGGGGGGGACCGGCGTCCACTACCCGCTCTTCAATACGAGCGCCGACGTGGACGCGGAGATCTCGGCGCTCACCAAGCCAAGCGGCGATTTCGCCTTTCTCGGCAGCAGCGTCGACATGTCCCGCATCGGGATCAGCGGCCATAGCCAGGGCGCGCACGACGCGGCGACGGACGCGAACAAGCCCAACGTGCAGGTCGACCTGCCGCTGGCCGACTTCGGCGGCGCGACGGCGTCGTCGTCCACGCTGAAATCGGTGATCGTCGTCGCCGGCATGTCCGACAGCGTCGTTCCGTTCTCCAGCGACACGAGCGCTTACACGGGAAGCATGGCCGCTACCAAGAGACTCGTCGGCATCACGGGTGGCGATCACCTCGACGTGACGGACCTGTGCACGATGACGGACGCTTCGGGCCAGACGGCGATAGAGGTCGCCACGATGGCCGGAGTCTGCGGCGCGAGCACGGTCGCGAACCTGGCCAAGTGCGGCAACGTGTCGCCCGTGACGGCCGGGCTGGCCATCACGAACTACGTCACGGCAGCCGCGCTGGAGGAGACGCTCCACTGCGTCGATCGGAGCGCCGCGTTCTCTGCGTTCAAGACGAAGTTTTCTCAGGTGGGCGACTTCCAGCACATGCCTTGAGCCTTTCTTCGGCGCGCTCGTGTGACGCGGTTCTGACTCGAGGGAGAAGCGTGAGCCGCGCGGACGGGCCGGGGTCACTTGAGCCGGTGACCGTGGCCGCTTCCCATACAGGAGATTCCATGCTCCGACCGTGCGTTCCAGCCGAGTCCGTCGCCCGGCGAAGCCTCCGATCCATCTCGTCGGCGGCCCCGCGAGCGCTTCGCGTAGCCGTCGGTGGAGCCCTCTCTGCAGCGCTCGTCGTGGGCGCGGCCGATGCGCACGCTGCGGCCACCTGGGTGAAGGCGCCGCCCAATCCGGCGACGGGCGGCCAGGCTTTCGGTCTCTGGCTGATGACCGACGGCACCGTCCTCTCGCACGGCACGGCGCTCAACGACTGGGTGCTTCTGACGCCGGACAAGAAGGGCAGCTACGCGAACGGGACGTGGAAGTCCGTCGCGAGCAGCACGTACGCGCGCGGCGGCGCCCAGGAGCACGTCCTCAAGGACGGCCGCTTCCTCGAGGCGGGCGGCGAGTACATCTACGTCTACCCCGGGTGCTCGTCGAACTGCTCGCAGCCCGCGAGCGGCTCGCCGCTCTTCAAGAATGTCGAGATCTACGATCCGGTGGCGGACAAGTGGACCGTCGAGGCATCCGCTCCGAGCGACGTCGGCGACACCGGCAGCGCCACGCTCGCCGACGGTCGAATTCTGGACAGCTCGCGCGCCAACTCGAACACGCAGATCTACGACCCCGCCACCAACATGTGGACGACTGGCCCCACGATTCCGACCGGGAGCGGCGACGAGAACGCGTGGGTGTCCCTCCAGAACGGCGGCGTCCTCGCGGTGGGGTATCAGACCGCGGGCGGCGCCATCTACAACCCTGCCACCAACACCTGGCAGAAGACGGGCGCCGTGCCGAGCGGGTTCAATACGGGGGACACGGGCGGCATCTCGCTCATGTTTGACGGGCGGGTACTCGTCTACGGCCTCGGCCAGATGTACATCTACACGCCCGGCGCGACGGCGGCGGATCCGGGGACGTGGGCGCTCGGCCCCAAGGCGCTCAATGGTGACCGAGCGGAGGACGAGTATTCCGACACGTTGCCCAACGGCAAGGTGTGGGGTGCGCTCGTGACGATGACCTACGGGCCTGGCGTCGTGCTGCAGGAGTTCGACCCCAAGACGAACACGGTGACGTCGGTGCCGCCGCCGCCGGACATGGGAAACCCGTACCCTATCGACTACGTCAACCTGCCCAACGGACAGGTCATGGTCACGAGCGCGGACAACGATTGGATCGCCACGCTCGACTCGCCGCCCGACGACGCGTGGCGGCCGACCGTGACGTCGGTCGTCTACGACGGCAATGGCACGTACACGCTGACCGGGACGCAGATCAGCGGCCTGATTAACGGCGCCGACGAGGGCGACGACATGACGATGGCGGAGAACTACCCCATCGTCTACCTGACCGACGCGGCGGGCGACGTCTACTACTGCCGGTCGTTCAACTTCAGCAACATGATGCCGAGCCCCGGAAATGCCCCCGAGACGTGTCAGTTCACCACTCCGGCGGGCCTGCCCTCGGGGACGTACGACCTCTACGTGTCAGCCGTGGGCGTGCAGTCGAAGGATCCCGTCAAGTTCACGACCGGCACGGGCGGCACGGGAAGCCCTCCGGCAGGCGACGCGGGGGTCACGTCGGACGCCGCGAGCGGGGACGCCGGTGGGTCCGCCAGCGGCAGCAGCACCGGCTTAGGGGGGAGCTCGGGCGCGGGGGCGAGCTCCGGCGCAGGAGCGACCGCGGGAGTCGGCGGGTCCGGGGCGGCGGGCGGATCGGGCGAGGCGAACGGCGACGGCGGCCTTGGCGACGGCGGAGCGGGGTCGTCCGGCGCCCGCAACGGCGCGGCGCCCGGCGCGGGGGGAACGCAAGGCTCGTCCGGGTGCGCCTGCGACGTCGTCGGATCGTCGCGTGGGGTCCCGTCGCGAGGGGCGGCGGCGGCCCTCGTCGGCCTCGCTCTCGCGGCGCGCCTGCGATGGCGTCGGCGCAAGACCGGCTGAGGGTTGCTCCTTCAGCGCCGCGAAGCGGCATCTCTCATCAGGCGGTCGAGCTGCGTTCGGATGTGCGCTGCCTCGGCGGGCGTGTGCGCGAGCGCGATCGCACGGCCGAAGGCGTCGCGCGACTCGTCCGTCCGCCCGAGGCGCATGAGGAGCGCACCCTTGACCCCGAAGAAGTGGAAGTAGCCTGACAGCTGCGCTGCGAGCGGCTCGATCATCGCGAGGGCGGCCTGCGGGCCGCGCACCTGGGCGACCGCGACCGCGCGGTTGAGCGTCACCACGGGCGACGGCTGCATCTTCTCGAGCGCCCCATAGAGAAGCTCGATCTCGGCCCAGTCGGTGTCCTGCGGTCGCGGAGCGCGCGCGTGAAGCGCGGCGATGGCCGCTTGCACTTGATAGGGGCCCGGCCGCGCGTGCCGCATCGCCTTGTCCAGCAGCGCCAGCCCTTCGGCGATGGCGGCCCGGTCCCAGAGGCCGCGGTCTTGGTCCTCGAGGACAATGATGGCGCCGTCCGAGTCCAGGCGCGCCGGCGTGCGCGCGTGCTGCAAGAGAAGCAGCGCCGCGAGCCCCATGACCTCCGGCTCGGAGGGGAAGAGGCGCTGGAGCAGGCGAGTCAGCCGGATCGCCTCCTCGCAGAGGGGTACACGCACGTGCGCTGCGCCGCCCGTGGCCGAATACCCCTCGTTGAAGATGAGGTAGACGGTCGTTGCGACCGCCGCCAGGCGCTCGGCGCGCTCGATCGCGCCGGGTGACTCGAACGGGATGTGTGCGTCCGCCACGCGCGCCTTCGCTCTCGTGATTCGCTGCTCCATCGCGGACTCGCCGACCAGGAAGGCGCGCGCGATCTCGGCGACGGACAGGCCGCAGACGATCCGCAGCGCGAGGGCGACCTGCTGCGTCGCGGGCAGGTCGGGGTGGCAGCATACGAAGAGCAACCGCAAGACGTCGTCCCGGTAGTCCGCGTCGTCGAGGTGATCGGCGATCCGGCCTTCTGCGTCGTCGAGGTCGGAAAGGACATCGTCCGCGGGGAGGGGGCGCGCTTTGCCCTGGCGACGAGCGCCGTCGAGTGCCGCATTGCGCCCAACGAAGACGAGCCACCCTGTCGGGTCGCGGGGCGGTCCGTTCCTCGGCCAGTTCTGGAGTGCTCGCAGGCACGCCTCTTGGAAGGCCTCCTCCGCCGTGTCTAGGTCGCGGAAGTAGCGCAGGAGCGCGGCCAGGGCGTCCGGTCGCGCGGCCGCGAGCGCCGCGTCCATCCAGGCGATCTCGGTCACGCGCGCAGGGCCCCCGGACGAAAGAGCATCACCGGCCGGATCTCGAACGCGCCGTTCGAACCACTCGCGCGGCCGAGCTCGCGCGCCGTCTCGACCGCGTCGTCGAGGGAAGGACACTCGATGACGTAGAAGCCGAGCAGCTGCTCCTTGGTCTCCGCGAAGGGGCCGTCGAGGACGACGGCCTCCTTCCCTTTGCGGACCGTCGTCGCGGTCGTCGTCGGCATCAGGCGCGCCACCGGTCCGAGCCGGCCCTCCTTCGCGAGCTTCTCCTGGACGACGCCCAGCTTCGCCATCACGGCGGCGTCCTGCTCCTTGGACCAGGCGCCGGTGACCTTTTCCGAGTCGTAGCAAAAAATGGCGTAGAGCACGGGACCTCCTGTCTCTTGGACCCGTCTATACCCTGGCGGGGCAGCGGTCGGTCACGAGGGATACGTTCGCTTTCCCTAGGAACGAACGGGGAGCGGCGAAACCGACAGGGCGGTGGACGATTTTGCCGGATCGTCAGCGCGCCTGCCCGCTCCGCGCCATTTGCGCGAGGATGACCAGCGGATCCACTGGCCGCTTGTCGCGCGCCAGCTCGCGGCAGATCGCGTCGACGTTCGCGACGAGGCGGTGGGCCTCGGTCCAGCCGTCGAAGGCCTCCGCGAGCAGCCCGCGCGCGATCTCGTCGACACCAGCGCCCGACGCGCGTCCCTTGCGCGCCGTCTCCACCAGACGCTCCCAATACGCCTTCGTGCGGCGGACGCCCTCTTTGTCGCTCACGGGACCGTGGCCGGGGACGATGACGTCGACGTCGAGCGCGAGGAGCCTGTCGCAGGCGCCAATCCAGTTCTCGACCGGACCCTCCCAGATGATCGGGTGACTCCCGATGAAGAGGATGTCGCCCGCGAACGCCACGCGCTCGCGCGGCAAGTGGACGATGGCGTCCCCCCGAGTGTGCGCGGGGCCGACTTCGATGAGATCCACGGCTCGATCGCCGACCTTAAACGACGTCCTTCCCGAGAACGTCGTCGTGGGCAACGTCAGCGATACCGCGCGAAAGTCGAACGGGCCGAACGCGTCCACGATGAAGTCCGCGGCCTCGGCGAGGGCGCCGGCGCGGACGACGCCGAGCTTCCCGAGCGCCCGCAGCGGCGCGCGCGCGAGGGGACCGAACGCCGCGACCGCGCGCGAGGCCCCGACGAGCGCTGCCATGAGCCCGGGCCTGAACTCGGCCATCTCGGCGGCGGCTGCCTTCGTGCTCACGATGTTGGCGTCGCGCACGAGCTGATTGCCCCAGCAGTGGTCGCCGTTCGCGTGCGTGTTGACGACCGTCTCGATCCGCCGGGCCCCGGGCACCCGCTGCCGCATCCGCTCGAGCATCCGCGCCGCGAGGCGCGGGTCGTAAAGCGTGTCGACGAGGAGCGAAGCTTCGGCGGTGGCGACGAGGCCGGCGTTGCTGTAGCCCCACGAGCCCCTCTGTAAGTAGGCGTAGACCCCGTCGGCGACCTCGCGTAGCTCCGGCTCTTCGGCGTGTGGTGTCATGGAGAGGCGGTATCTACGTCAGGCGCACGGTAGGATCGCTTTGTCGTAGCCGTGTTGAAGTTTTGTGGAGCCAACGCACGTGAGACGGCCCGCGTTGCGCCGGCCTGCTAGAGCGAACGGCCTATGAGCGGCCTCGCGCGGTACGGCGGTGTGCTCGCCCTCGTTGCCTGCGCCGCGTGCGCCATTGGGTCGGCCGAGCAGGGCGCGGCCGGCGATTCGGGCGCTCAAAAACAGCCTCCGTCGGGCCAGCAGGACGCGGGCGCGCTCGCGACGCCCGCTCCCGGGCCGACGGGCACTTCGTCGGGCCCACCGCCGTCGCCTGATACCGATGGCGGATCGGACACGGACGCGGCCGTCACGGACGACGCACCGCCATCGAACCCCGGGGGAGGGGGCAGCGACGCGGCCGCCGGCGGGCCGGACGGCTTCGGGATCGACTGGGACGCGCTCTTCGCCCCTCCGCCCCCGCCCGCGAGCGACGCGTCGACGTCCGCGGACGGCCTCAGCTGCGCGAATCAGGGCTGTTTCGACATCTTCGATTGTGCGCTCTATCACCCGGCCGAGTTCAGCGCGTGCAAGTACACGCAGTGTGTGAACCTCGTGTGTCAGTAACGTGCGCTTCGCGCTCCATCGTGCGCCAGCGCGCCAGTCTGCGCCCACAAAGCGCGACGGAAAGACGTCGGACGGCGTGAAACCTCCTCCCGTGCGGCGCGGATAGACGTTGGGCGCCCCCGAACCACTCGCCGAGCTGCACGGAAAGAGGTTCGACGACGCCGAACCTCTGTCCGGGCGGCGCGACAAGACGTTCCGCGGCGGCTGACGACCCTCCGCGCCTCACGGAATGAGGTTCGAGGGCGCCTGACGGCGGACCGCGCCTCGCGGCGAAAGGTTCGGCGGCGCCCAACCTCGCTCCGCGCGTCACGGCACGACGTTCGGCGGCGTCTGACGGGAGACCGGTCGACGCGGACAGACGTTCGGCGCCGCCGGTCGTCCCTCCGGTTTGCGCGCGGTCGGGCAGGATTGCAATTCGCCGAAGGTTGTGGCGCCATGTTCGTCTCGCGCCACCGCGCGAAGCAAGAAACAGTATCTTGTCGCGACGGGAGGGGATCATGAAACCGATCGACGTCGAGGATCTGCGCCTTAACTACGATCCCGAGAGGCCGCAGGCGCGATTCAAGGACGCGGGGGTCAAGACTGCTCTCCTCGAGAGCGCCTCGCAGCGGCTGCCCGACCCTCCGAAGTGGCCGTCGGCTTCGGCTGCCTCCGGGGCGCCGCTCGCTCGTCCGCCGAGCGAGACCGCCGCGCTCGATCCGTACGACGCGGTCATCGTGACGTGGACCTCCGCGGAGGCAGCGGCGCTCGCCGCGATCCTCACGCCGGGGCATCCGGTGTCGACCTGGTACGAGTACCGGCGGGGGATCGACGCGTACGTCCCCAAGGTGACCGGCCCGCGCGCGCCCTTCAACGACAAATCGGCCGAGATGGTGCGCTATTACCACAGCCTCGGCCTGTACTTCCCGTGCCGAATCGGGGCGGCGCGCGTCCTCCTCTTCAAGTCGGGTCTGCACTTCGTTTACGACGGGCCCGCGACGCCGGTCATGAGCCTCATGAGCGAGATCGTCACCGCCACGAGGCCGAAGGTCCTCGTGACGACCGGGACGGGCGGTGGCATCGGCGCCGACATCAAGCTGGGGGACGTGGTGATCGCAGGCGCCGCGAGGTTCGATTGCCGGACGCAGTTCAAGGGTGAGTCGTGGCGCGCGGCCTCGTACCGCACGACGCCGGTGCCCTCGGCTGCGCTCTCGGCGCTCAAGCCGGATCTCTTGCGCCCCAACGCGGCCAAAATCGTGCCGCAGGGCGCGCGCGAGACGCCGAAGTTTTGGTCGGCTGCGACGGACGAGATTGTGACGACCGACTTCTTCGGCTTCGACGACTCGACCGACCACTATCGGCTCGAGGGTCCCGGGCATCGCGCGTGCGACATGGGCGACGCCATGGTGGGTCGCGCGCTGCAGGGACACGCGGGCGTCCATTGGTTTGCCATCCGCAACGCCTCGGATCCCCAGATTCCGAACCCGAAGGACGACATCAAGGCCGCGGAGCAAGAGGCCGGTCGCATTTACTCCGAGTGCGGAGCGTTCACGACGGCGGCAAGCGTCATCGCGTCGTGGGCGGTGGTCGACGCCGTCTGCAACGGCAAGTAGCCACCGATTTCAGAAACAACAAAAAGAGGAGGGAACCATCATGCTGACCACACGTGTCGGTCTCGTCGACAAGTCAGGGAAGATCGCATTCGAGGAGCTCGCCAAGGTTGCCGCTGCCATCAACCTTCAGGTGCAGCGCGACCTCGGTCCGATCTGGAACGTGCGCGCGACGGTGTCGGCGCTGCCGAGCCCGAACCAGATCCCGGCGGGCGTCTGGCCGCTCTTCATCGTGGGCAAGCTGCCGGCGACCGAGGGCGGCTTCCACATGACGCAGCACAACCAGCCGTACGCCAAGGTGGCCTTCGGCCACGGGTGGACGATCGCCGCAAGCCACGAGACCCTCGAGATGCTCGTCGATCCGAGCGGCAACCGTCTCGTCGCGTCTACTGCGATCGGCGTGAGCGGCGGATCGATCGCCGACGTGAACGGCAAATTCGAGTACCTCGTCGAAGTGTGCGACCCGTCCGAGGGGGAGAAGTTCGCGTACGCGATCGACGACGTCGTCGTGTCCGACTTCTACACGCCGAACTTCTACGATCCGACCGCCGCATCGGGCGTGCGCTACAGCTTCACCGGCAGCATCAAGGGGCCGCGTCAGGTGCTCCAGGCCGGGTACCTTTCTTGGCTGAACCCGGTGAAGAACGTCATGCAGCAGCTGCGCAATTTCGAGCAGCCGGAGATCGTGGACCTCGGGCCCGCGCCCCCGGGGATGTCGCTGCGCGCCTTCGTCGACGGGCGCACGACGCCGACACAAAAGCTGTCTGCGCTCCCGGAGACGGCCGAATCGCTCGTCCGCGCTGCCAAGCGAGGAAGGGCGTTGCACGAGTGGGCGACGGCACGCGCGAAGCTATACGAGTAAAGTTCGGCGCGCCCATCGGCACGGGCACAGTCGACCGCGGCGAACGGCGAAACGTGAACGGGGCTCCACGGCGCGCGCCGGGAGCCCCGTCGTGTCTTGTCTCACGCTTTCAGAACGACAGAGACAGCGCCGTTCCCGACGTGCGCACCGAGGGACGCGGGTACGTCAGGACTTGAAGCTCACCGATGGCCGAGCCGATGAGCGCGAGCGCTCCCTCGTTGCCCCCCACAGCGAAGTCCCAGTGTCCGGTCGCGCCCGCGACGACGGCGCTCATGACGATGGGAAGCAGGATAGCCAGGCCGTGCTGCCACGGCTTGGTGTGCTGCTCCCAGTCGTCCTCGTTCGACTCGAAGATGGCGCGCGCGTTGACGAGGGCGAGGCACGGATCGAGCGCCTCCGCCTGACGGACGCCGTCGAGCGCGCGTAGGTTGTTCACCGCGGTGGGGATCTGCACCATGAGCAGCGCGCTCTGGAAGAAGCCGACGAAGGCCTCGGTGCGCCGATATCCCGTGACGGTGAATGCCGCCGCCGTGCTTAGCGCCATCGAGCCTACCCCGACGACGTACCAAGTATCGCGCCACCCCTGAGCGTACCTGCCATCGGAGGCGATCTGCTGCTCGAGAGGGCCGAGGCGCTGCCGACAGGTCGCGCGTTCGCGCTCCTTGGCGGCCTGCTGCGCGGCCTGCTCGTCGGGTTGCGTGTCTTGTGCACGCGCCGCCAGCGGCTCTGCGAACAGCGCGAGCGCCAGCGTGGCCGCGACGAAGCGAGACGCCCCAGACCTTACGCGCACTGCCGGCACTGCCTCCTCCACACGCGTCGTTTGCAAGCAAACCCCACCTAGCTGAGCCATTTGCCTCGCGTATAGCCCATTGCGCGATGAACCTCCATGACGAACTCGGGTGAGTTCTCGTTCGAGTTGACGTGAAGGGCCGCCTTACGCGAGAACGCCAGCAGCATACGAGAAAACGCCAGCCATCGGTGCAGCGCGGCCCGACGCGACGCGCTACGAGAGCGGACCCTCAAGGAACGATTGCTCTGCCGTACGAATCGGGCTACCAGACGGAAGCGTATTCGTGCCATGCGGGGCCGGGGATTGAGGATGAAGAGCTTGAGACGCGGGGTTTTCGGAGTGGGAGCCGTTGCCCTTGGCTTCGCGACGTTCGGCTGGTCGCCGAGTGTGCACGCAGCCGGATTCGCAACGCAGCGGTTCGGCGGCGAGCAAGGGGGCGTCCTCGCGACGAACCCGACGTCCGTCTACTACAACCCCGGCGCCATGGGGTTCACCGGCAACGGCGCGCTGGGCGTCTACGGATCCGCGGCGTTCCGCAACATCACCTGGCAGCACCAGGCCACGGTCGCTCCGGGCGCCTCGCCCGACAGTCAGATCGGCAATTCCGGCGAGGCGCACGCGTTCAATGTCTTCGGCGGGCCCGCGATCGGCGGTCTCGTGCGCTTCGGCAATCTCGTCATCGGCGGCGGCTTCTTCGCGCCGTTCTATGGGCGCGTGCACTGGGACAAGAACAACGACCTGACGGCCGCCCAGAAGGCCAAGTACCCCCTCGCGGCCGACGGCGTGGCGCGTTGGTTCGACATCGATACCGAGCTCTCGATTCTCTACTTCTCCGCGGGCGCGGCGTACCGACTCGGACCGGTCAGCATCGGCGCCGTCGGCAACGTGATCTACTCGCGCCTCACGAACACCAACGCGAAGAACCCGACCGGCCTGGGTCAGGTCGACACGACGCTCGAAGGGCGCACGAATCTCAACGTCGACGGCTGGAATGGCAGCTTCGCGGTCGGCGCGATGGTCGAGGCGGTGCCCGATCAGTTCTGGATCGCCGGCTCGTACCAGGCGCAGCCTGCCCTCGGCGATCAGGTGCTCAGCGGGAAGCTCGACGTCACGACGTCGTTGGCGGGAACCCTCCACGACAAGGTGACCTTCACGCAGGATCTGCCGGACGTCTACCGGGCGGGCCTGCGCTATCGGCCGAAAAAGACGCCGTTCGAGTTTCGCGTTTTCGGTGACTACACGCGATGGAGCGTCATGCTCTCGCAATGCATTACCCTCGTGAACACGCCGTGCGTCGTGCAGACGAACGGAGCGAACCTTCCGCCTCCGGCGCCGGCCGCCGTGCAGAACAACCTTCGCGCCAACTGGAACGACTCGTGGGGCGTGCGCGGCGGCGTCAGCTACTGGGTAAAGCCGGACATCGAGACGTTCATCGGAGGCGGCTACGAGACCGCAGCCATCCCCGACGCGACGTTGACGCCGCTCGCCATGGACGCCAACAACATCTCTGGCGCGCTGGGCGTGCGCCTGAAGATCTCCGATATGATGTTCATGTCGCTCTCGTGGACCCATATCCAGTATCTCGATCGGGACACGACCGGCAAAGGTACGCTCGCCGCCGTCAACGGCCAGGCCGTGCAGACGCCGACGCTCCAAGAGGACAACGGCGGCATCTACAAGCAGTGGGTCGGCGTGTTCGACGGCGCCCTCGAAGCGCTGTTCTGAGCCTTGCTGTCATCCTCATCCTG
>DATGJA010000248.1:0-17945 GCA_035295445.1 Polyangiaceae bacterium | reverse complement strand
CTTCGAGGACCTCAAGGACGCCGGTGTGGGCGAAGAACCCGAAGAACCCCGACGACAGCGCGAGCGCGAACGGCCTGTCGAGAAGCCACTCGCGCACCGTCGGCAGTGCCGCGGCGGGGCGACCCGTCAAAGCGTGGGCCCCCTCACGAGGCGGGGGCCGCCGGGTGCGGACCGCAGAGCGGCCTCAGCGCCTCGCGTTCCGCGCGCGATAGGACGGACACGGGCCGGATCGGTTGGCGCGTCGCCCGATCGAAGAAAGGATGCGGCCACGTCTTTCCGCGCAGCCGCCAGCCGGCCACGAGGCGCACCGCCCGCAGAATGAGGCGGAGGTTGGCCCGCTCGAGGCCATCGGGCAAGCCGCCGACGGCGCTCTTGTGTCCCGCAGCCCCGACGGCCTTGCCGAACACGTCGCTCGCCCGGTTGCCCGCGTTGTCGAACGCCTGCGCGACGACCCCGACGAACGGCAGACCGACGCTGAACGTGTTGCCGACGGGCGTCTTGCAACAGCTCGCGTACCAACGGTGCAGGCCCCTCGGCGTCAGCCTCAGTCCGACGATGCGATCGACCCCGGCGTCGAACGACAGCGCCGCAGGAGCCACCTGGACGATGTCGGTGCCGCCGTGACCGTCGAGCAGATCCGTGCGCCCGAGGTGGTGGAGGTACGCCTGACAATCGTCGCAATAACAGAACATGTGGTTGGCCGTCTCGGGCGCGGCGCCCCTGACGTGTCCACGGACCTCCCCACAGCGGCAGCGGAGCTCGGCGTCGGTCGTCATCGGGTCCTCAGGTTAGCGCGCCTCCGCGTCTCGACGCCCCCTCGATGGCGTGGGCGCCAGCAGACCCAGAGCGGCCGCCTGTCTGCGCAGCGCCTCGATCAAGTGGGCCGCCGCGGGCGACAGCGGACCGGACCGTCCCCGGCGCACGAGCGCGCTGCCGCGCTCGATGGGCGCCATGTGCTGCACGGGGACTTCCACGAGCGTGCCCATTTTCAAGTCTTCGGCGACGTACGTGCGTGCGAAGAACCCGACCCCCGCCCCCCCCCGCGCGAGGGAGCGCGCGGCCTCCATCGCCAACTCCACGGCGGGGCCCGCCCGCTCCGCGAGCGCGAGGAGGCGCGAATCATGCTCGGGCCACCAGCGCAGTCGGAAGAGCGGTCGTCCCAAGCGAACGACGTCCTGCTCCACGACGCGCGCGCGCCTTGCCAGGGGGTGGGTCGGTCCTGCGACCAGCACGACGGGCTCGCGGAAGACGAGGAGCGGTCGGAGGTCGGCTGCGACCCGCTCGGCGCACGGCCAAGCCACCACGCCCAACTCGACGACGCCGTCGACGAGCAACTCGACGATGCGCTCATGTTCTCCGGCGCGGACAAGGCAGGCCACGTCCGGGTTTTCGCGCAGCAGGGCGCCGACCGCGGGACCGACGAGTCCACCGGTGAGCGATGCGAGCGATCCGAGGGTCACGCGGCCGCGCTTGCCGATCTGCGTGAGCCGCGCCACCTCGAGCCCCTCGTCGATCACCTCGAGCGCGCGCCGCGCGAACGGAAGGAAGGACTCCCCGAGCACGGTAAGGCGGGCGCGGCGACCGCGGGCGAACAGGGCACCTCCGACCCGCTCCTCCAAGGCTCGAATGCGCGCGCTGACGGCGGGTTGACCCACCCCGAGCGCCACGGCGGCCTGCGTGAAGCTTCCCCTGCGTGCCACGTGAACGAACGCGGCCAGCTGTTCACGGTCCATCGAGATTCGAGTCTCCCTGCCATCGAAGAACTCGATGGGAACTATGCAAACCACGCCCTGGGAAGGCAGAAATGAGTCACTAGTCTTTGGTTACTACCATGAAGCAGATCCGCATCGCCGACGCCGCCGACGCCCCGGGCGTGGCGGAGGTCTACGCGCCGATGGTCGCCCGCACGGCGATCTCGTTCGAGACGGAGCCGCCGACGTCGGACGAGATGGCACGCCGCATTGCGGTCACGCTCGCCTTCGGGCCCTGGCTCGTCTGCGTCGACGACGGCCGCGTCGACGGTTACGCGTACGCCTCGCCGCACCGGGACCGAGCGGCCTATCGCTGGAGCGTCGATGTCAGCGTCTACGTACGCGATGGTCAACGTCGATCGGGGATAGGGCGGGCGCTCTATGGCTCGCTGCTCGGTCTGCTGCGCGCCCAGGGATTCTACGCGGCGCACGCCGGAATCACCCTGCCGAACGCGGCGAGCGTGGGTCTGCACGAGGGGCTCGGCTTCCGCCCGGTGGGCGTCTACTCGCGCGTCGGGTTCAAGGGCGGCGCCTGGCACGACGTCGGCTGGTGGCAACTCGAGCTTCGCCGTCGCACGGCGCCGCCCGAGCCCGTCGCGACGATGGGCGCGCTGCAGGGAACGTCCGCGTGGGCCGCGGCGCTTGCGGTCGGTGGCGATCTCATCTCGGAACGAACTTCCGGTAGGCCGTACTAGGCTACGGGCGTGATCACCCTCCACTACTACCCGGGCAACGCGAGCCTGACCCCGCACGTCTTGCTCAGGGAGACGGGCGCTCCCTTCGAGCTTGCGCTGGTCGACCGCGCCGTCGACGCGCAGCGAAGCGCAGCGTACCTGCGGCTGAACCCGAATGGCCGCATACCGACGCTCGTGGACGGCGAGATCGTCGTTTACGAGACCGCCGCGATCGTCCTTTATCTCGTGGACCGCTTTCCGGAGGCCCACTTGGCGCCGGTCGTCGGCACTCCCGAGCGCGCCCTCTTCTACCGGCACATCGGGTACTTGTCGTGCACCGTGCAACCCGAGATGCGGCCCTATTTTTACGCCGAGCAGCACGTCCGCGACGCCGGACACGCGGCCGACGTACGAGAGACGGCCGAGAGGCGTTTGGCGGAGATGTTCGACCGCATCGACGCGCAGCTCGGCGATGGCCCCTACTTGCTTGGGCGAGATTACAGCGCCGCCGACCCGTACCTGCTCATGCTCGTGCGCTGGACGCGCGCCATGAAGCGGCCCGCGCGCCTGCTCCCCAACATCGCCCGCCACGCGGAACGCGTCATGGCACGGGAAGCGGTCCGGCGAACCCTCGAAGAGGAAGGACTCTCCACGCCCTACATCTAGCGACGGCAGGGCAGCGTCGCTCGAACGGTCCGGCTCGTGGCGAGAACCAACGCGTTCGACACGCCGTTGGACGCCTCCGTTTCGAACACCATGGTCGCCGACACGCGGACGGCGCGCGCCGTTTGGCACACCGCGGCCTCCGACACGCCGACCGCCCACGTCGTTTCGATCACCATGGCGACCGACACGCTGTCGGGATCGATCGGTGTCGCAAGGGCCGCGGTCGACGCGCTGAGACCTTCGCCCGTTTCGAGGACAACCGCGCAGAGGAGCTTGTTTCGGCTCCTCTTCTCGCCAACCATCCCGATCGACACGCTGTCGGACCGCTCCGTCTCGCTCGCGATCGCGATCGACACGCTGTCGGACCGCTCCGTCTCGAGGACCGTCGGGAAAGAAACGCTCACGAGCCGCCCGGTCGCGCAAACCGACGCCGCCGACACCGTGGACGGGTCGATCGGTCCGGCACTCGCCGGCGACCGTCTCGATGAGGACGTGCTCGAGCAACGACTCGACCGCCTTCGTTCTCGCCGGCGGCTTGCTCCGTCCGCTCTCGTTCAGGTCCAACAGCGACACGACCGCGCCGGTTTCGTTGCGGGTGGGCTTCGTCCTCGGCTCGACCGAGGTTGATCCATCTCGGTCCTAGGTCAGGGACCGAACGCGTACACCTGGTTCGTTTGCGGCGCTCCGATTCACTCGTAGGTCGAATAGCGGACGCGTACGCCGCCGCGCTCGTGCTCTGCCCGAAAGACGCGCGCGCGGAGTTGGTGCAGGAGGCACTCGTCGCTGCGATTCAAGCGGCGCTTGGCGCGGGGAAGTACGAGCACGCTGCCACGGCTGCTGGAGGTGCTTCGACACACCCAACCGTGGGGCGAAGATCGTCCCGCTCCCGCCCGAGCTTGACGTTCCTTGCGACTTTGTTCATAACACAATAGTTATGCAACCTCGAGGTTATCGATGAGTGCCCGGGCCCAAGCGTCGGCTACCCGCCTCGACGCCACGTTCTCCGCGCTCGCCGACCCCACGCGCCGCGCCATTCTCGCGCGCCTGGCCAGCGGCGAAGCCTCGGTGCTGGAGCTCGCCGAGCCCTTCGACATGAGCCAGCCGGCCATCTCGAAGCACCTCAAGGTGCTGGAGCGTGCGGGGCTCATCTCGCGCGGTCGCGACGCGCAGCGCAGGCCCTGTCGCCTCGAAGCCCAGCCGCTCGCCGAGGCCAACGAGTGGCTCGAGAGGTACCGCGAGTACTGGGAGCAAAGCTTCGATCGCCTCGATGGTTTGCTCGAAGGCATGAAGGCCCTGCAGAAGCTGTCCAAACCCCAGAAGCGCAAGCGTCACTGAACCGAAGCCGGGATGGAGAAGGACCGATGAGAAACGTAGGCAAGATGAAGTTGGCGACGCCAGGCGAGCGGACGATCGAGATGTCGCGCGCGTTCGATGCCCCGAGGCAATTGGTGTTCGACGCATACACCAAGCCCGAGCTGGTGAGGCAGTGGCTCGGCGTGTTCAACGGCATGACCATGCCGGTGTGCGAGATCGACCTGCGCGTGGGCGGCACGTACCGCTACGTGTGGGAAGGCAACGGCATGAAGATGGGCATGCGCGGCGTGTACCGCGAGATCGAGAAGCCCTCGCGTCTCGTCGCCACCGAGAAGTTCGACGAAGCCTGGTACCCGGGCGAAGCAGTCGGCACGGTCACGTTCGTCGAGCAGGGAAGACCACGCTGATGATCTCCGTGGAGTACGCCTCGAAGGAAGCGCGTGAAGCCGTGCTGAAGACGCCGATGGAGCACGGCGTCGCGGCAGGCTTCGAGATGTTGGCCGGACTGTTGTCGAAGGGAGCCAAGTCATGATCGAGACACCGAAAGTCATCCAAACCGAGGCGCAGCTCGTGGCTGCGATCCCCATCCAGTGCGGCGGCGCCGCGATCCGCACGGTGATGGGCCCGGGCATCAGCGAGCTACGCAGCACACTCGAGAAGCAAGGCATCAAGGCCACCGGCGCCTGGCTCGGCCACCACTTCCGCATGCCCACCGACACGTTCGACTTCGAGATCGCCATACCGGTCGCGCAGAAGTGCACGCCTGCAGGTCGCGTGAAGATGAGCGAGCTGCCGGCTGGCAAGGTAGCGCAGACCGTTTACCACGGCGGCTACGAGGGGCTCGGCAACGCGTGGGGCGAATTCATCGCCTGGGCCAAGCAGAACGACGTGAAGTACACCGGCGAGTTCTGGGAGCAGTACACGGTGGGCCCGGAAGCCGGCGATGCGAAGAGCTTCCGCACCACGCTCACGTTGAAGCTGGCGTAGCCACGGGCAAGCGTATCACCCCAAGACACGCGCGGTAGCCGGTCTCGGGGTGGGTGCGACGGCTCATCAGAGCACGCGCGAGCTCGCCGACGTGGGCGCCGACGGTCACCGTCGCGAGGCCCATCGAATAGAGCTCCTCCCACTGGTCGACGTAGAGGAGGAGTCGGCTCGGCTTGCCTGGCGCCGCTTCGAGCTTGGCGTTCGCCAGGCGCACCAGGACGTCGGCGCCGCCGTCGCGCAGGTGGGCGGCCGCGGCCTCGAGCTTGACGTCCCGCGAAACGAGGCCCGTCGGTAGGAGCTCGTCCTCGAACGCCGCCGCGAGGTTGACCGCCCCATCCACCTCGATCTTGAGATCCTTCATCACGGGCCCGAGCTGCTCGTTCTTCGCGAAGTTGAAGGAAGGGCATTCCCGCTCCGCCCGTCAGCTCGCAGCTTCTCCACGAACGCCTCGTCTGCCTCCACCTCTTCGATTAGGCGCAGGCCCATTGCGTTCGAGTTGGTGTCCACGACGATCACGGAACAGTCCTCGGGCTTCAGCCCGTCGGCCGACATCCGGCCGTAGACCTGTGCGATCGTAGCCAGGTTGGCTTGCACCAGGGCCCACCGACGGCGCCCAACTGGCGGTATTGCACCGAGGTTGGATTGCGGGTCCGGCGCGGGCAGGTCCTTGCCAGCGAAGGGGATGACAGCCGAAGTGACGCCCCCGGCGACGCTGCACACCACCATGACTGAGCCGGCAGGGATGGTTGCCGCAGCCCGCTGCATGCCCAGACCATGCTCCACCGGCAGCCCTGCGGCTGCCAACGCCTCGAGAGCGTCCTCGGTTTGCATAAGGGCGCAGAACCCCTGACCTGACCCCACGGGAACGAACCCGGGAGAGAACCGTCGCACGAAGTCCACCCCCATGACGTTGGCTGCTTCCAGCCGCGCCACGACAATGCACCACTGTTTGGGGTCGAGCCGGTTCTGCCGAAGGTTCGCAACCTTCTGCCGTATGTCGGGCATCGCCGCGTCGATGAGGGCGTCGGATGCGGCTTGAACGGCTTGCATGTCAAAAGTCGCCGCCGCTACGGATTGATGGACCGCCCGCGACGAGCAGTCCGGGAAGATGTAAGGTGAGCGTGACGCTGTGATCGTAGGCGGCAACCTGCCAGCTCGTCCCCTGCGCAGCCTCCGGAAGGACCCGACGTAGAACTTCCGGAAGAACGGCGACCGGCAGCGACTCGTTGATGTCGTCGTAGGTGAAACTCGCGCTCTTCGCCGGCCGCGTTTGCAACCATGTCTTCACCAAGCCAAGGGCTTCCGGGTCCCCAACGATCTTCGGTTCCGGCGGCGGCACGACGGGGGCGGCGACCGCGGGGGAATCAAAAGGGTCGCCTGCGCTCACCCCCAGGAGCCCTGCCACGGGAACCTCAAAGTCACCAGACCTCGAAGGGTCCGTGTAGGAGTCCGCACGCAGGTCCACGTCGCAGCCAGCGCCGATGAGCTTCTGGCGGAACTTCTTCCTGTTGTCCTCGGTGTTGTCGAGGCGAGCGATATGGATGCCCTTGATGTCCGAGAAAAGGCTGACGTTTGACCCCATCTGGCGCGGAACGTCCAGAGAGCAACGCCGCAATCGTCGCGGCGATCAAGGCCGCTCTCGACGAGAGGCGCCACGAACGTGCCGCGCCCTTGTTGGGGGAGCTCCGACGGACCGAGGCATCCGGCGCGTAGTGCCACTCCGGCCTGCTACTGCCCACCCGCGGAAGTAGACTGCCTGGGAGGCGAAGGTCCGCGCTCAGACACGCCGTCGGTTTGCGCTCGTGTACCTTGCATCAAGGTTAGCCTCAGCTGCACCGGACACGGAGCCACGCCGAGGAGATGCGGCACCGTCGGATGATGGGGCTGGGTCGAGACCGCGATCCGCAACGTCCGCCACCACGCGGCCGAATGGGTGTTCGATGAGAGTCCGGAGACTCGGCCGCCGAAGCAGAAAAACCATTTAGTTCTCTGTGGTTCTGGATGAGACCTCGTGAGTCGAGTCCGACCGCGGTAGCCAAGTCCTGGTTTTTATCCATCTAATTGTCCATCAAGATCAAGGTGTTGCGGGGCGTCTTGGAATGGAGTTACTGATGGTACTGGTTCCATCGCGATGGCCGCCCAGCGCCTCGACATGCTCGTCGACTTGGTTGACTCGACCGACAGAGTCATCGGGACGGCACGGCGACGTCAGGTCTTCCAGCAGCCCGCCGGCTTCCGGGTCGCGCACGTTTTTGTCTTCAACGGCGTGGGGGAGCTCCTGCTTCAGCAGATAGCGCCCGGTCTTCGGCATCCCGGCCAATGGGGCTCGTCAGTCGCCGGCTACGTTCAGGCGGGCGAGTCCTACGACGCCGCTGCAACCCGCAAGGTCCATGACGAGCTCGGAGTTTCGCCGCCGCTCGCCGAGCACGGGAAGACGAGCATGGTCGATCAGGGTCTGACGAAGTTCATCGAGCTCTTCACGGCGTCGTTCGACGGTCCGTTCTTTCCGAACCAGGGCGACGTTAGCTTGCTGGAGTTTGTTTCGCTGCCTCAGATTCAGGTCGAGCGTGCGAGCGGCACGCGGGCATTCACGGAGACGTTCCTGCACCTGCTGGACTTCTATCTCCGTTCGTCCAGCATGGGGCCGTGAGCGGCGAGCCCGAGCTGTCGAGGGAGGATCTCCGGAAGCAGTATGAACTGGTGCTGCAAGAGTATCGGTTCCAGGTCCTGTTGAACTGGGATCGGGCGAAGCACTTCCTGATCTTCAACGCAGGCTTGTTCGCAGCTGCGGTCGCCCTCTACAAGAGCGGCGCGACCGCCATGGCCAAAGTGGGGATCGCCGTCCTCCTCGTGCTCTGTGCTGCAAACTCTATCGTGGGGAGGCACGCGGTGGGTGAGGGCCACCGAATGTATCGGGCGATCCGAGGAACGAAGACGAAGCTCGAGAAGGCCCTGCGGATCGGTGACTACGCCATCTCAGATCGGACATGGCTCCATGCTGTGCCGGTCCCCTCGCCCACGCAAACAACTGGGCGCACGACAGCCGCTACCAAGTCACGTCACAATGAACATGGATCTCGAAATCGTGCCTGTTTTCAAGGATCAGCGCCCAGTCCTTCCCCCTGTCGGGCGTGAAGCGAAGCGTGCCAGCCGTCATCTTCGCCTTCGTGTAATACTCGAACGTCCCGCCCGTCGAGAACTGGCTGACCTCATCGTCAGGCAAGGCCCACACGTGCACGGTGTGCGCGCAATCGATCTCAACGTCAACGCGTCGAGTGAGCCGAGGCGCTCTGAAACTGATCGCGACCCAGTCATGCGGCCCAAGGATCTCCAAGGTCAGTCCTCCTCGCGTCCCCGCATTGCCCGTCTCCCCGTCCGGCTCCGACGGCGTGCCGGTCCAATCGACTCGACGTTGTGCAGGAAGTCGTAGATCGGCCGAAAGAAGAGCAGCAAGGCCAACGACACCAGCAACAGGCTGGCTAGGGCGGCGGTCGGAGGATTCTTGAGCAGGAAGCGAACCGAGCGGGCTACCCGCCCGACCAAGGGCGCGGAGGAGCCGCATAGCCACAACACGTAGGCCGCCAGCCACGAGAGACCGACAACGGCGCAGAACACCACCGTGGCCGTGAAAGTCACGAATCCCACCGCCTGAACAGCCCGCTCGACCGTCGGGTGCATTCCCGTCCCGGTCTCTATCGGCGTCGACGCCGGCACGCTTGCAGGGTTCACCGCACCCGGGTCTGCCAACGAGGGCGGACGCGGCGATGCAGGAGGTGGCTGATTGCTCACTCATTGGAGACTACGCGTGATCGCCCTCAGTTCATTGGCGAATCTGGTGTCACGGGGAGCGTGTCTGCCTGATCAGCCACGTCGAGGAGCATCTCAGCGAGAGTGCGCGCCTCACGCAAGGACACTCCGTCCGGGTACGCCCTCGATCAGAAGCGCGTGCGAGCCGTCCTCTGACCACGTGGCCCCCCGCGAACGTCGTCGATCCCCGGGCCGCGCGGAGAACGGTTACGCTTGGTCGCGGCTCATGACCGACCGCATCTACTTGATGCAGACCGATGGTTCATTGCGCACGATGACGGAGGCGTCGTACGCCCGCGAGGATCTTCTCCAGGACCTCCTGGAGCAGTACCCCGACCTCCTTGCCGGTGAGCAAATGGATGGGGCGGAGCCAAGGAAGTGGCTTCTCGTGTCGCGCGAATACGGCGTGCCCGACGAAACCGACGGCGGCGATCGGTGGGCCGTCGATCATCTGTTCCTGGACCAGGACGCCATCCCGACGCTCGTCGAGGTTAAGCGCAGCACCGACACCCGCATCCGTCGCGAGGTCGTCGGGCAGATGCTCGACTACGCGGCGAACGCCGTTGTGTACTGGCCCCTCGAGAGAATCCGCACGAGCCTTGAGGCTCGTTGCGAGCGAGACGGGGTGGATGCCGCTGTTGCGGTGGCCGGACTCCTGCGCGTCGAGGCCGATGACAAGGCGGCGCTCGACGCCTTCTGGCTGAAGGTTCGCACCAATCTACAGGCAGGGCGGGTGCGAGTGGTCTTCGTCGCCGATGCGATCCCGCCGGAGCTACGCCGTGTCGTCGAGTTCCTCAACGGCCAGATGGAGCCCGCCGAAGTTCTGGCCGTGGAGGTGCGCCAGTTCGTTGGGGGCGGACTGAAGACGCTCGTCCCAAAGGTCGTCGGGCAGACGGCCGCCGCCCAGCAGAAGAAGACGGTGGCGCGCAGTTCCGATGGCCCCGGTTGGACCGAGGAGCGGTTCTTCCAAGAGCTGGACTCGAAGCATGGCCCGGACGTTGCCAACGTGGCGCGCGAGATCCTCGACTGGATCCGCCCGCGCGTCACCCGAGTTGTGTGGGGGCGCGGGAACCAGTACGGCTCGATGGTGCCCGTAACCGAGCTGCACGGGGGGCGGGAGCGGGGGGGCCAGAACCTGCACGTGTTCGCGCTCTGGACCTACGGCTCCGTCGAGGTCTACTTCCAGTGGCTGAAGGGCAAGCTCGGATTCACCAAGGACGCCGACCGCCGCGCGCTGCTGGGCCGGCTCAACGCGATCGATGGCGTGAGCCTTCGTGACGACGCCATAGCGGCGCGCCCGACCTTCCCGATCGCAGCGCTCACCAACCCGAAGGCCTTCGCCGAGTTCAAGGCCGCCGTGGAATGGGCGATCGAGCGCGCGACGGTGTCCGCAAAGGGCTAACGCCTGTCTGCTTCAACCCCAGATCGCCCGTCGTTAGTGCGTACCCGCTAGTCGAACTTGCTCACCGAGATCCGGGACGCGCTTCCTCAGAGGAGCTTCGCGAACGACGCAGATCTCTTTCCAAGGTAGGTCGCCATCGGGGCTTTGAGCTCGGCGGCGACGACCAGGATCTACGTCGGCCCCTGCCAGACCCCATGACTGTCAAGGCCGTCGCCGCTTCGCACGCAGTGCGAGGCATCAGGTGATGCGCGGAGCGTGTTGCAGCGCTGCCGCGAACTGCCGTCGCCTCCGGTGTCCACTTTCTCGACCGTGGCTGTAGAACCGCCGCAGCACAGTCACGCTGCACCCCGTCCGTCCTTGGTTTACGTTACAGGAAGGTCGCCATGGCAACCGCAGACCAGGTCAAGGCCCTCATCCAAAGCCATGCCGACGGCGATGACACCCGCTTCTACGCGATCGCCATGCAGGTCGCGGCGCAGGCCGCGCGTGGCGGGCACGGGAAGTTCGCCCAGGAGCTGCGCGATCTCGTTGACGAAGTAAAGGCGCGGGGCAAGGCCATGGAGCGCGCGCGCGGTCCCAAGCCCGTCCCGCTTACTCAGCCTCGGGGTGAGCTCGCCGGCTTGCTGACCGCGAGTTACCCGAAGACGCGCGTGAGCGACATGGCGCTGACTGACGCGCTGCGGGAGCGCCTCGACCGCGTGCTCACCGAGCAGCGTGAACGCGACCGCCTGCGTGGGCACGGCCTCTCACCGATGCGGAAGGTGCTCCTCGTCGGCCCCTCCGGCACCGGCAAGACGATGACCGCCGCCGCCCTGGCAGGCGAGCTTGGCCTTCCGCTCTTCAGCATCCAGCTCGATGGTCTCATCACAAAGTATATGGGCGAGACGGCGGCGAAGCTGCGCGTCGTGTTCGATGCGATTCAGTCAGCGCGGGGGGTGTACCTCTTCGACGAGTTCGATGCGCTCGGCGGTGAGCGGGGAGCCGGGAACGACGTCGGCGAGATCCGCCGCGTCCTTAACTCGTTTCTGCAGTTCTTGGAGCAGGACGAGTCCGATTCTCTCGTCCTCGGTGCCACAAACCACGGTCGCCTGCTTGACCGGGCGCTCTTTCGCCGATTCGACGCCGTCCTTGAATATGCCCTGCCCACCACGGAGATCGCCCTGCGCGTGATGCGCGCTCGGCTTGGGCTGCTCAACACGTCGGCGCTCGACTGGAGTACCGTGTTGAAGGGCACCGAGGGATTGAGCCACGCCGAGATCGCGATGGCGTGCGAGCAGGCAGCGAAGAACGCCATCCTCGACCACTCGACCTCGATTCGCGAGGCGGATCTCGTGTCAGCTCTTGAGGAGCGACGCCGAACGCACGGCTAGCGTGTCGACCAATCGATCGTGGCCTCTCCCCGCAACCGCAAGCACATCGTTGTCACCCGCCTTCCGACGGCGGAGCCATACGCACCTCATGGCCGCCGGATCGAGGTGGCAAAGCCACCCGCCCCCGCGAGCCGTCCGGGCCACGGTGCGGCACTAAAACAAGCCTTCGAAGCTGCGGTCGCCGAATCGCACCAGCGTCGCGCGGACGCCCGAATGGATGTGCACGGCGCTGAGGCCGGACTGTATATCCAGTTCGAGAGCCAGCCCGGCGTGCCGCTCCAGCTGTCGTCGTTGGAGGACGCTCGGCAAGGCATCGAGCTTGTCGCTGTCAGCTACGCGGAGCCAAACGAAGTCGAACCACGCCCAATCCAGCACGCGACGGTGTTCGTTCCCGATGGCAAGGTGAAGCACTTTCTCGATCGCTTCGATCGCTACGCGCAGACAGCACCGAAGACGAAGGGAGAGCGTCGGCATGAGGACATGCTCGACCGGGTCGCCGCTCTGCGGCTCGCCACGCTGCGAGCGCTGTGGACGGACGCCACCGACGCATACCCTGCGGACGACGAGGCCATCTGGTGGGAGGTCTGGCTTCGTTGGCAGGACGGGGAAGAGCTCGCTCGCTTGATGGAATTCGCGGGCTTGCGGCGGCTCGAGGTCGGCGCCCGGAGGTTGCAGTTCGACGATCGCATCATCACTCTCGTGCGTGCCACGCCAGCGCAGCTGTCGGCCTCGCTCGACGTGCTCAACGATCTTGCCGAGGTGCGCCGCGCGAAGGAGACCGCGACGGTCTTCGTGGACCTGGCGCCGAACGAACAAGCCGAGTGGGCCCAGGAGCTTCTGGCACGGACGAGTGCACCCGGGCGCGATGCCCCCGCGGTCTGTGTGCTCGACACAGGTGTGAACCGAGGGCATCCGTTGCTCGAGGCGTCGCTCGCGGCAAACGACACCCATGCTTGTGACCCCACGTGGGGGGCTCACGACCATCATGGACATGGAACGGAGATGGCAGGGCTCGCGCTCTACGGGGACCTCACGCCCGTGCTCGCGGGACGCGCCCCTGTTCAGCTCCGCCACGGCCTAGAGTCTGTGAAGATCCTGCCCCCCAAGGGCCACAACCCCCCGGAGCTCTACGGCGCCATTACCGCCGAGGCGACGAGCCGAGTCGAGGTACAGGCGCCTGAACGTCGACGGTGCTTCTCGATGGCGATCACGGCGACCGACGAACGCGACCGTGGACAGCCGACGTCGTGGTCGGCCGCTGTCGACGCGCTCGCCGTTGGGCGGGCGTTCGATTCTGGCAGTCGAGGGTTGGTGTACCTGGATGAGGCAGACGATCAGGCGCGGCGTTTGTTCGTGGTGAGCGCAGGCAACGTCGATGTCGAGCAGCTGCAGGCGGACCATCTGGGACGTAGCGACGTCGACGCCGTTCACGATCCCGCCCAAGCCTGGAACGCTCTGACCGTCGGCGCCTACACGGAGAAGGCTGTAATAACCGACCCAGCGTGGTCGAGTTGGGAGCCCGTGGCCGGGGCGGGAGATCTCTCCCCGTGGAGCACCACCAGCGTGATCTTCGCGGACGCGTGGCCCATCAAACCGGACGTGGTTTTCGAAGGGGGCAACGTCGTGAAGAACGCCAAGGGCGAGATCAACTTCCCTTGCCCCGACCTCTCGCTGCTCTCGACGCACTACCTCCCCATGCAGAAGGCGTTCGTGCTCAGCTGGGCCACAAGTGCCGCGACGGCTCAGGTCGCGCGCATAGCGGCGCTCATCTCGGCCGAATACCCGACCCTTTGGCCCGAAGCCGTTCGAGCGCTCATCGTTCACTCCGCGGAATGGACCCCACGGATGCAAGCGCACCTGCGGGGGGCGAGCGGCAAGCGCGCTCGTGCACGACTCGTTCGCCGATACGGCTTTGGGGTTCCGCACGTCGGGCGCGCCCTCCGATGCGCGAACGATGCGGTCACGCTGGTCGCGCAGAGCCGCATCCGGCCATTCGCGGACGGCAAGATGAGGGAGATGCACTTCTTTGAGCTACCCTGGCCGCGCGAAGTGCTCCAAAGCCTTGGAGAAACCCCCGTCCGCCTTCGCGTCACGCTCTCGTACTTCATCGAGCCCAATCCTGGCCGTCGCGGGTGGAAGAAGCGTCACCGCTACGCTTCGCACGGTCTTCGCTTCGAGGTGAAGGGCCCAACGGAATCGATGGACGACTTCAGCAAGCGCCTCAACGAGAAGGCTCTCGACGAGGACGAGGAGAGGCCGTCGAAGCCGAGCGACTCGTCCGAGTGGTATCTTGGCGAACACGCTCGCGATCGGGGCTCGATCCACTCGGACATCTTGCAGGGCTTCGCGGCCGATCTCGCCGAGCGGGGCGTCATTGCAATCTACCCCGTGAGCGGTTGGTGGAAGGACCAGCCCAAGCGGGATCGCAGCGCCAAGGGCGCGCGCTACGCCCTCATCGTGTCGATCGAGACGCCAGGCGTCGAGACCGACATCTGGACTCCAATCGCTCAGCAGGTCGGGGTGCCCATTGCGGCATCAACCTGGGTCTAGAAGACGCACGCTCGCTACCACTGCAGTCGAGACGAGAACTGCCCGCGGTTGTCGCGTCGGTACCGGGCGCGAGACACCGACTGGAGGAACACCGCGTACCCCGTCGTGAAACCACGCATCGAGGGCGACGGTTGTCGGGTGCATCCCCGTACAGCGGTACAGGGCGGTGCAGGTCGCTACCCCGGCTCGCGTGGATCTGCTCGACGACGGCGACGAGGATTCATCCTCCCACGGAGACCTGTAGACTGGCGTCGACGGCCCCCGGCCTACGGGTCACTCCCAACGTTGTCACGTGCCCCCCACGCCCTCGCCCAACTTCGCCTACCTCGCGCACCACGACGCGCGCCTCGTTGCGCTCGCGACGCAGGCCGAGGAGCACTTCGCGGGCGACCCGACGGTCGCGCTCTTCAAGCTCCGTCAGTTCGGCGAGGTGCTCGCGCAGCGCGCCGCGGCCAAGGTGGGCCTCTTTGCGACCCCCGAGGACGGCCAGCAGCAGCTCATTGACCGGCTCTGGGAGCGGAACGTCATCGGGGCGACCCAGCGCTCGCTCTTTCACGATCTCCGGCGCATGGGCAACGCCGCCGTTCACGAGGGCAAAGGCGACCACCGCGAGGCGCTGCATCAGCTGCGCATGGCCCGCGAGCTGGCCGTGTGGTTCCAGCGCAGCTTCGGCAACAACCGGAAGTTCGACCCGGGGCCCTTCGTCCCACCCTCCGAGCCGAAGAAGGCCGAGAGCACCCTCCACGACGAGCTGCAGCGTCTGCGCGACGACGTCGACGCCCGCCGCAAGGAGCTCGACGCCGCGCAACGCGCGATCGCCGAGGCGAGGAAGGCTGCCGAAGCGGAGCTCGCCGAGCGCCTGAGCGCAGAGGAACGGGCGGCGAAGGCCCGGGAGGACGTGGCGATCTGGGAGGCACTCGCGAGCGAGCATGCCGAGGCGGGCGCCAAGAAGAGCGCGGCCCTCGAGGAGCAGAATCGGAAGCTCCTGGCCGACCTTGCCGCGCTGCAGGCAGCCGCGCGGGCGATGCCCCCTCCGCAGCTGGCGCTCACCATCGAGCATGCGTCGGAGGCCAGCGAGGCCATCGAGCTCGACGAAGCCACGACACGCAGGCTCATCGATCGCCAGCTACGCGAGGCGGGCTGGGAAGTCGACTCCGAGCGGTTCACGTTCGAGCGCGGCGTGCGACCCACGAAAGGGAAGAACCTCGCCATCGCGGAGTGGCCGACCCTCGCCGACGGGAAGGAAGGCTGGGCGGACTACGTGCTCTTCGCCGGGCTCCAGGTCGCGGCCGTCGTGGAGGCGAAGCGCAAGCACAAGGACGTGATGGGCGTCATCCCGCAGGCCAAGCGCTACTCGGTGGGCTACGTCGTGCAGGGCGACGAGGTCCTCCCCCAGGGCAGCCCGTGGGGCGCGCTCAAGGTGCCCTTTCTCTTCGCGACGAACGGCCGCCCGTTTCTGCGACAGCTTCGAACGAAGAGCGGCATCTGGTTTCTGGATGCGCGGCGCCCGGCGAACCACCCGGTGCCGCTCGAGGGCTGGTACACGCCCGAGGGGTTGCTCGACCTGCTCAAGCAGGACGTGGACGACGCGTACGCGAAGCTCAAGGTCGAGCCGATGCCGTACATCGAGCGCGACTACCAGAAGAACGCCATCCTCGCGGTCGAGAAGGGACTCGAGGACGGCAAGCGCGAGCTCCTCGTCGCGATGGCGACCGGCACAGGCAAGACGCGCACGTGCATCGGCCTTTGCTACCGCCTGCTCAAGACCAAGCGCTTCCGGCGCGTCCTGTTTCTCGTCGACCGCAACGCGCTCGGCAAGCAGACGGCGGACGCATTCAAGGACCTCCGCCTCGAGAACCTCCAGACGTTCACAGACATCTTCGATGTGAAGGAGCTCGGCGACCTCAAGCCCGACCGCGAGACGAAACTGCAGATCGCGACCATCCAGGCGATGGTCAAGCGCGTGCTCGGTCCCTTCGAGGAGGGGGGCGAGGACTCCATCCCGCCCGTCGACCAGTACGACTGCGTCGTCGTCGACGAGTGCCACCGGGGTTACCTGCTGGACCGGGAGCTCTCCGACCGCGAATTCCTTTTCCGCGACGAGGACGACTACATTTCGAAGTACCGGCGCGTCCTCGACCACTTCGACGCGGTGAAGATCGGGCTCACGGCCACGCCTGCGATTCACACCAAGGAAATCTTCGGGGCTCCGATCTTCTCCTATTCGTACCGCGAGGCGGTGGTGGACGGCTTCCTCGTCGACCACGAGCCGCCCACGCGCATCGTGACCAAGCTGGCGCAGGACGGCATCCACTACCAGGCCCGCGAGGAGGTGCTCGTCCTCGACCGGAGCACACAGACGGTCAACAAGGAGGAGCTCCCCGACGAGATCCAGTTCGACGTCGACGCCTTCAACCGGCGCATCATCACCGAGGATTTCAACCGCGCCGTGCTCGGCGAGCTCGTGAAGCACATCGACCCGGAGCAAGACGAGAAGACCCTCATCTTCTGCGCCACCGACGAACACGCCGACATGGTCGTGCTGCTTCTCAAGGAAGCACTGAAGGCTCAGTACGGCTCCGTGGACGACGACGCCGTCGCCAAGATCACGGGCGCCACCGACCGCCCGCTCGAAGCCCTGCGCCGCTACCGAAATGAGCGCGACCCGAACATCGCCGTCACCGTCGACTTGCTCACCACGGGGGTCGACGTGCCGCGCATCGCGAACCTCGTGTTTCTGCGGCGCGTGCGAAGCCGCATCCTCTACGAGCAGATGATCGGACGCGCGACGCGGCTCTGCCCGGAGATCGGCAAGGAGCGGTTCCGCATCTTCGACGCCGTGGACCTGTACTCTGCCCTCAAGGACGTGACCGACATGAAGCCGGTCGTCGTCAACCCGCTCGTCACCTTCGAGCAGCTCACGAAGGAGGTCATCGACGGGAAGGACGAGGACTTCCGGCGCGGATCGCTCGACGAGTTCCTAGCCAAGCTTCAGCGCAAAAAGCGCGCGCTGACGGGCGAGGCGGAAGAGCGCTTTCAGGTAGCCGCGGGGATGGGAGTCCGAGAGCTCGCGCGGTTTCTCAGGAAGAGCAACGTAGGCGACGCCGCCGACTACCTGCGGAGCCACCCAGCGCTGGCGGCGTTCCTTGACAGGACCACCGGCGGCGTCGGGTACAAGATGGTCATCTCCGAGAAGCCCGACGAGCTGCGCGACGTCGCGCGCGGGTACGGTCCGCACGGCAACCGCCGACCGGGCGACTACCTCGAATCGTTCCGGGCGTTCGTCGAGACCAACCTGAACAAGCTCCCCGCCCTGCTCGTCGTGACGCAGCGTCCGCGGGACCTCACCCGGGACGACCTACGCAAGCTCCGACTCGCGCTCGACCAGGAAGGCTTCGGCGAGATGTCGGTCCAGACGGCGTGG
>DATGJA010000247.1:0-14585 GCA_035295445.1 Polyangiaceae bacterium | reverse complement strand
CTCCGATGTCTGCGATCTGGAAGCCCGGGACCTGCGGCGGGCCGTCCGGCGGGCCCTGCACACCGAGGAGACCCGACCGCGCGAGGTAGTTGAGGTCGTGCCCGGCGCGGTCCCGAAGCGGGCCGTCCTGGCCGTATCCCGTGAGGGCGCACACGACGAGCTTCGGGTTTCGCGCGAGCAGGGTCGCATGACCGAGACCGAGGCGATCGAGCACCCCTGGACGAAACTGCTCGAGGAGGACGTCGTACCGCTCGACGAGCCTCAGGAACACGTCGCGCGCCCGTTCGTTCTTCAGGTCGAGGCACGCGCTCCGTTTGTTGCGGTTGAGCGCCGCGAACGTCGACGACGTCTCGCCGACCCACGGCGGGACGACGCGCATGTAATCGCCGCCCTCCGTGTCCTCGATCTTGTCGACGCGCGCGCCGAGGTCGGCGAGCACGAGAGACGCGAACGGGCCCGGCAGAAGCCGGCTCAGGTCGAGAATCGAGACTCCGGCGAGCGGACCGGTCACCGGTATCCGAACAGCTTTTGCAGCTTCATGGCGAGCATCTCGTTGCCGGTCACCTTGAGCTTGCCGGTGAGAAAGAGCTGGACCCCGTTCTGCTGCGGGTTCTCCACGAGCTTCTGGAAGTCCTCGTCGGAGATCGTGATCGTGCAATCGGCGGCGCCCGCGCCGGGCTTGCAGGAGGGGCCGGTGGAGGTCACGTCGACCGACCACTCCCCGCCCGTCGGGCCCGTGATGTTCATCTGGTATTTCGCCCCGAGGGCCTTGGCCTCCTCCGCGTTGCTCGCCAGCGCGGCGGGGAGGTCTTCGTTGAAGAGCTTCTGGATGTCGACGGCCATCGGCGCGCGCCTCCTCCGGGCGCCGCGGAGTGAATCTTGATTCAGCCGGGACGTCAACTGCGCTCCCCGACCCGTGTCTACGAGCCGGACGTGCGATTGCGCCCACCCGCCTTGGCGGCGTAGAGACGCGCGTCCGCGAGGCGGATGATGCCGTCGACGGTGCGCTGCGCGTCGTCGATTTCGTCGAGGGAAGCGTACCCGAGGCTGATCGTCAGCCGGAGGACCGTGGCCTCGGACACGACCTCGAGCCGCTCCACCGCGACGCGCAGGCGCTCGGCGAAGCGGCCCACGTTGTGGTGCCGGATCCCGCGCACGACCACCACGAACTCCTCGCCACCGTAGCGGGCAAAGACGTCCTCGGCCCGGATCATCCGCTGCATCAGCGAGGCGATCTCCCGGAGCGCGTCGTCGCCGGCCAGGTGGCCGTAGGTGTCGTTGATGCGCTTGAAGTGATCGATGTCGAACATGATGAGCGCCAGCGGCGTCGAATGGCGGCGCGCGTACGCGATCTCGCTCGAGATGCGCTCGAGCAGGTACCGGCGGTTGTGCGCGCGAGTCAGCGTGTCGCGGACCGACGACTCGTAGAGCTGCTGCGCGATCCGCTCGGCCTGGGCGTCCATGATGGCAAACGTGACGGTGACGTTGGGACCGATGTGGATTCGATCTCCGCTCTTTAACTCGAGCGGTTTGTCGGCGCGACGACTGTCGACGAACGTGCCGTTGGTCGAACCCAGATCCTCGACCACGTAGCGGCCCTCGGGCATCGCCAAGATGCGCGCATGCGTGCGGCTGGCCCCGGCGTCGTCGAGCCGGACGGCGACTTCCTTGCCGCGTCCAATGACCGTCTCACCGTCTCCGACCGAGTAGGTGCGACCGGTGCTCGATCCGCTGATGATCGTGAGCATCGCCCGCGTCTTTTGCGGCGCGGACGCAGGGGCAGCCGGGATGCCCGTCACCGTCGTGCGCGTGCTGGGCTCCTCTTCGGTCCACTCGGGGATGCTCGGGCGGGGCAACGCTGGAAGATCGCCCGACCCGCCTTCCGGCACGAAGGGCTGTTTCGCCGTCTTTTTCGGGTCGTCGCTCATGAGCCGCGATGGACGCAGTTCGCCCCCTCTGCTGAGGCAACGGCGCACCGCGCCCGCGACTTTCGGGCGGGGCCGCTCGCCGGGGCAGGGCTCGGGTGGGTGTCGTCCCACATGACCCAGCCATCCTATCAATACCTTTGCGCCCCGGGGGATGCCATCGGGCCCCTGGACGATCGAGCCGTCGGCCGCTACAAGGCCGGCGGGGTCGCACCATGGGAATCGTCGACGGAAAGGTGGTCATCATCACGGGCGCCGGGGGGGGCATCGGGCGGGCGCACTCGCTCCTCTTCGCCCGCGAGGGGGCCAAGGTCGTCGTCAATGACCTCGGAGGCGCTCGCGACGGTTCCGGCCTCGACGCCAGCCCAGCGAACAAGGTGGTGGATGAGATCCGCGCGGCCGGCGGTCAGGCCGTCGCCAATCACGACAACGTCGCTACGGCCCAGGGCGCTGCAAGCCTCGTCAAGGCCGCGGTCGACCAGTTCGGCCGGGCGGACGTGCTCGTCAACAACGCGGGCATCCTCCGCGACAAAAGCTTCCTCAAGATGGACGAGGCGATGTGGGACGCCGTCGTCGCGGTGCACCTCAAGGGGACGTTCCTTTGCTCCCAGCTCTTCACGAAGCAGGTCGTCGCGCAGGGCGGGGGCGGACGCATCGTGAACACGACGAGCGTGAGCGGGATGCTCGGAAACTTCGGGCAGGCCAACTACTCCGCGGCGAAGGCCGGCATCTACGGCCTGACGCGGACGATGTCGATCGAGCTACAGAAGCACCGCATCACGGTCAACGCGATCGCCCCGATCGCCAAGACGCGGATGACGGAGGACCTGCCGATGTTCCAGGGGGTCGACACCTTGACCGCCGAGCACATCGCCCCCGCCGCCCTCTTCCTCGGGAGCGACCTCTGCGCCGATCGCACCGGCCACGTGCTCGCCATCGCGGGAGCGCGCCTCTACGCGTTCAAGGTGGTCGAGACGGCCGGTCGGTTCAAGGAGACGGACAACGGCGTCTGGACGCCGCAGGAGATCGGGGAGAGCTGGGACGCGATCGTGAAGGTCTGAGAGCCGATGTCGGCTCGTCGGCCGGACCCCGAGCGCAAGAGGCGCATCGTCGGCGCCATCCTCTACCTCTCCTTTCTCCTCGTGGGAGGGGCCGCCCTCACCTTCTTCTTCTTCGTGATGCCGCTCGCGTCGCCCGACCCGGAGGCGGAGTACCGGTCCATGGCGGTGGGCGCCGCGTTCGCGCTTCCCCCCCTCGCCATCTACCTCTGGATCCCGCGCCTCATCGATCGGTTCGACCCGGAGCCGTGGTGGGCGCTCGCCCTCGTGCTCGGCTGGGGGGCCGTCGCGGCGAGCGGGATCGCGGCCACGGTCAACACGGGGGTCGAGGAGCTAGCAGCGGCGGCGGGCGGCCCGGAGCTGGGCCAGATCGTCGGCGCGTGCGTCTCGGCGCCGCTCGTCGAAGAAGGGATGAAGGGGCTCGCCGTCCTGGGCGTCTTCTATTTCTTGCGGCGCGAGTTCGACGGAGTGGTCGACGGCGTCATCTACGCCACGTTCGCCGCTCTTGGGTTCGCGGCCGTCGAGAACGTCATCTACTACGGGAACGCGGCCCGCGCCGACGCCGGTGGGGACGCGCTCGCCGCCACGTTCGTCATGCGCGGGATCCTCGCGCCGTGGGGGCACCCGCTCTACACGTCGATGACGGGCATCGGCTTCGGGATCGCGCGCGAGTCGACCCGGCCCTGGCTTCGCTGGGTCGCCCCGATCGGCGGCTACCTGTGCGCCGTCACGCTGCACTGCATCTGGAACACGGCCGCGACGGTGAGCGGCTTTTTGACGATCCTGATGCTTCCCCTCTGGTTTCTGTTCGTCCTCGCGTTCCTCGGGATCCTCATTTGGCTGGTCGTCCGCAAGGGACGCATCATCCGCGCGCACCTCCAAGACGAGGTGCTGCTCGGAACCATGACGCCCGACGAGGTCGCGCTCGTGTGCTCCCCGTTCGGCGGGCTGCGCGCGTCGCTCGGCTGGGGCGGCGCGGCGGGGCGGCGCTTCGTGCGGGCGGCTGCGCGTCTCGCGCTGAGCAAGTGGCACGCGGGCCGCGCTCTCCGGGGAAGGCAGATGACGGTGAGCGCCGAATGGATCGTCCCGCTGCGTCAAGAGCTCTTCGAGTTGCGGCAGCAGGTCGCGCGGGCGCTCGGGCGCGCCGTCCCACAGCCCCAGCCCTGGGTGGCGCCGACGCAGGGAGGATATCCGCAGCCCCCGCGCACGCCCGGTCCTCCCTATCCACCGCAAGGTTGGCGCTGAAGTTGTTGAGACTCAAAGCGAGCGGGGCCGCGAGCGAGAAGATGCTAGCCTCGCCCCGCAATGCTGGATGCCCGCGCCGTCGTCAATGCTGCCGTCGACTACATTCGTAGAAACCCGGACGAGCTCGTGCGAGCCGCCGTCAACGCCGCGGGTTTGCGCTTCGGCGTACCCCTCGCGGCCCTGCGCTGGCTGACGTCGCAGGCGAAGCTTCCCCGCAAGGCTCCTCAAGACATCGACATCGGGAGCGCGCCCCCGGCCATCCGCATCGCCGTCACCGTCGACGCGATGGGCACCGCGCTCCGCGCCAACATGGCGATCAAGGTGGACGAGATCGACCTTTCGACCGACGCGATGCGCGTGGGCCTGCGCATCAACGACATGAAGCTCACGCTCATCGGCGAGAGCGACGCGCCCGTGGCCACCCTCATCAAGTCCGGGGCGCTCGATCTGTCCAAACCCGGCAACCTGGTCAAGTTCCTGCCGAAGCGTCCGCCGGCCATCGTGGAGGCCGACGGGGATCGCATCGTGCTCGACCTGATGAGGGTCCCGGCGATCGCGAACAACTTCGTGCTCCGGCGCGCGCTCGCCATCCTCACGCCCGTCGTGAACGTTCGCGCGATCGAGACGGATCGAGATCACATTTACGTCGCGCTGAAGGCCAGCCCCCGCGGTCTGCCGCAAGCGCTCGCGGCGCTGCGAAGCCGGGCCTAGTCCCCGCCGAAGAACTCGCAGAGCACGGGCGCGAGCACCCTCGCGACGACGTCGTGCGTCTGGCCGTCGAGAATGCGGTACTGCCCGCGCTCGAGAGCGCCGGCGAGCGCCCGCGCACCGCTCTGCATCCAAGCGGGGCTCTTTCCCCCGGCGAGGGCGAGCGCGGGGACCCCGACGTCGCCCCAGCTGCCCGCCGCAAGGGGCTCCCCGCGCTGGAGATCGCGGACGAGCGCTCCGTCGTACACGAGCGTGTGCGCGACCGCGTTGACCTTCGTCCAGACGGGCAGCCATCGCATGAGGGCGATCGCGTACGCGGGTACGCCGACGCACCTCAAGAAGACGCGGACGGCGTCGGCGCGGCGGCCGGCGGCGACGAAGGCGTCGATCTGCGCCCAATCGTCCTGAGTAGAAGGGCGGCTGCCGTCGAGGATGAGCGGCGCCTCGTAGAGCGCGAGCTTCTCGATGGGCAGCCCGCGGGCCGCGGCGTGGAGCGCCAGGACGGCGCCCGAGGAGTGACCGAAGACGCACGCCGACCCGCCGGCTTCGGAGATGAGCGCTTCCAGGTCTTCGATCTCGCGCGCCAGGGCGTACGGTGCCGTGTCGCCGCTGTCGCCGCGGCCTCGACGGTCGTAGGTGAACACGGTGAAGCGGCGCGCCAGCGCCGGCGCGAGCTTCACCCCGGGCCCGAGCGTGCGCGAGCACAATGCCCCGACGACAAGGATGACGGGAGGACCTTGGCCCACCCGGTCGTAGGAGAGAACGGTACCGTCCCTTGATGTAGCCTTCATGGTGGAGAGACACCGGGGCGCCCCGAAAAGATACTCGAGACCGTCCGTATCTTTTCCCCTGGGGCGCGTGTCATTACCTCATGGCCGACGAAGTCCAAGAGCTGGGCGCGACCGTCAAGGCGTCCTGGCGTCGCTTCCTCGACACCTACGAGCCCCTCCGCCCGGATCTCTATCGGTACTGCAGGCACCTCACGCGCAGCGCGTGGGACGCAGAGGACATGACCCAGGAGGCCATGGCGCGCGCGTTCGTAACGCTCGGGATGATGCAAGAGCCGCCGCGCCACCCGCGTGCGTGGCTCTTCCGCGTCGCGTCCAACCTCTGGAGCAACGCAGCCCGGCAGCGGCGCCGGGAGCTCCCCACCGACTTCGACGCGGGCGCGCCGGAGCCGAGCGCCGAGTCGGGTGTTAGCACGGAGCCACGGGCGACGCGTGAGGCCGCGGGCACCCTCCTGGCCCACCTTTCGCCGCAGGAGCGGGCCGCGATCGTGCTCAAGGACGCGTTCGGGATGTCGCTCGAGGAGATCGCCGAGACGCTGGCGACGACGACCGGCGCCATCAAGGCGGCGCTCCACCGAGGTCGCACCAAGCTCGTCGAGCCGGAGCCGGAAGAGGCGGAGTTCGTCACCCCCGCCGTCCTCGACGCCTTCTGCGACGCGTTCAATGCGCGGGATCTCAATCGCCTCGCCGCGCTGCTGCTCGACCGCGCGACGATGGAGTACCCCGGTTTCAAGGTCGAGTACGGAGCCCGCGAGATCCGCGCCGGGTCGCTCCAAGGCACCCTCGTCGGCTGCGCGGACGGGCACTTCGAACCGCCCGGCCCTCCCCGGTGCGAGGTCCGGGCCTACCGCGGACGGCCG
The DNA here is from genome assembly GCA_035295445.1 of Polyangiaceae bacterium. GTDB lineage: Bacteria > Myxococcota_A > Polyangia > Polyangiales > Polyangiaceae > Palsa-1150. Next base: position 8,001 of record DATGJA010000247.1, on the reverse strand, counting down.
ATCTTGCTCTGGTGGTCGGGGGACGAGGTGCACGCCGTCGTGCGCGTCGAGATCGACGGCGACCGCATCTCGCGGCTGCGCAGCTACTACCACTGTCCCGAGGTCGTCACCGAGGTCTGTCGAGAGCTCGAGGTGCCCTACCGGACGCACGGGTATCGACCCGAGGAGGCGCCCGCAGCTTAGACGCGGGTCGCGACGAACAGGACGCCCCAATCGCGCATGACGACGCCCTCCGGACCCTTCTTCGCGTCCAACGCCGACGCGAGGTCCGCGCGCAGCGAAGGCCGAAGGTCCTCGGGGACGATGCGCAGGAAGTTGCCGAACGAGCTCGCCTGGATGAAGTCGATGAAGGCCTCTCCGTTCGCGTGGGCGCGCACGCGGCGCGAGATGTGGAGCTCGACCAGCTCGAGCCCGGTCGCCACGATCGTCGACACGAGATCGGTCGTCGTCGCTCCGCGGTTCGCGAAAGTCAGCGCCGAGAGATCGACGCGACCCGAGTACGGGGGGCTCTGGAGCAAGGGAAGGAGCACGCGGGCGACCGTGCCCGCGCCGCTCAGCTCGTGCGGCAGGGTCGTCACGCCGAGACGCCCCCCGGGCCTCAGCACGCGACGGACCTCGGCGAGGGCCTTCGGCTTGTCCGACACCCAGTGCAAGACGGCCGACATGCACACGGCGTCGAAGCTCGCGTCCTCGAAGGCGCCGAGATCTTCGCCCTGTCCGACCTCGAACCGCAGGGCCGGCGCTCGGGAGCGCGCGATGTCGACGCGCTCGGCGAGCGGGTCGACCCCGGTCACGCGCCCCGTCGGTCCGAGGAGCTCCGCGATCCAGCGCGCGAGGCGACCCGTCCCGCAGCCGATGTCGAGGACGCGCTCCCCCGGCTCGATCGCGAGCCGCTCGACGAGGCGCTTGCCGCCCTCGAACTGGCTGTCGCTCATGCGATCGTACGTCTCCGCGAGCTGGCGGCTGTCGTGATCGAACGAGGTCGTCATGGGTCTCGGGCAAGGATACGCGTCAGGGGCAGTAGAGAAACGCCGTCCCATAGCCGGGGTGCTGCTGGTTGCCGAACTGCGCCACGTTGGAGTCGAAGGCCGCCGTCGAGCAGAGGGCCTGCGTGCAGGGCGCGGGGTTGGAGGCGCATGCACGAGGGACGTAGCACCATCCCGAACCTGCGCTCGCGCAGTCGGTACCCGAAGACGGGGCAGCGGGGAGCTGCTGGAGCTCGCACGCGTTGTTGAGCATCGCAGCGTCCCTCGCCCCGAGCAGCTTCTCGACGAACGCGAGCTCGCTCGGCGTCAGGGGCGCGAGACCCGGCTGCCCGCACCCCGACGGGACGCCGACGAGCAGCACGGCGCAGCTCGTGCCGCCGTCGGGCGAGGCCGGCAGCGGGGACGGAAGGCACACGTCCGCCGGACCGAGGACCGCGACGCTGTAGGACGGCCCGCCTTCCGCTTCGGCCCCGGCGTCCATGCCTGCCTCGAGGGGCGGCGTGCCAGTCTCCTCGCCGCCCGGCCCCGCAGCCTCTGGCGTCTGGCTCGCGGTGTCCTCGGGAGCGTCTGCGGCGGACCCCGCATCACGCGGCGCCAAAGCGTCGGGCCCCGCGGGGCACGCGCCCCCGTCGCAGGTCGCCGGCACCTGCGCCGACCCGGAGGAGCAACCAACGAGGAGCGCAAGGGGCCCCGCCGCGGCATATGCCGCGAACGCCGCGAATCGAAAGCTCGATCTCATCGGCTGCTCAGGTTAGCGGATCTGGGCTAAGGCTTGGGGCTCGACCATGGCTTTGGACATCGAGTCGTCCGACAGCGAGGTTCGAGACTGCGAGCTCTGTATCGTCGGAGCCGGCTACGCCGCGTTGAACGGCCTGAACGCGGCCGCCAAGTACCTGAAGCAGGGCGACCGGGTCGTCTTCGTCGACAAATACGAGACCTGGGGCGGGCAGTGGACGCATCAGTACGATTTCGTCCGCCTGCACCAGCCCTACAGGATGTTCACGGCCGGCGACCAGCGCTGGACATTGAGACGCGACCCGTCGCACCTGGCGACCCGGAGAGAGGTCCTCGACCACCTGAGGAGCGTGCCTTCCGTGTCGGCCGGCCACCTCGACGTCGAGCCGCTCTTCGGCCACGCATACACGGGCCATCGCGTCCGCGAAGGACGCGTCGAGATCGACGTCGCACCGGTCGCCAACGGCAAGACCACCTCCAACCGCCGCGTCGTCCGGGCGCGCCGCCTGCTCAAGGCCACCGGAACGGACATCGAGCGTCTTCCGCCCCTCGCGCTCTCCTCCTCCCGGGTGCGGTCGGTCGGCGTGTCCGATCCGGCTCTCCTGACGCCCGAGTTCCTCGAGAGCGACACCCCCGTGTACGTCGTCGGGAGCGGAAAGACCGCGATGGATTTCGTCCGTCACGTCGTCCAGCGCGGAAGACGGGCCTCGACGGCGCGGCCCGTCCACGTCGTCACCGGCAGCGGGATGTGGTTCTTCATCCGCGACCACCTCTACCCGCGGGGGGTCCGCCGGTACGTGCAAGGCGCCTTGACCGGCGACGTCTTTCTGCGCATCGCCATGATGTTCGATGGTCAGAACGAAACCGCCGTCGTCGAGGCCCTCGCGCGCGACGGGCTCATGATGAACGTCTTCGGCCAGGGGGGGAACTGCCGCTTCGGCATGCTCTCGTTCGGCGAGCGCGACGAGATTCGAGGCGGCGTCACCGAGGTCCATCGCGGTCACCTCGTCGACGTCGAGGGCTCCCGGATGGTGGTGCGGAGTGGAAAGGAGAAGCGCGAGACGACGGTCCGCGACGGCTCCTGGTTCGTCAATTGCACGAGCCACCTGCGACAGTTCCCGCACGAGCCGGTCCTGCAGGACGGCGGCCTGGTCTGCGCGCCGCAATTCGCCATGGGCTTCAGCGGCACGACGGCGTACTACGTCACGCACCTCTGGTATCGGGACGCGCTCGCGTCGGTCGCGCCGGAGCTCTTTCGCATCCGGGTCGACGTCGAACCGAAGTTGCGGTTCGTCCCGCAGGTGGGCCTCATGGTGATGGCGAACATGGCGATGGCCGGCGCGCGCCTTCCGTTCTCGATCCCGTCGATGTTCCAGGGCGACTTCAACAAGTGGTACCCGCTCCACCGTCAGCTCGGGGTCATCGCCCGGATCGTGGCGACGCGCGGGAAGGTCATCCGACGGGCCGAACGCTTTCTGCGAACGCGCTATTCGGACGCACCCGACGCGGACTGAGGAACCTTCGCCCCCAGGCTGTCGATGAGGGCCGCCCACCCGAGCACCCGGCTCAGCGCGGCGCCAGCGGGGGTATTCGGGTCGGAGGCGGCGGGGACCTCGACGGGCGTGGGACGCGCCTCCCCGCGCACCCACGCCTGAGCGCTCATGATGGCGTGATGCACGTACGTCGCGACTTGTCCGCGTTCACCCGCGCGGCTCGTTGCGTCGGTGACCCCGAGGACCCCCAGCGACGTCATCGCGGTCGACAGACGCCGCGCGTACGTGACCAGGAGCATCGCGTCCGCCGACCACGCCTCGTCACGGCGGGGCTCGGCCAAGTAGCGCTCGAGCGACGTCTCCGCGTCGCCGAAGGCAACTCCCATGGCCCGCCGCGCGGCCGCGCTCGCGTCCGCGCCCTCGCCGCCAGCCCCGAGCGTTCGCGCCGCGTAGGCCCCGAGCACGTCCAGCATCTGCGCGAGCCGGTCCGGAAGCAGATCGCGCTCCGACTCCGGGAGCACGATGACCCCGGCCAAGAGCGCGACCGCGCCCCCGAGCACGGCGTCCCCGGCGCGCTCTGCGGCCGTCATCCAGTCGGCGAGGTGGCGCTCGGCGAGCAGGACGAAGACGGGCGTGAGAAAGAACGTGAAGAGGCGATAGCTACGCGGACGCGTCGCGACCGCCGCGATCGAGAGCGGGACGAGCAGCGCGGAGAGAAGAAGGGGGGAGCGCACCGTGACCATGACCATCACCGCCGCCGCGCTGCCCAGGATCGTTCCGATCACTCGTTCTCCCGCGCGCTTCAGCGTCGCTCCGGTGTACGGCTGGAGGATCGAGAGCGCGGTGAGCGTGACCCAGTACTCGTGCGGCGACACGGCGCTCCCGAGAAGCGACGCCGCGACGGCCGCGCACGCCGCGCGGAGCGCGTGCCGAGCGATCGTCGACCGTGGCGAGAGCGCGTCCCGGAGCGCGCGCGCCGACTGGCCCCACGCTTCGAGGAGGTCGGCCTTCGAGGATTCGCGCGCGGCCGGCGCGATCGAGCGGACTTCGGGCCGGGGCGCGTCGACTGAGTGCGCGAGCTCGAACGCCGCGCGGCTGGCGGCACCCAGCCGGGCGAACACCGGATGGGCCGGGATACCGACGTCGCCAGCGCCCTTCCCGACCGGCGCGTCGACCGGGCGCGTGCGAATGAGCCGGGTCAAAAGGACCCGCTCGACTTCGCGGTCGTTCGCGACAACGGACGCGAGAACCGCGCCGGCCCAGGGGCGAGCGTCCGGCGGGACGCCCTCGATCTCCTGGACCGCCGTCGCGAGCAACGGGAACTGGGCGTCCGCTTCGCCCAGGAGCGCCCGTACGTTGCTTCCGAAACGCGTTTCGCCGATCCGCCGCGCGCGAACCGCGAGCGCCATCGCCCGTGCCGACTCGAGGGCGGCGCGTATGTTCCTGTGATGCTCTCGAATCATGGCGGACCATCGGGCGTCGCCGGAGGGCGTGCCGGCGGCGACCGCATCTCCCACGTCGGCGGCGTACGCCGCGAGCTCCCCGAACACCGCCGCGACCGCGCGCCGAACCGGCAGGTGCGTCCACACCGGCCAGACGACCGACGAGAGCGCCGCCGCCGCCAGTGCCCCCGCCCCGAAGCCGACGGCGTCGCGGAGCGGCGTCGTCCTTGCTCGCGCGAGCGCGATGGCCGTCGTCATCGTCAGCAGGGTCCCGAGGCTCGCGGCCGTCCCCCCGATCGCCCGCAGCATCGACAGCCCGAAGGTCACGAGGGCCAGCAGGAGCGCGGCCATCCAAGCCGACCCCGCGAGCGCCTCGCTGGCCCAGACGAGCACCGCCCCGGCCGACGCGAACAAGAGGAGCGCCTTCGCCCGTGTCGGTCGCGCGCCCCCCGGATCGGCCAACGTGCAGAGCCACCCGCCGAGGGCCGTCCACGCCAGCTCCGGCCGGCCGAGCACGCGCGCGAGGTAAAAGGGGCCGAGCATCACCGCCGCGGCGCGCACCCCCTTGGCGACGTCGGGGAGAGCCGCATGGACGCGCGCGGACGAAGCGAAGCCAAGGCGTCCCTCGAGCGCCGGGATCACGGCGCGCCATGGTACGACGGCGCCGGCCGGACCGCGGGCCTACCGTGCGTCGCTACCGCCGTTCGGGGGAGGACGGCTCGACCGCGCTCGAGGGGGGAGCGACCGTCGTGGGCGAGGGCGCCGAGCCTGCCCGAAGGCCGCCTTCGTCGTGCCGATGGGATCGCGCCAGACGCCGGACGCGCATCTCTTCGACGAGTGCGGTGTTGAAGAGCGTCCTGGCCCTGGCGTGAAGGCCGCCGCCCACAAATGAAGCACTTTCTCGAACCTTTGCAACTCTTGGGAGCGACCCTTCGAGGGGATTCCGTCGACCCCTGCGCTCGTCAGGCAGAGCGCGCCGCAGGGGGCTCCACCCGCGTCGAACACCAGAATCGCGGCGAAGCCCTCCGTCGTCCGTGTCGAGTTCGGACCGGCGGCGTACCACTCGCCGTCGTACGCCTTGCTCGGACTGGATGAACTGCCGGCCGCCGCTCGCCGCCAGATTCGCCACGATGCCGCGGCGAGGCTCGATCACGGCCAGGACGGGCTGCGTGAAGAGGGCGAGCGTTCTCTCCGAGACTCCGCGCCCGGCGAGGATCCGCCACGCTCCCGCCTCGCGAATCCAGACGGTGAAGGCGTCTATCCCATCCGACGTCTCGGGCAGATCGCTCGCCGTGGTCACCATTTCCTGAAGGAGACGGAGCAGCGTCGGGACGTCGGCCGCCTGGGCGGCGTCGAGGGCGAGGGCCGTGAGGTCGCTCGCGCCCTCGAGCTTGCGGCGCAAGCGACGATCTCGTTGCGCATGCCCTGGTTCTGTCGGAGCGCCGCGAGCGTCGCCGCGTTCGTTGTCGTGGAGCGGAAGACGGCCAACATCCCGCCTACGACGCCGCTCGCCAGCATCCAGTCTTTCGCCGCGTTTCCGACGTTGTGGAACAGGCCGACCCCCCGTGCCGCGCCGGCGGGACCCGCGACGCCGACGTCCACGGGGTCCTGGTCGCTCGGATGGCGCGCGGCGCGCGAGCCTAGCACCGTCGCATGACAATATCGGCCACGGTCGCGGGCGAAGCGCGGCTCCGGCGGGCAGCCCGGTCCACTCGACGGATGCGCGACGGCGGTGATGTCCTTTCGCCCCTCCGTGCCAGGATGAACGCCTGGGTCGCAGAGGAAACGCGCGAGCTCTTTTTGTCTTGCGCTGCCCACACAAGGTGTTCGTGAACGTCGACGAGGAGGGGACGGAGGCCGCGGCGGCGACCGTCTTGGAGATGGTTTTCGGAGCCGCGTTCGAGCCGGAGTTTCCGGTGCATGTGCGGATCGACCGGCCGTTCGTCTTCTGGATTCTCGACCTGCCCACCGGCACCGTCCTCTTTGCGGGCAGGGTCGTCGACCCCGTCGAGCGTGCGTAGGTGTGCAGGGCGAACCGCGGCTACGGCTTGTGCACCGCGTAGCGCACGTGGGTCACCCGCGGCGACGTGATGGTCTCGACGAGCTCGACGCCGACATCGCGGCCGATGCCCGCGAACAGGCGCGACCCGCCGCCGAACATCACCGGCGAGATCGCGAGCGTGAATTCGTCGACGAGCCCGGCGCGCAGGTACTGCTGGATGGCGTCGGCGCCGCCGGCGATGCGGATGTCGCGATCGCCGGCCCCCGCGCGCGCTTGGCGAAGCGCATCCTCGACGCCGTCGTTGGCGAAGTAGAACGTCGTGCCGCCGGGCCGCACCCACGGCTCGCGCACCTTCGAAGTCAGCACGAACACCGGCGTATGAAACGGCGCTTCCTCGGGCCACATCCGTTCGCCGAGGTCGAACATGCGCTTGCCCATGATGCTGACGCCGGTGCGCCGGAACGCGTGTTCGACGATCTGGTTGTCGGTGCTGGTCTCGCCACCCTCGCCGAGCTTCAACATCTCCCGGAAGAATCGCTGCGGGAAGATCCAGCTCTGGAGCTTGCCCCACTGGGCCGCCCAATCCTTGTAGATGGGGTCGCCGGCGTGATCCATGTCCATGCCGGGAGGTGCGAGATATCCGTCGAGAGAGACGCTGACGCTGAAGAACACCTTGCTCATCTGTACGGGCCTTTCGCGGTGTGGTCTGGTGGTGGAACGACGACCGGGCGCGCCAATCATCGGTCCATGAGCGACAATTTCGAGCCCTTGGTGGAGGCCGCCCGCGGCGGCGACGAACACGCGTTTCGTGCGCTGGTCGAACCGCTTGGTCGCGAGCTGCACGCGTACGCGTACCGCATGCTCGGCGGGTTCCACGACGCCGACGACGTGCTCCAGGAGTCACGACTCAAGGCGTGGCGCGCGCTCGCGACGTACGAGCCGCGCGCGAGCTTCCGCGCGTGGATGTACCGGATCGTCACCAATACCTGCCTCGACATGCTCAAGGCACGCTCGGGTCGCGTGCTGCCGCAAGACGTCAGCCCGTCGATATCGCCGGGGCCACCCACGACCGCGCCGCGCTCCGACATCCTGTGGCTCGAGCCGTACCCCGATGCGCTGTTGCCGGCGGTGCCGGGGCCCGAGCAGGCCGCGCGGCTGCGCGAGGGCATCCGGCTCGCGTTCGTGCGCGTCGTGCAGGCGCTGCCGCCGCGCCAGCGCGCCGCGCTCATCCTCCACGACGTCCTCGACTGGAGCGTCGCCGTGGTCGCCGCCATCCTCGAGACCACCGTGGCCGCGATCAACAGCGCCCTGCAGCGTGCCCGTGCTGGGATCTCTCGCCCCCG
>DATGJA010000246.1:0-11737 GCA_035295445.1 Polyangiaceae bacterium | reverse complement strand
CGACGACGGCTTCGACGACGCGGAGCTCGGCCGGATCGCGGCGCGCCTTGCCTACTCCAAGCTGGGCCTCGGCTCGCACAAGTGCACCACCCTGCACGGGATCGCCGCGAGCGCGGCCACGCTCGACCGCCTCGAGCCGATGGTCGTCTCGGAGCTGCGTTCGTGGAAGCTCGGGGACCCCCGCTCGGCGGGCGACGACGAGACGAAGGTCGTCAGCCCGCTGATGGTGCACAAGGCGAGCACGGTCACGAGCATCCAGGAGGGCGCGCGCCACGCCGGCGTCGGCGTGCTCCTCGAGGGCGGCAGGACGACCGGAACTGACTATCTCGACCACGCCGAGGTCGCGGCGCCCGTGGTCCTTGGACGCGTGTCTCCGAAGACGAGGGTCCGCGTCGACTGGGATGGACACGAGCGCGTGATCGCCCTGGCTACGACCGAGTTCTTCATGCCCATCCTGGTCACCATGGAGATCGGCACGCTCGACGCGTTCATCCGCTTCTGCCTCGACGAGAACCCGCACGACCTCGCGACCAGCCTTTGGACGCGGGACGGCGCCAAGCTGTGGCGCGCCCGACGAACCCTCGGCGGCATGCTCAAGGAGAACGACGGCACGGACAGCGCGCTCGAGTGGGAGGAATTCGGCTCGAGCGGGGTCGGCGAGAGCGGAAACGCGGGCGTGGGCGACGCCGAGGCGACGATCGGCATGTTCTGCCGACGACAAAAGGGCAGACACTTCCTCTTTTAGGCCGTTCGGAGGTCAAGCTTGAAAAAAAGGCGTGCTGGCCTTAAAAAGCGCGCCATGCCGACGGCCGAGGAGCTAGCTCAAAAAGAGTTCGACGAGCAGGACAAGGCTTGGGTGGGGCCGAGGTTCTTCGTCCTCGGGATCGTGACCCTCGCCATCTGCATCACGACCATCTACCTGATGTCCGTGACGCAGGGCTGCTCACTGCAAATCGTCCCGTAGCGGCTACCGCGCGCCCTTCACGCTCGACGCGGCGGCCAGGCCGTCGACGCAACCCATCAGTCCGCCGGCGCAACCCTGGGCGACGCACTGCGCGACCGCCGTCTGCCCTTGCGCGTTGAGGCCGGAGAGGATCGACGTGCAGTCCGCCGCCGTCGCCTTGCACGAATTGGCCGCGATCTGGCAGAGCTGCGCGACGGAGGAGTCGGCGCACGTCTGCGTGAGGGCCGCCTTGGCGCAGGCGGTGGCCTGCGTACCGTCGCAGAGCTGCGCGCTGGAAAGCCCGGCGAGACAGGTGACGGTGGCTGCCGCGACCTTCGGATCGAAATACGTCTTGTAGGCGTTGCACTTCTGCTGCGCGCTCGGCTGGGGCGCCGTGCAACTCGACGGGGGAGACTGCACGGTGCCGCAGTCGCCGACCGTGGCCGCGCCGTTGTCGAGGCACGCGCCGGCCGGCGCCGGAGCGGGCCCGGGCGGAGCTGTAGGCGTGGGGGTCGGTGCGGGGGCAGCCCCGCCGTGGCCGAAGTGCATCGGGACCACCTTGGTGGGCTGCGCGGGCTGGCCGGGCGTCGCAGGCGGGGGGGCGGGCGTCACGGGCGCAGGCGTCGGGGGCGGCGTCGGTCCGGGCGGTTGCGGGCCCGCCGCGGTCTGCGGCGCCTGCGGCGGACGGTCGTCGGCCATGTGAACCTCGCAGCCAGCAGCGCCGCCTCCCACGACGGCGAAAGCGCACAAGAGCCAATCTCTCTTCATACGAATGCCCTCCAGCGGCCCGGCGACCATAGCGTTAGACGATGCTCGGACGAAACCCTTGCAAGCTGCCGAACTCCCCCTCGACGCGCGCCCGAGGAGCGTGCAAGAATGCCACAGCCAAATGACGGACCAAGAGCGCAAAAGCTCGAGCGACGCCTCGAAGAGCGACAAGCGCAAGCAAAGTCTCTATTTCCCCGAGGTCATGCTCGAGGAGATCCAAAAGGAAGCGCAGCGTCTGCAGCGGTCGATGTCCTGGGTGGTCCAGCGGGCATGGAAGCACGCCCGGAAAGAGATCAAGGGCATCCCCGGATCGAACGAGCCCGGCGGTTGACAGGGTGTGGATGAACACCCTGTCCCTTTAGCGCACGTGCTCGACGGGCCTCGCTTGCGGCGGCGGCGCGGTCGGCGCGGGTGGGGCTTTGCCTTCGACGATCCAGTAGCCGCCCAGGACCACGAGTAGGGCGGCGGCGAGGACGACCAGCCACGTCGCGAGCGGGTCGGCCGACGTGCGCTCGAGAAGCGTGTGCGCCGCGGCGCGCACGGCCGCGTCGGAAGAGGAGCGCTCGAGCTCCGGCGCCGCCGAGCGAACAAGCCGATAGTCGCCGCGCGCGAACGCCTCGACCAGCGCGTCGAGCGCGGGGTCGCTCGGGAAGGCCTGCGCGAAGGAGGGGCGCGCTCGGGTCGGCTCGGCGGACATGTCGACACCCCCTAGTCGCGCGCCAAGCGTAGGCCAGTCATCTGCCAGCGCGCGTGCGGGGGGAAGAAGTTACGGTAGCTGTGCCGCAAGTGCTCGCGGGGCGAAAGGCAGGAGCCGCCGCGCAGCACCATCTGGCCGCTCATGAACTTTCCATTGTACTCGCCGAGGGCGCCCGGCAACGCCGTGAAGCGGGGATACGGGCCGTAGGCGCTCGCCGTCCACTCCCAGACGTCGCCGAAGAGCTGCGCGAGGGGGCTGTCGCCGGCGGCTGCCGCCGGAACGAACCGAGCCGACTCGACGAAGTGCCCGTTCACGGATTCGCCGGCCGCGGCGCGCTCCCACTCCCCCTCGGTGGGGAGGCGCGCCTCGGCCCAGCGCGCGTAGGCATCCGCCTCGTAGAAGCTCACGTGCGCCACCGGGGCGTCCGCATCGATCGGCTCGAGTCCCCGCAGGGTGAAGGTCCACCATTCGCTCCCGCGCCGACGCCAGTAGAGCGGCGCGCGCCAGCCCGAGCTCTTCACGGTCGACCATCCGTCCGACAGCCACAAGCCCGGGCGATCGTATCCGCCGTCTTCGACGAAGCGGGCGTACTCGGAGTTGGTGACGGCCCGCGTGGCGAGGGAGAACGGCCCGACGATGACGCGGTGGCGGGGTCGCTCGTTGTCGAAGGCGAAGCCGTCGGCCGGAGCGCCGATCGTCGCGACCGTCTCTTCGTACCTGCGCCAAGCCATGGGGCGCAACCCGTCTTGCGGCCGCGGCCCCCCCTGCCGGGCATAGGCAGGGAGGAGCGGATTCTCCGAGAAGGCATGCTGGATGTCGGTGAGCAAGAGCTCCTGGTGCTGTTCCTCGTGGTGCGTGCCGAGGAGCGCGACGTCGAGCCGATCGGCGGGCGCTCGCGCGATCCAGTCGAGCATGCGCTCGTCGACCCGACCGCGCCACGCCAGCACCTCTTCGAGCGTCGGCCGCGACAGCACGCCCCGCGCGTGTCGGGCGTGACGCTCTCCCGCGGCCTCGTAGTACGAGTTGTAGAGCACCGCCCATTCCTCCCGGGGCGCCGCGCGGCCCCCGTCGTGACGGGCGAGGACGAACTCGTCGAAGAACCACGTCGTGTGCGCCAGGTGCCACTTGGTCGGGCTGGCGTCGGGCATCGACTGGACGCCCATGTCCTCGGGCGACAGCGGCGCGGCGAGGTCGAGCGTGCGCCGGCGCACGAGCTGGTAGCGTCGGGTCAGCTCGGCGCGGTCGATCATTCGACGGACCTTGATGCCCCGGCCCGCCGGACGCAAGGCCCCGTGACGAAATCCAGGTATCGTGCCGCGCATGAGCAAACGCGCGATCGCGGCGGCCCTCGCCGTCGTCTCCGCGCTCGCCGCGTGCTCCCGTCCGGCAGGCGCGCAGGCGCCGCCCCCCGCCGAGCGCGCCGGGATCTACTCGGCGTACGAGAACGAGACGATCGATCTGGTCCTCGCGGGTCTGCACGCGAAACGCGACATGAACCCGGAGGGCAAGACGATCGAACGCGTCGACGTCGTCCCCCTCGACGTGCTCGAAGAGCGCGATCCGCTTCCCCGGTGGACGAAGAACGCGCTCAACGCACTCCACTACACGACACGGAAGGGCGTCATCCGTCAGGAGATCCTGCTCTCCGAAGGGGAACCGTACCGACAGATCCTCGTCGACGACACGATCCGCAACCTGCGACGGCTCGCGCAGCTCTCGCTCGTCCTCATCGTGGCGACCGAGGGGAGCGCGCCGGACCGCGTGGGGCTGGTGGTCATCACCAAGGACGTCTGGAGCCTGCGGCTCGCGTGGAACGTCATCGGCACGCCGGGCGGCCTCGAAGCCCTCGAGTTCCAGCCGTCGGAGCAGAACTTCCTCGGGACGCACCAGACGCTCTTCGGTCACTTCCTGCTCGAGCCGTCGGCGTACACGCTGGGCCTCGGCTACCAGGTGCCCCGCCTCGGCGGGTCGCGCGTCGCGATGGTGGGCGAGGCCGACGTGATGGTGAACCGCGCCAGCGGGCAGCCCGAGGGGTCGTACGGATCGCTCATCGCCGGGCAGCCGCTTTACTCGGGCATCGCCAAATGGTCATGGGACAGCAACGTCGCCTGGCAAGACGTCATCACGCGACGGTACGGCAACGCACGGCTCGTCTACTTCCGCGACGCCGCGACGCCGGCGGACGTGCCTTGCCCGTCGCCGTTGTGCATCCCGTTTCAGTACAAGACACAGCAATTCCTGGCGCAGTACCAGGCCACGCGCTCCCTCGGGTGGGAGACCAAGCACGATCTGAGCATCGGCGTCTCGCTCGCTCGGAACGCGTACTCGACGAACCTCCCCGGCGCGGACCCGACCACCGTCGCCACCTTCAAGGGCAAGTTCGTGCCGCTGAGCGACACCGAGGTCGGCCCCTACGTGCAGTACCACACGTACTCGAAGCGATACATCCGGGTGATCGACTTCGAGACCCTCGCGCTCCAGGAGGATTACCACCTCGGCCACGACCTCACCCTCAAGGTGGAGCCGAGCCCGCGCTTCTTCGGTTCGACGCGCGACGTCCTCCTCGTGTACGCCGCTGCCCAATACACCGTCGGCGTGCGGGACGGCCTTTTCCGCGCGTCGATCGCGACGCAGACGGACCCGCAGGTCGACCGCATCGCCGACGCAAGCGTCACGCCCAGCGCACACCTCGTGTCGCCGTCGATCGCGGGCATCGGGCGCGTCGTCGTCGACGGGACGATGACCTACCGGTACCGAAACTACCTCAACATCATCGACTACCTCGGCGGCAGCGACCGGCTCCGCGGTTACCCGACGAGCTTCTTCGCGGGCAAGGACGTGGTCTCGTACAACGTCGAGCTGCGGTCACGTCCGTGGGAGATCCTCTCGTGCCAGCTCGCGGGGACGCTCTTCTACGACGCGGGGGACGCGTTCTACGGACTCGGACAGTTTCAGGCGTTCCAATCGATCGGCGTCGGCTTTCGCGCGCTCTTCCCGCAGCTCGACCGAATCGTATTCCGCGCCGACCTTGGTTTTCCTATCGAGCGGCCGCTCGACCCCACCGGGCGTCCGATCGCCCCGTACGGCTTCGTCATCACGTTCGGCCAAGCCTTCGACGTGCCGTCGACGGCGCCGACACCGATCCTGCCGACGGGCGAGTCGGAGACGTCGACCGACTGAGCCTACGGAGCGCCCCCGTCCGCGCCGCGGGGACCGATGACGCAGTAAGGCGGGAAGACCGACGGTAGCCCGGCCTTGTACGGCTCGGGCTTCGCCTTGAAGGGGTGATCCTTGAAAAACTGCCAGATGCCCGGGCTGATCTGCGGCGGGCCGCTGACGTGACCGCCCATCGTGTTGCAGTCCATCGAGAAGCCTCCGCGCTTTGCGACGTCGGCCTCCCAAGCCGCGCTGGCGACGGCGAAGTCGATGACGACGACGTCGCTCCCCTCCTTGCCGTGGACGGCCATGGCCGGGACCACGTTGGTCGTGTCCTGCGGCGGCGGGTCCAGGTTGAAGCCGCCGGCGCCCGTCATGCCTCCCGAGAGCGACGCGGCCGCGGCGATGTACCCCGATCGCGCATAGGCCATCCACGTCGTCTGCAACCCGCCCGCGCTGGCGCCCGTCGTGAAGATGCGACACGGATCCACGCGCTTCTGCTGGATCCCGCAGGCCACGATCTGGTCGGACATCGCGAAGTCGCCCGTGTACCAGACGCTGTCGCCCGTGTTGGTGCCCTGCTGGGTGGATCCGTTGAAGGACGCGACGACGCCGCCCGCCGCCACGACCGCGTCGATCTGCGCCTGCCCGAAGGTGCCGGCGGCCTCGCCCGCGGACCCGCCCGTCCCGTGCCAGTAGAAGACGAGCGGCCCGGGCTCCCCCGTCCCCGCCCAGATCTGCACCTGCTGGCTCGACACGGTGATCGTTCCCGTCGCGATCGTCGGGCACGTGCCGCTCGGCGCCGGGATGTACTGGCTCGACGGGGGCGTCGTGCACTTGCCGCCGACGATGACCGGCGGCGGTCCGGAGTCGGCGCCCGCGTCCGTCGGCTCCCCCTTGGAACCCGACGACGAGCCCGACCGGGAACCCGACGTCCCGCCCGACCCGCTGCCCGTGCCCGCTCCGCCTCCGTTGCCGGAGCCGGCACTCACGCCGATGTCCGATCCCGATCCCGTTCCGCCCGCGGATCCGGATCCGTTCTCGGAGCTCCCGGAACCGAAGGAGCCGCCCGCGCCGGAGTGGCCCGCTCCGCTGCCGGAGGACGGCGGGAGACCACCGCTTCCGCTCGGGGCGACCGCGCCGCTGCAGGCGACGAAGAGCGCCATTCCCAAAGTCCCAAGGATCGATTCCCACCGCATGAGGTCCTCCGCCACCGCTCGGGTGCGCCTGATTCAAGCGCGCGGGAACGCGCGGAGCAATGGAACGTACAAATCAAATGGGGTCATCGCAGGCAATCGAGATACGGCGGAAGATTCTCGAAGCGCGCCGGCGAATACGTTTCTGCACGGGCCAACCAAGCGATGGTTTTTGCCTTGCCCTCGCGACGCCGGCCGCGACGTCACGCGCACACGATCATCGCGCCGTAGAGTTCGTCGTCCGTCGGCGGCTCGAACCAGCGATCCCAGAAGTCGAACATGGCCTGGCTCACGTGGAACCCTTGCGCGACGGCACGCTCTGCGTTGCGCTGCGCGAGACGCTCGAGGCGCGCCTCGCGGTCGACGTCGAGGTAGTGGAGCTTGCTCTCTGCGGTCGTCCGCGCCACGCGCATGCGCGCTCGGTCGCGGTGCTCGCGCCTTGCGAGCCCGATGTCCATGATCGCGTCGGTGCCCACCGCGATGAGCTGCTCGGCGACGAGCCACATCTGCGCCTCGCACCTCGTCGCGCGGTCGAGCATCCACTCGAGCGTGGCCGACGCAGGCCAGTCGGCGCCGAAGAGCGTCGCCATCCACTCGTCGGTCGTGAAGCGCACCCCCTTCGTACGCTTCGCGATGGCCGTCGCGTACGTCGTCCTGCCGGCGACGGGCGGGCCGCAGATCAGGTGCACCGTGGGCATACTCCCTCATTCATACGCCATCTTGAGTTCTTACGCGTCGTTGGCGCTTGCGAACGGCGCGACCCGGGACCAGACTACGCGCGGCCTGCGATGCGCCCCCGCGCCACGTCCCCCCTCCTCCGGCTCATCGTCGCGTGCCTCGCCGTGGCGCTCGCGGCCGGGAGCGGCCTGCCGGGCCTCGTGCGCGCGCTGAGCGGGATTTCGTCCCACGTCTGCACGTGCGCCATGGGGGGGAGCCACGCGTCGTGCCCGGTGTGCAGCCGCGCGCTGTCGAACGGCCGCGCAATCTCCGAGGACCCGGTCGGCGGAGAGCCGCAGGCCGACGGCGTTCCCTGCGGAGACAAGCGCGTCGCCGTCGGTGTGGCGGTGGAGCCCGGCGTTCTCCCGGCCGGGCTCGTGGGCATCGTGCCCGCCGGCGAGGTCCTTCCGGTGCCCCGAGCCGAATGCCCGTCGCCCCCCGCCCCCTTCATCGAGCCCGCCACGCCACCTCCTCGAACTGCGACGGTTTGACCCACCCGCCGGCCTCGAAGGCGGACCCTCCCGTCGACTCGTGATCACACGCGGTCGGCGCGGGGCGGTCCCGCCGTTCGCGGCCCTCTCGTGAACCGTCTCGTGGCCTGGAGGACTGTCATGAATTCGAAGGATTCTCTTGTCGTTGTTTCGCGTCTCAAGAAGAGCGCTGCGGCCATTCTTTGCACCGGACTCGCCGTGGCCTTCGCCGCCTGCTCCACCAGCAACTCGGCGGCGCCCGCGTGCGCCGACGGTGGGGGACCGGCATCGGGTCCGGCCGACACGCATTGCGGCTCGATGATCCAGCCCACCATGGTCTCATCGTGCGACGCGGGCGCGCCCGCCGGGGGTGACGATGGCTCGGCTTCCGGCGATGACGGCGGAGGCGCCGACGACGGTTCCATGCAGGACGCGCTCGCGACCGAGCTCGCCACGGGCGACTGCGAGCCGGACCAGTACGGACCCGCCATGTACGGGACCTCGGGCGGCGACGACGACTGCAAGTACGACGTGAGCTACTCAGTGCCGCCGATCTGCGAGGGGAACCCGGGGGTCTACTTCATGGTGACGGTGAAGAGCCGCGTGGACGGCTCGCCCGTCACGGGCGCCAACGTCCGCCCCGACGTGGTGCTCAACTGTACGCTCCCGATCATGAATCACCCCGCCGACCCTTCGCCGGAAGGGCCGCCGGGCACCTACAAAGTCGGCCCCGTCGTTTTCCAGAAGGCCGGCAGGTGGGTCGTACGTTTCCATATTCACGAAGAGTGCCTCGACCTCCTTCCGACGTCGCAACACGGGCACGCGTCCTTCTGGGTCGACGTGCCCTGAAAGGGAGAGCCATGAAGTTCTGGCATGGTGCTCTCTTGCCCATGGCGCTCGGGTGCGGGGCCTGCTCGAGCTCGAAAGTGCAATCGGCCGACGTCACCGTCGCGAGCGCGTCGGGGGCGCTGCGCGTCAAGCTTCACATGACGCCCGATCCCCCGACGCTCGACACGAACGCCGCGGAGATCACGGTCACGCGGACCGCCGACGGAACGCCGGTCGACGGGCTCACGGTGACGGTCATGCCGTGGATGCCGGCGATGAACCACGGCAGCTCGAACCCGCCGGTCATGCCCGCAGGCGACGGAAAGTACGAGATAAGCTCCGTCTACCTCTACATGTCCGGCCTCTGGGATTTGAAGACCGCGTTCTCCGGCCCCATCACGGACCATGTCGTCCTCCCCGTTCAGATCCCGTAGCCTCTGGCTCGCCCTTTCGGCCCTTCTGGTCGCCTGGGGCGAGCCGTCGGTCGCCTGGGCACAAGCGTGCTGCGCAGGCGGGTCCGCCGTGACGCCCGCCCGCCTCGAACTACCGGAGGACGCCCTCGTGGGGGCGCAGCTTCGCGCCGGCTGGATCCACGGCCAGTACGATCCGGCCGGGCGCTACATTGCGTCGCCCGCGGGCGACACGGAGCTCGACTTCGAGCAAGATCTCTTCGGCGCGGTGCGTCTTCTCAAGAAGGGGCAGGCCGCGCTCCTCGTGCCGCTCATCGAGACGAGCCGCGCCACGACCTCGAGCGGATCGGGCTTCGGGGGCGGCGTGGGCGACATCAACGCATCCGTCCGTTATGACTTCGTCGTGGCGGGCGAGTCGGAGGTCGTACCGGGGATCGCCCTCCTCGCCGGGCTGACGCTGCCGACGGGTACGGCGCCGGAGTCCGCCACCCCTCCCCTCTTCGTCGGTGCGACCGGGATCGGCGCGTGGCAGGTGAACTTCGCCCTGGCCCTCGAGCAGACCTTCGGCCGGTGGCTCGTCAACGCCACGGGAATCGTGGCCGCGCGCACGCCTCGGTTCGGCGAGACGCTGGCGCCGCAGGTCACGTTGATCGGAGCCGGCGCCTATTCGTTCGACAACGGCGCCGCGCTCGCCCTCTCGGCGTCGTACGTGTTCGAGGGCGAAGCGACGGCCGACGGCGGCGCGAGCGTCCCGGCGAGCTCGAAGCGCCTGACGGTGCTGACCCTGTCGGGCCTGTGGCCCTTGGGGGACTGGTGGCGACTGCTCGGGGGAGTCTTCGTCGATCCGCCCTTCGGGACGGTCGGCAGCAACCAGCCCGCCTCCACGGGCCTCACGTTCACGGTGATTCGATCATGGTCTTGACGCGTTCTTCGGTGCTCGCGGCGAGCGTCGTCCTCTCGCTCTCCTGCGCTTCCGCCCGGCCGACGGCGGAGCCTCAGGTCCCCAACGCGCCCCTCGTGGGTCCGAACGGCCACAGCGTCGGCGTTCGAGGGCTTTCCGAGCTCGCCCCGCTCACTGTGCTCGTGTTCTTCTCGCCGGACTGCGATTGCCTGCGAGCGCACGAGGCGCGCCTTCGCACGCTGGCGGGCGCGTATGCCGCGCGGGGCGTGCAGGTGTTCATGGTGGACTCCGAGACGCGCGCCTCGCGGGCCAAGGACGCCGCCGAGGGGAAGCGACGCGGCTACCCGTTCCCCATCTTGATCGATCATGGCGCGCGCGTGGCCGACGCGGTGGGCGCCGAGTACGCGTCCTACGCGGTGGTGCTCGATTCGAGCGGGCGCATTCGCTACCGGGGCGGCATGGACAGCGACAAGCTGCGACTGCACGACGACGCCACGCCGTACCTGCGCAACGCGCTCGACGATCTGCTCGCGGGCAAGGAGCCGCGGACGCCGGAGGGCAAGGCACTCGGATGCGCCTTGCAGCGCTGGTGAGGGCGCGGAGGATTGCCTGCTGCGCCGCGGTGGCGCTGGCCGGCGGAATCGCCGGGTGCGGCAGCCCGCCCAAGACTTCGAGCTGTCCTCAGGATTTTCCTTCGGGCTGCCCCTCCCCGCCGCCGAGCTGGAAGGCCGAGGTCCAGCCGATCATCAACGACCGGTGCGTGCCGTGTCACAGTCCCACAGGCGTCGAGTCGGTGCTCAACTACACGAGCTACCAGGGGGTCTTCGTACGCTACCCTGAGATGAGGGACCAACTCTACCAGTGCGTCATGCCCCCCTCTACCGCCGCGCAACCCACGGAGGCCGAACGGGAGACTCTCCTCACCTGGTTTGTGTGCGGCGCGCCGAACAACTGATTGCATGGGCGAGCCATCGCGCCGCCCCCGCGCGACTAGTACTCCTGCGAAGGAAGGATCCATGCAGAAGACCCCCCGGAATCTCGCCCTACCCGCGATGCTCCTGCCCCTGGCATGGCTTGCTTGTCACAACGAACCGGCGCCGCAGACGGGGGCGACCGTGGGGCCGGGCGCGCCCGCCCTTCAAGCTCCCGCGGCGGCCGGCGGCGGCGCCGCGCCGCCACCCGGGCCCGCCACCGTCTCGGACAAGGACTGCCCTGCGGACTACTCGATCGACGACGCGGAAGACGGCAATAACCAGGTCACCAAGCAAAAGGGACGAAACGGGTATTGGTACACGTTCCTCGACAAGGCAGGCTCGACGATCACGCCGCCCATTCAGACGAAATTCCTCATGTCGCCGGGCGGAGCGAACGGGTCGACGAACGCGGCGCGGATGATGGGCAAGATGGCGACGACCGGCGACCCGCTCTTCGCGGGAATGGGGTTCAGCCTGACGGACCCGAAGGCGCCGTACGACGCGAGCGCGTACACGGGCGTTTCGTTTTATGCCAAGGTCGCGAAGGGAGCGACGAAGAGCGTTCGGCTGAAGGTTCCCGACCTCAATACGGACCCCGCGGGCAAGGTGTGCACCGAGTGCTTCAACGACTTCGGGGCAGACCTCACGCTCACCGAGCAGTGGCAGAAATATGCGAT
>DATGJA010000245.1:0-5965 GCA_035295445.1 Polyangiaceae bacterium | reverse complement strand
GTGCGTCGTCCGAACTCTCGCTTCGCTCGAGCGTGCGGACTCCATTGGGTGCGTCGTCCGAACTCTCGCTTCGCTCGAGCGTGCGGACTCCAACGCAATCTCGACGCGTATCTGCGTCAGCGCGATGCATACGACGCGGCGCTGCATGATCTCGACTCGGCGTCAGCGGGCGATCGGGCACGACATGACAAAAGGGACCGTCTTCGCCGCGCCGACCCGTCCTCGCCGATCTTTGGCGACCCGGACTCGAAGCTCGTTCGCGGATGGGCGCGACACCTCGAGCCGGAGCGCGACCGGCCAGGGGACCGAGCGCGGCCTCGTTGCGTCGGTGAGGAGCAGAACCGTCGTAGCGCCTGGTTCGGCGGCGATCGCGAGCTTGCGAACGAGCACCTCGGGCGACCATCCGCTTTTTCTCTTCGAGGTGTGCGGTGCCGCCTCTGCACACGCGCCCGGAACACAGTCCAGATCGACAACCACCACTTCGAAAGCTCCCGATGCGACGACCTTCAACGCGACGCGTCCTGCGAGCGCGAGCGGAGGGCGCACGACGAGCAATCGATCGAGGTCCACCCCGGCCGAGTCGACCCCTGGGGCATGAAGCGTATTTTGAGGATCGATCCACGCGCACCACGCCCTCGCTCCCCGCTTTAGGCCTGCGCGGACCGACGTGAGCGCGAGGCTGGTGCAGCCTCCCAGCGCATGGGGAGCCGAGAGCTCCACCACCCCGCGCGGCAACCCGCCGTCGGGAAGCACCTCGTCGAGCCCGGGCCAAGGGATCTCAAGGGAGTCC
The DNA here is from genome assembly GCA_035295445.1 of Polyangiaceae bacterium. GTDB lineage: Bacteria > Myxococcota_A > Polyangia > Polyangiales > Polyangiaceae > Palsa-1150. The sequence goes on along the minus strand of DATGJA010000245.1, from coordinate 5,175 downwards.
GCAGGCTCGAGCGAAGCGAGAGTTCGGACGACACGCCCAATCGACGCCGCACGCTCGCCCTCGCCCGGACGGGCGAGGTGCAGCTTGCTGGGAGGGCCGATGCGCGAAAGAAGAGCCTCGAAGTCCCGTGCTGTCATCGTCTTTTCACTGAACAAAGTAGCAGCTTCGAGAGACCAACGACAATGGGTGCTAAGAAGCAACAGCGCCGCCGTTTCCAGAATCGTGAAAGCCCCCCTTGGCTCCCCCCATGATCGACCCACAGATCGAGCAATTGCGCGCAGTTATACGAGAGATGGGCAGCGTCCTCGTATGTTACTCGGGCGGGATCGACAGCGCGCTCGTCCTGGCGCTCGGCCACGAGGTCCTTGGAGCACGGGCTGTCGGAATCACGGCCGTGTCCCCCAGCCTGGCGCCCTTCGAAAAAGAAGCCGCCGTCGCCATCGCCCAGCAAATCGGCGCCCGGCACGAGCTCGTCGACTCGCACGAGATCGAGCGGCCGGGTTACGTCGCCAACGCGCCCGACCGCTGTTTTCATTGCAAGAGCGAGTTATACGAAATCGCCGAACGGAAAAAGCGGGAGCTCGGCCTCGCGTACGTCCTGAACGGCACCAACTTGGACGATCTCGGCGATCACCGTCCGGGGCTAGACGCCGCGAAAAACTCACAGGTCCGGAGCGTGCTCGTCGAGTGCGGCCTGAACAAGGAAGACGTCCGTCGGTGCGCCCACACCCTCGGACTCACCATCTGGAACAAGCCCGCGAGCGCTTGCCTCTCGAGCCGAATCCCGTACGGGACGGAAGTAACGCGGGAACGGCTCGCGCAGATCGGCGGTCTCGAAGCGGACTTGCGACGTCTCGGGCTCCGTCAGGTTCGGGTGCGGTGGCACGGGCTCGGGTCCGCGTCGGCGGATCGCGCACTCGCGCGCATCGAGGTCGCGCGCGAAGAGCTGGCCCGCGCGTTCGAAGACCGCGACGCGATCGTCGACGCGGCGAAACGCTTCGGCTTCGCGTACGTCACGTTGGACCTTCAGGGCTATCGCACCGGCAGCCACAACGAGGTCATCACGGGCAAGAGCCTGCGCTTGGTGTGAGAAACGCCCACCGGCCTCGTCGTCGAGCGGATGGATGACCTCGAGAGGCTCTCGATCGCGATCTTCAAGCGGATGAATGGCCTCGAGAGGCTCTCGATCGCGATCTTCAAGCGGATGAATGGCCTCGAGAGGCTCTCGATCGCGGTCTTCAGGCGGATGAATGACCTCGAGAGGCTCTCGATCGCGATCTTCAAGCGGATGAATGACCTCGAGAGGCTCTCGATCGCGGTCCTCAGGCGGATGAATGGCCTCGAGAGGCTCTCGATCGCGGTCTTCAAGCCGATGGATGAACCGCGGAGGAGACTACCCGGGATGCTGCAGCCGCCACGACGCGGCGACGGCCTGTACGATCGGAATGCGAAGCCCCGGGTTCGGATGCGTACGCAAGAAGCTGAGCCAAGGATTGGCGCCCGAGGCCTGATCGAGCCGCGCGAAGAAGTCGAGCAGCCTGAGTCCGCCCTGCTCCGTCCACCGATAGGCCACGGCCGATCGCGCGCGACCGGCGTCCAGCGTGCTGATGCAACCCTGCGTGTCGGCGGCGACTTCGTTCGGCTGGTTGAACCCCCCGCCGGGTGACGTGAGCAGGCGCCCGAGCTGCTGGCCGAGCTGTTCGATGAGCGGTCCGTTTCCCCCCGCCTGTCCGTTCGCGCACCCGGTGTGACCCATGTAGTGGTGGGCAAGCTCGTGCCCGAACGTGAACGCGACGATCTCGTCGAAGATCTCGTGCGCGCGTGAAATGCGCCTCGGATCGTTCCAGTAAACGGCGGGAACGATCCCCGGCGGGAGGAAGGCTCCCCCCATGTTTCCCTCCGTGACGAGGCGCGGGGCGACCGCGGCGGCGTACGCACCGTAGGTCGCGGTGCCGAAGAGCTCGTCGGTCGCTCCCGTCTCCGCGATCGAATCGATGGCTTCGAGCAGGCCCTCGGTCCCCGCGATGAATGGAGCTCCCGAGTCGTCGCAAGAGGCGAACGCGTTGACCTCGTTCGGATTGGGGTCGAAGACGAGGGGCACGTTCGACACTCGCGCCGCGTACTGGGCGGGCAAGTGGGCGACGACTTCCTTGAGGACCGCTCGCGCCTCCGCCTGCCACGCCGCCGATCCGACGAGCGGCCCCAGGAGCGGCCGGTTCGTCGGTGCTGCGGGGACCCCGTTGGGCGGCGCGGGCGCGGGGCCGTACCCCGCCGGCGGTGCAGGCTGTGCGTAAGGACCGTTGGGGATCGGTGCGGGCCCGTACCCGGGGGGCCCGCCCGGCGTCGCGGCGGGGGGCGGAGGGTGAGTCGACCCCTGGCAGGCCACGAGGAAGGCGAACACGATCGCCGTCGGGGCGGCCAAGACGAGTGATTTCATCAGCAGCCTGCTACGACGAAACCCCCGCGGTGGCGATGCCTTCGCGCAGGTCTCGCAGCGCTTGCCCGAAGGCGCGGGCGTCCTGGTAGCGGTCGGAGGGCTGAACCGCCATCGCCTTGTCGATGATCGCGCGCCACTGCGGAGGAACGAGCGCCGACGCCTTGTGTGTCCCCGAATCCGCGCGGTCCGAAGAGGTGTTTTCGGTGCGAACGAGGCCGCTCGGAGAACGGGGCGGCGGGGGTTCGCCCACGAGGCATTCGAACAGCATCGCGCCCAGCGAGAAGACGTCGCTCCGACCGTCGATCTCGCCGTTGCCCGTCTCCTGCTCCGGCGACATGTAGCCCGGCGTACCGAGAGGACCGCCGGTGTTGGTGATGCGCGTCTCTTCCCATTCGACACGCGCGATGCCGAAGTCGAGGAGCTTGACCCGCTCGGTCCCTGCGGGGTCGTCTCGATCGACCGCGAGAAACACGTTGGATGGCTTGAGGTCCCGATGCACGACGCCGGCGGCGTGGACGGCGGCGAGCGCGTCGCAAGTCTGGAGGGCAATCGGCAAGAGCTCCCGAGGCTGCAAGCGCCCCTTGTCGCGCAATCGCGTCGCGAGGCTCTCGCCCTGGAGCAACTCCATGACCAGGTACGCGGTACCGTCCGGCAAGTGCCCGTGATCGATTACCTCGACGACGTTCGGATGCCACGACAGGCCGAGCGCCTCGGCCTCGCGCCGGAGGCGATCGCTCGCGACGGCCTCGTGGGCAGCCGCCGCGCGAAGGAGCTTGATGGCCACCGGGACGCCGTCGGAAATGCGAACCGCCTCGTAGATGACTCCCGTCGCACCCGCGCCCATGCGGCGTACGATCCGGTACTGGCCGGCGGCGACGGACCCCTCGAGCTGACCCCCGGGGGCCAGCTCGCGCGCGTCACGGAGGGAGAGGCTTCGTTCGAGCGCGTGGACCCGCGTCTGCTGGGCGTGACTCTCGGCGCGCGCGAGGCGATCCCGGGCGCGCGCGACGCCGGCGAACGCGCCGACGGCCGTCGCGACCGCGGCCACCATGGCGCCTCGATCGAGCGAGACGAGTCCGGCCAGAAGCGGCACCGAGCCGAGCGCGGCGCCGATGGCTGCTCCTACCACGCCTCCGATTCGGACGTCCGGGACCGACCAGGTCACCTCGTATTCTTGCGAAGTGGCCGTACCCGACGGGACGGCCGCGAGCGCCCGGGCGGATGAGGTGGGAAACCCGAAGAGGCTGGGGACCGCGGCTAGACCGGCGACGCGCCCGAGGCTGAGCAGCCCATCCTTCTCGAGGGCGGGGTCGTGGGCGATGACGACCCTCCCGCGCCATCGACCCGGGCGGGTGTCAACCGTCTCCCAGCGCGTCGTGCCTCCGTACTGGCTGTCGTTCGAGTCGAACCGCGAGAACGCCTCCGAAGGCTCGGTCGTGCCGCGCAAGACCCGGACCCAGATGCCGAGACAATCGGACGCAACGAGGTGCTTCGCCGCGCGGGGAATGGCGTCCCGCGACCCGAGGGCCACGAAGGCCACGAGTGCCTGATGCAGCGTCGGGAGCGGGACGACGCGGGTCTCGTCCTCAAGGTCCTCCCGGACCATCCGGATGGTTCGCAACCACGAGTCCGCCGCGGCGGCCCCCTTCTCGCTCGACAGCGAGCAAAGGAGGGCCTTGACGAGCGCGATACTCGCCTGCCCGACAGGGAAGGTGCGCCGGTTCATGGATCGTCTCCATGCTATCGCACCTCCGCGGTAATGCGGCGTGAGCTCTTGGGTGGGTGGGTCCAGCGCGTGTCGGTCGCGGACCTGGCGGGTCGCCAACTCGCGCACCTGTCCGTGCGGGCCGAAGGCGAGACGGTGCCGGTGCTTCTCGTCTCGGGCCTCGGCTTGGGCGCGATCGACAAGGCCTCGAATGCGCGACTGAGGGCGAGCTCACGCCCGCAGGCGTCGTCGGGCCTGCAGGCACGTTGCCGAGCGCGAATTCAGGGAGGTCGGGTGGTGTGGGCGTCGGCGACGGCGATCGCGGTCGTTCGCGACGCTCGGACGTGGCTGTTCGAAAGCGGCACAGCCGGTCCACTCGCCCTCACGGAGCTCGAAGACGCGTCTCACATCCGGGGACCCCCGCGAATCGACCGCGAGGCGCTCGACGCGCGGGGCGCCGAAATGGCCGCGCGATTGGCCGAGGGTGGCCACCTCGACCAGCGCCAGGGTCTTCTTCGGGCGCTCGCGAGGGCCTCCTCGCGCGTGGCGAGGCGAGTGGAAGCGATCCGGGGCGACCTGGCTCGAATCGGCGAAGCGGACGGGCTCGCGCGACGGGCGCAGCTGTTCGTCGCGGCGGCCGCGCACGCCCCGAGGGGAGCGACGCGACTCGTGGCGGTCGACTGGTCGAGCGGTGAGCCCCGAACCGTCGAGCTGTCGCTCGACCCATCGCGCGACGCCCGCAGCCAAATCGAGGCGCTGTTCACGCGTTCGCGGCGCCTCAAGGAGGGCGCGGCCATCGCGCGCGCTCGGCTGGCCGAGGCGGAGACGTCGCTGCGCGCCCTGCGCGACGTGGCGAACGCCCTGGACACGGGCGAGGGCGACGTCGAGCCGCTGATCGAGCGCGCGCGGGCGGCGGCGCCGCGAGACTTCCGGACCCAGACGATCGCAGCCGTAGGCAAGCGGGCCGCGAGACAACCGGCGGCGCTCCCCTACCGGACGTTCGTCGCGGTGTCCGGTGCGCGCATCCTGGTCG
>DATGJA010000244.1:0-16653 GCA_035295445.1 Polyangiaceae bacterium | reverse complement strand
CCTCGACGCGGAGGCGAAAGTACTGCCATCCACCCGCCCACGCCGGCATGACCTCGCCCGGCAGGCTGCCGGTGCAGCTCGTCCCCTGGACGGAACAGACCGGGACCAGATCCGCGCTCCCTACGAGGAATCGGTCCTGCCCGGGGTGCCAAGCCGACCGGTCGTCGTACTGCGGGAGTCCTCGGTCGGTCTGGCGCGAAATGGAAGGGGTGCTCGCGTCCCAGCCGACGCCTGCCAGACCGTGGCCGGCGCTCGAGTTGTACGTCAGGGCGAGCGTGGGCTGGGCGGAGCCGCGCGCGTCCGGCAGCGTGATCGGGACGGTGAACGTGGCGACCCCCGTCGACAGCTGTGTCGAGAAGCTCTCGCCCATGCCCTGAACCTTGCCGGCGCCTTGGGGTAGCGCGATCGCCTGGCTCGAGACGCCGGTCTTGTTGCTCGCGCCTCCGAGCGTGACGGAGTCGACCCCTTGCGTCGCGGCACCCAACGACTGAAAGTAAGCGCCTTCGCTGGCAGAGCGCGCCGCCACCGCTGCCGCCGAGCCGACGACCGGGGACCTCGTCGCGGCGCGGCTGGCGGAGCCTTCGAGTCGAGCGTTTGGGTCCGCCTTGGCCGCCCGATCCGCGGCCGTCGCGGGACGCATCCCGACCCCGGCGACCGGGTCGCTGTCGACGACCGGCGCCGCGGCCCGCTCCTCGCTCGCCGCCCTCGCGGCCGGCGCGCCCTCGGCGGGGGTGCCCTGGGCGAGCACGCGCGTCGAGGGAAGCGTCTCCGCGAGGAACGCGATGCACGTCACGAGGGCGATCGGGGCGCCGGAGCGACGCACGTCACAGCCCCTGGCCGGTGCCAGTCAGGTTGGCGACGATCTCTGACCAGTATCGATAGTCCAGGATGATCTGCACGTCTTGCAGCTGGCTCCACTTGAGGGCGGGAGAGTCCCAGATGCGAAGGTGATACGTTCCATCGAGCGGTCGTCCGCGGAACTCGACGTGCTGGATTCCCGGCTGCGCGATGAGCGATTGATCCGCCATCGACAGGGGCATCGTGATGTACCGCTCCGCCGCGAGCGCCTTGCCGTGCTGGATCCCCGCAATGCCGAAGTCGAAGAACCGAGTGTCGCCGTTGTAGTCGGTGATTCCGGCGTTCGTACCGTCGTGTTGCAGGTCGTACTCGATGTACCCGGTCCCGAAGCAGTCCGAGTTGGGCGTGCTGCTGCAGTCGCGTACGCCCGTGCCGACGAGGTTCACCGACACGTCGATATGCCGGTAGTTGTAGTTGCCTTGGGCGAGCTTCCCGGCGAGGCGGGAGCCGCCCGCGTTGAGCGCCGTCGTATCGATGACGATGGGCGCGACGAGGTCGTAGTGACAGGTGCCGTCCAAGTCGCAGTTGTGCTGGAAGGCGTTGCGCAGGTCGACGTCGGACGGTGTACAAGAGTACTGCGTCACCATGCGCGTGCTCGTCGTGCCGATGTAAACCGTGGGCACGTTGCTCGCCTGGGTCTGTTCGAGCTGTACGTCCGCGATTGCGACGCTGCCCGGTCCGGAGGTCGCCGTCGAAGCGCCGAACGCGACGTGGTAGGAGCCCTTCACCGGCACCTGGAAGGTGAGCGCGTTGCGCGGACTCCAAAGCGTCGCGGTGGCGCCCGACTCCGACGGCATCGGCACGTTCGGGGTCGGCGTCGCTTGCGCGACGACCTGCCACGACGGATCGTACACGGTGGCGACGTACGGCGCGGGCGTGCTTCCGGGCGAGAGGAGCTTGCCCGTCGCGTCGCGCGCTTGATCCCACCAGGAGAGCACGTAACTCCCGACGTCCAGGGTGACCGTCTGCGACACGACTCCGGGCGGCAGCGCGAGCGGAGCGCCAGCCTCACCGCCGTCCGAGGCGGTCGCCGCGTCTGCGCCCGCGTCCGAGGGGGTTGCCGGCAAATCGTTGAGCCACGTGACCCCGGTCGCGTCGCCCGAGAAGATCGCGCCGCTCCCCGACGCGGTCTGGACGGGGCCCTGGGGTCCGTCCTGCGGCGCCGGCAGCAGTGACCCGCTGAGAACGCTGAGGCACTTCGTCGCTGTCCGCGCGCAGGGTGTGAGGGCCCACCCGGGCTCGGTCGCCGCCAGCTGGGGGGTCACCAGCGTGTCGAGGCTTCCCGAGTTGAGGAGGAGGTTCGGCGACAGCTGCGTGCACGTGGGCACCGGGTCGAGGAGCGTCTGGCGCAGCGAGAGGATCGCCGTGTCGTTCCCCTCGTGCGACGGGTATTGCGCGTTGAAGTAGTCGACGAAGCTCGACAGCTTCGCCACGTAGTCTCCGACGAAGTCGTTGGCGAACTGGTCGATCACCGTCTGTTCGGCGGCGCTGTCGGCGCCTCCTGCGTCGAGAGGCGTCGCCGTGTTGAGCGCCTGGAGATTCACCCCGGTGAGGCTGCACACGTCGTCCGCCCATGATGCGGGCGCATCGAGGGGTCCGACGCGCGTCGTCAGCGCGCTGAGGGGGACGCCCAGCCGCTGCTCGATGGCGCGCCTCGCCATGTAAGCGAGCGCTTTCGCGTTGTCGAGGGCCCGCCGGTACCGGATCTCCGTCGCGCTCTGTTGGCGGCGAAGCACAGTGTTGACCGGAATCGGGATCTCCTGGCCGGTCGACGCGAGCACCACGAAGTCCGAGCCCGCGGCGATGGCCGCCTGATACTGCGCCTTCGCAGTCGTGAGCTGGAGATCTGCGGTCGCCTGCTGGAGGGTCAGCACCGCCTTGCGCATGCTGTCGAGCGAGGTCTGCACGGTCGACCAGAGCCCCGGCGTCGAGGCGTTCAAGCTCGCCACCGCCTGGAGGACCTGCGCGTCAAACGTCTGGTTCGTCGACTTGGCCTCCGCGCCGAGCGCGTCGAGCACCGCATTGCCCGCGCTCACGTTCTGGGCGGTCGTCACCGCCGTCTCCCCGATGCTCGCCAGGGTCAGCGGGACCGCCGCGCAAGCGACCCCCGTGAAGGCGCAGCCGGCGACGGCAGGCAGCGCCTCGGCGATCTTTTCGACCAGCGCCGTGATGCCCTGGGCCATCTGCGACTCCACGTTGATCCGCTGGATCGCGATCGCCGCCTCCGCCGAGCCCTCCTGCGCGCCCGCAAGCTGGATGGACGCCTGGGCGACCCCGATCGCCGCGCTGATCTCACTCAGGTCGGTGCCGATCGTGACCCAGGCGCTCGCCAGATCCTGGACCGCCTGCTCCATGTTGAGGATGTCCGTGCCGTGCGTGCCGGCCTTGTTCCCGGAGCCGACCTCGCCGCTCTGGACGTCCGCGACGACCCGCTTGGGGACGTTCTCGACGTAGAGCTGCTGGGCGCTGAGGCGGACGGTGCGACCCGCGGCGTCGAGCCAGTCCTGCAGCACGGGAATCTGCGAAAGGTGGTTGACCGGCGGCGGCGGGCCGACGGTGCTCGCGTTGGCACCCTGGACCGCGCAACCGAGGGTGACCGCGCCCAGCATCTGGGCAAGGCCCGCGCAGGTCCCGTTTCCGGCCGTGAGGTGGGCGAACGCGAACACGCGATCCTTCGGCTGGAGCGCGCTGGCGGCGAGGTAGTTGGGCTCGCTCTGAAAGCCGGCGACCTGACCGAGGGACGCGGTCGTCGGACCGTCGATGGTCGGATTGAAGACGGAGACCGGAGCCCCGAAAGCGCCGACTCCTCCTCCACCCCCGAAAGGATTCCCGGTGCCGGGCGGCCCCATGTCGACCTGCCAGAGCGGGTTTGGGTGAGGGTTGTTGCTGGATGGCCAGTCGCTCCCGCACGAGAGAGACACGACCTGGCCGTTCACCTTGGTCGTCACGCCCGATCCTGCTCCGCTCCATTCGCACGTCGTCTCGAGCGAGGGGTGCGGGAAGAAGTCGTAAACTCCGGTCTGCAGCGTGTTGAAGCCAGTATTCAGCGCCGTGATGAGGTCGCCGAGCGCATAGGTCCACCCCCCGATCGCGGGGCCCGTCACCGACGAGCCGCCGAACGGCGCCGAGCAGGTGTACCCCTGGAGCGAAACGGATCCCCCGTTGAGGATCTGCAACAGCGAGATCGGCAGCGGGGAGGGCGGCGTCTGATCGATGGTGGAGGTGATGAAGTCGTTGCTGTCCTGGTCCTGCGGAATCGAGCAGCTCGATGCCTGCGGTAGGTTGAGGGCGTGTGCCAGGACGCAGTTGGGCCAAACCATGCTCGTGTTGCTGGCGAGCACGTGCTTGGCAGGAGTGTTCGCCGCGTAGAGGGACGTGTACCAGGCCGGGATCTCCTGAGGGGCGCTGCTCCCAAAGCTGGTGAACGCCGGATCCACGTCGTAGGCCAGCGGGAGCGCGTTGTTGTCGGCCCTCGATAGACTCGGGTCCATCTGCCACTGCCCTGCCGTCCCGTTCCCGATGAGGCGCCCCGAGTACGCGGCGCCGACGAATACGGCGGTCGACGACGGCGTTGTCGGCGGCCACGTGACGACAGGGACGGGGATATTGAACATCCCCCCCTCGAGCTCCCCGGCGGACGCCGCGATCATCCAGAGCGCGCCGGAGACTCGCCACCGGATCATGTTCAGCTCGGCGCCCGCGCTCGGCGCGCTGCACCCGAGCGCCGCGGTCGTCCGATCGGCGCCCGGACAGTAACGGAAGGCCTTGTCGAAGACAGCCGCCGAGGGGACGTTCGAGCAGCCCCCCGAGCTCGCGTGGCAGGCGGGCCACAAGTTCGTGTTCTGCGAGTCCATGAGCGGCGTGGTCGTCAAGTACGAGAGCGACCAGTGGTCGTGCTGGTCGACCGTCAGCTTGAGGCCCGAGGCAAGGCCCGCGATCGCCGAACTCTGGAACGACGGGTCCCCGAGCATCGCGCCGAAATCCTTGTCGTGGAAACCCGACGAGAGGGAGTCGAGGATGCCGGACAACCCGCCGCAGGCGCTCCTGCCAGGCGTCGCTTGCTCGTGAGGTTCGACCACCTTGAAGGTGTCGAACGTGTACGAGGTGTGCGTGCATAGCGGATCGCTCGCGCCCTGCGCATTGCAATGCAGCACGTTCTGCTGGATCCAGGTCGTCGGGTTCGGCGCCGCGTTCGGAGAATTCGTGTTGAGCGGATCCGGGATATCGGACATGAACACGATGTCCGTCGTCGGCTCGTTGAAGCACGAGCTGAGAGCCGTGTCGTTGGCCGCCGGGGTGACGTGGCCGTTGCCGTCGATCGAGATCTTGTCGATCGCCCCGACGTCGCCGCAGGCGTCCGCCACGAGCTCCCCCGCGGCCTCGGTGCGCTGCTCGATTTGGAGGTCGTTGGCGATGAGCTGCTGCGCGAGTTGATCGGCGGTCGTCGCGGCCTGCTGCGCCACAGTCAGGTAGTGCTTCCAGGAGTTCTCGAAGCTCTGGCTGTCGTCCGCGGTCAACTCGTTCTGGAGCGGGACGAAGATGTCGCGCGGTACGCCGTCGACGCAATAGCCGGAGCTGTCCGCGGCGGCGAGGCCGCTGATGCGCGGGGGAGCGGATCCGATCCACTGGCCCGTGTCGATGACCGCGTCGAGCAGCTCGCGCTGCATGGGCGCGATCACGAAGCCCACGATCGGGACGTCGAACGCGATGAACGCGGTCGAGATGACGCCCAGCACCCGGCCCTGCGCCGTCGGGCTACTGCGGTCGTGCAGCAGGATCATGTAGAGGTGCGAGCCGTTGCCGAACTGGGGAGTGGGCGCGAAATTGGGGACGAGGTTCGGATCCCCTGCGAAGTACGGCAGGTTGAGCTGCATGATCGGCGTCTGGGCGCCGAACTGCGTCATGAGCGACGTGTCGGTCCCCGAGTCGTTCGCGTCGATGGGGTGTTGCACCCACTGGGTGTCGAAGTTCGAAGGACAGTCCTTGCGAAGGTGCGCAGCGCACTCGGCCACCCAGGGCGGGCCGTAGACGAACCCGAACGCTCCCATCATCGTCGTGCGACGGGTGGCCGCGTCCATCGACGGATCCAGGCCCACGTCGGCGAACTCGATTCCCGAGGTCTCGACGAACACCCCGCTTCCCGAGTCGCCGCTGAAACCCTGCGCGAGCACCGTGGCCCCGCCGGCCCACGCGCGAAGCTCTGCGACCCCGCTGCGAGCGATCGGCTCGGGATCTCCGGGGCCCATGACCTCCCCCGCGAGGGAAGCTTGGTCGAGTAGGACCAGACGCCGCTCGATCGACTGGCCCATGCTGAACGCGTCCTGGAAGACTCCCGCCGGCAAGGCAGGTTGCGGCCGGTTCTCGAAGCCGGTCGGGTTGTTCGCCGCCGGGTCGAAGTCCGTCGTCCCCCATTGGGTCTCGTTGCCCGGCCCGTATTGCAGGTACATCTGGGACACCTCGAGCATCCCGCCGGAGCGCGCGATCGGATCCATGGTGATGCGCGAGCGGTAGATGCCCCCGTCGATGACGACTCCTTGGAGCGCGGTGACGCTCGGGTCGATCTGGGCGGCCGGGAGCGACTGCAGTCCGCCGGTCAGCGTGACGGGCGCGCACGATTGGCCGGGGTTGACCTCGAACGCGTCCGGGCTGTCGGTCAGCAAGCGAAATGTGCGAAGGGCGCGCGCGAACGCGAACTGCAGCTCGGCGTCCGACACGCGGGCGAGCGTGTCGACGAAGACCTGGCGCGGCGGGGGCGCCGGAAGCTGGTTCTGCGTCTGCTCTTGAAGGACCAACTGCGCCACGAGCGCCGACCGGAGGGCCTGAGCGGTCGGTACCGACGGGCCCCCGCCGGCGCCCGCCTGCTGCGAGGCCGAGAGCGTGCACGTGGGCAGCACGATCCCCGTGCTCTCGACGAGGCTGGAGGCGAGGGCCTCACCCTTGGTGCGGATCGCCCGATCCTCGTAGCGCGCGGAGAGCTCGTTGCCCGCGTTGCCGCCGAACGCCTTCGGCAGCACGTCGATCGCGTGCACCTCCTCGGGCTCCGGGTCGCCGTGCCCGTTGAACGTGCCCGCCCCGTCCCCGACCTCCCAGCGGCCGGTGAGGACGCGCGCGGCGTGCGCAATCGCTCCGTACGGCCCCTGCGAGAGAGGACCCACGCCCCAGGCGAGCTGGTTGCCCTGGTCGGGGTCGAGAGCGCGCGCCCGCTGCTGGGCCGCCGCCGCCATGTCCGAGTAGACGTCGCGCCGGATCACGTCGTGCAGGAGCCTCCCGGCGCCCCTGAGGATTTGCCCCTCGACTTGCATGGCGCTGCGGGCGATCTGCGGCGAGTTGTTCGTGTTGGAGCTGTCGACGACGGGCAGGTCGGACGGGGGGTAGACGGGGAAGGTCGGGTTGCCGGAGCCGTCGTGCAGACGGACGCCGAATACCGTCAACGCGTCGAAGTCCGTCTGCACCGAGATCGTCCCTTGCTGAACACCCGACAGCATCGTGGCGCAGTCGCTCTTGGGAACCGTCGACGTCGTCGTCGTGGTCGTCGACCCGGAGATGACGGTCTGCGAGAACGGCGAGACGTTGAGGCCGTCGATCGTCGCGAGCTGGCCGATGAGGTGGATGGCCAGGTCGCGGACGATGAAGCGGTCAGCGTCGGCCTGCGGCGGGATGTCCCATTCGTCGCAGAAGTCGAAGGTGATGCCGCTGCCGTAGAGAAACGGGTTGCCGCTGATGAACCCGTTCTGGAGGGCGATCTGACAGGTCAGGGTGCTGAGCGCGGGCCACACGGTGGTCCCGACCGCGTCGCCCACCTCGGCCAGCTTGTCGGCCGCGCAGAGCAGGTTCTGCTCGATGTCCAGACGCTCCGAGCACGACGAGCCCCCCTGGTCGTAGTCGAACCAGCGCGTGAACCCGTCGCTCTGGCCCCAGATCGTCGCCGTGTCCACCGAGCGATCCTCGCTGCCCCAGCACGCGTCCTGCGCGCGCACGACGAGCGCCCAGGCCGTGGCGAGCTCGGAATTGCCGGGAGCGTCGACCGTCGGCCCGCCGACGAGCTGAGTGCCGCCGTCGGCGAAGTCGAGCGTGTGAAGCCCTGCGCCCGCCGTCCGGGGCGCCGCGAGCCCGTGCAGGCCGGAGCCGAGGGGAGGGGGCTGCGAGCCGCCGGACGACGGCATCGGGATGGGGACCTTTCCGGCGACGTGGGGTCCAATCTCGGTGCCCTGGCCGAAGTCGAATCGCTTCTTGGTCCCGTCAGGCTGGACCGCGAACACGTGAATCGCGTGCCCGCTCGCGCCGAGGGCTTGCGTCGCCTGCGCGTCCGGCGGGTTGCGATTCGTTCCGACCCCCGCGCTCCCGCTGCATCCGGCGGAGGGGACCATGACGCTCCCCAGAGCCACCGCGCCGAGCAGGCCCGCCAACGCTCGCCACCCTCGCCCCACGCCACGATCGATTCCCGATTTCATCTTCATCTCCAGGCTCGAGACCTCAGACACCCGCGTCCCTCGCGCGAACACCGCCGCCCGTCACGGCACACCCTTTCGGAGCACAGGCACCGGAATCACCTCGACGACCACGTCGGCCGGAGCCTCGGCGGTCGCAAACCCCAGCCCGAGGTCGTCCCACGCCGCCACGACGGCCCCGCCCGGCGCGAGCTGGCTCGCCGCGAGCGCCGGCCGTCGCTGATCGCCCGCGCGGTGCGCGGCGGTGCGGGGGAGCGACATCTCGGCGCCGCCCCAGGCGAGGGCGCCGCCGCTCCAACCGACGGGCTGAAACCAGAGCTGTTCCCCGTTGGGGTCCCCCACGGCGCCCTGTATCCACCAGGCCGCGTAGACGCTCGACCCCACGCGGACCGCGCTCGCGTAGGCGTGCGCCAGCGCGTTCGCGGTGGACCCCTCGACCGAGGAGTTCACCGGCACGTCCGTGCCCCTGACCATCCCGCCCGCCGAAAGCGAGAGGACCGCCGCCTGGAGCTTGGACGACGCGTTGGGGACGAGGTCCGAGCCCGACTCGGCCGAGGCGTCTGCGCCGCCGTCCGCGCCGGCGTCCGCCGTGGCCGTCTGCCCGATGCCCACGGGGTAAAGAAGCAAGAGGTTCATCGGGTCGAGCTCGACGAGCGCGACCTTTCCGCCCGCGGCGGGGGGCAGGAACGCGGGGCCGACCGTCCAGTCCGTGTTGGCGGCGTGCACCCGGATCTGCTCGAGGCCGCTGGCGTCGTCGCGCCATGCGGCCGCCCACGAGCCCTCGAAAGCGGCGAGGGTGACGTCGCCCTCGGCGTCGGGGGTCGCGGCGAGCGTCACCTCGCCCGACGTGGGCGTCAGCGTCGCGTCGAACGTCCGAAGGCGCACGTCGGGGCCGTTGATGGGGTCCGACGTGTCCGTCCACGCGACGACGACGCTCGACCCCGTCCAGAGAACGTCCGGCCCGAACTGCTCGAGCTGCGTCGTGACGTTCGCGAACGCGGGCGGGGCCATCGGAGGCGGCGCGTTCGAGTCCACCAATCGCAGCGCCACGCCGCGGCCGTCGCCGTCGCCGTTCAGATCGTTCCACGCGACGACGTAGCGATCGCACGAGAGCGCGGCCACCGCGGGATCGCCGTCGTCGGTCACGACCGACCCCGCGCTGATCGGGATGACCGTGTTGGTCGCCGTCCCGACGATGTTGAACGTGGCGAGCGAGAGCGTCGGCGGCTCGCTCGGATTCTCCAACGCGACCACCGCGAACGTGTTGTCGCTCACGGCGATCGGGTGCCGGCCTCCGCCGAGCGTGCGCGGAGAGGCGGCCGGCCCCCCGTCGATGCTGGTCAGCTGGACGTCGAGAGTGTCCTGAACCTGGCACGCTCCCGTGCACCCGCGTCTCGTCGACGGGCTCTGGCCGAGACCGTCGTCGCACTCCTCGGTGGCCGGGTCGCGCCAGCCGTCGCCGCAGAGAGGCCGGCCCGGAGGCGCGGCTCCCCCGTCGTACACGGAGCACATGGGTCCGGCCTCGACGCCCGCGTCGCCGCCGTCGTTTCCGACGCTCGCATCGCCCGCGTCGCCGGAGGCGCTCCCGTCGGCGACCCCGGCGTCCGCATAGAGCGATCCGGGGATCACCCCCTGGTTGGAGATGGACCCCCCTCCGGGGTTCACCGCCGTGCCGCCGAAGCCTCCCGCGCTCACCGGCGCGTCGAGGTGGGCGGGGGTGATGGCGACGCCGCACTTCCACGCGCCCGCGTCCGCGCCGGCGGGGCTGCACGCCGTGCTCGAGCCATTGATCGTCAGCCCGCCCGATTGCAGAAAGGTGGCCTGAGCCTTGTTCGCCCCGGCCGGGTACTGCAGCCGCGCGTGCCCGTAGACGTCGACCGCCCCAGGGCCCCAGAGAGTCGGACCGCCGTATGTGCCGTCGAAGATCCCCTCGTCGTCCTTCCACGTGAGCCGGTCGCCCGAGTCCACGAACACGGTCCCGTAGGACCCGCCGGTCATCCCGCAGCGGGAGGCGCAGATGACGTCGGCGTCGAGGTGTGCTCCGCGCAAATCGGGGTACGCCGGCACGCCCGTGGAGGTCGTCACCCCGCGCAGGACGCCGCCGAAGAGGGGGATCTGACTGCCCGGATCGAGCACGCCGCTCGCGGCGACGCTCACGAAGTCCACGTTGACGAAGACCGGCGGCATCTTCGCCGCGGCGACGCCGAGCAGCATCGCGCGCTGCAGGGTCGTCTCCGCGAAGTACACGTCGCTCGAGGCGCTCGTCGGGTCGAGGGCCGACGGTCCCCCCGGGTCGAGCACCTTGAGCCCGTAAACGAGCAGCTGGTTCTTGGCGGCACCGCCGTAGTCCGCCACCACCGGCGTGACCTGCGCGAGGTCGACGGCCACCGGCTGGTAGAGCGTCACGGCGTCCCCGTTGGCCCACGTGTCGACCTCGGGCGGATAGAGGGCCGCGGGCGGGGCGCTCACCGGCGCAAGAGGCTGGGACAGGTACCAATCGCTGCCGCCGGCGCTCTTGTAGATCCATGCACGGCTCGACCGCGTCGCGTTGACGACGAGGAGGTCCGCCGCCGCCCCCGCCGGAAGAGTGGCACGCAAGAGCTGGCCCGCCGCTCGGTTCTTGGTGATCACGTTCGCGAGCGTGCCGGTCGCCACCTGCTGTGCCGCGCCGAGCGTGCCCCGCACCGAGACGAGCGCGCCGTTCTCGATGAACGGCGAGAGGTACACCGGGTCGCTGTTGTCCGCGTGCGAGCTGAGAAACGTGAGCGTCGTGTTTTGCCGGAGGCGAGGCGAATACGTCCCCCACCGGCTGCCCACCTCGGCGAACGTGAGGCAGGGCAGCGACGCGCTCGTGCAAGGATTGTTGTCGCTGGCGTGCCCGGTCGAGTTGGCCGGATCGATGAACCACGCAGGCGTCTTCCAGCTGAGCGGCAGGGACGCGAGCTCCGATGACCGGTTGCCTCCGCCGCTCGACCCCGCGCTGCCGCACGAGATCGACGCGGCCGCCGTCATCGCGACCACGACGCGGGCGCGCCCCGCCGAGCGGCTAATAGTCGGCGGCGGCATTGGCGATGGCCCCTCCCCCGGGGTTGGACGCGATTCCCCCGAATCCGCCGAGCGAAATCGCCTTGTCGAGGTTCGCGGGCGTCAGCGCGATGCCGCACTTCCAGCTTCCCCCGAGGAGCGACGGATCGCGGGTGCACGCGGAGGCTTGACCGTTGATCGTCAGGCCCCCCTTGTGTTGAAACACCGTCTGCGCGGGATTGACGCCGCCCTTCGGGTATTCGAGGCGCGCGTTGCCCGCCACGTCGACGGCCCCTGGCCCCCAGAGGACCTCGACCCCGTCGTCGTCGTCGCCGTCGCCGTCGTCCCACGCCGGGCCGGTGGACCCGACGCTTCCCTCGAGCGCCGTCATCGTCACGCCGCGATCGAGGAACACGTTTCCGAAGCCGCCCGCCGCCATCAGGCATGGGACGCCCACGATGACGTCCGAGTCGAGGCGCGTTCCCCGTACGAGCAGCGAGCCCGCCGGAGCGCGGACCTGTCCTGCGTCGATCGCGATGGGCGTCCCGAGCGCGTCCGCGGGGGGAAGCCCCATTTGCAGAGAACCCGCGAGGTCCACGTTGACGAACGAGGGCGGGACCGTCGCCGGGCCCGCGCCCAGCGTGACGTTGCGCTGGATCGAGCTCTCGACGAAGTTGACGGCCCCGTCCGACCCGACGATCAAGTTGTCCACGCCCGCGCCCGTCGGGTCGAGCACAGTCACGTGCTGGAAACTCATCTCGAATTGAGCCATCGAGCCGCCCGAATCCGTCACCGTGGGCGAGGCCTCGACGAGGTCGATCGCGATCGGCCTGTAGAGGATCACCGCGTCTCCGTTCGCCCAGACGTCGTTCTCTGCGGGCGCCGTCATCTTGGCGACCGGTGACGTGATCGGCTGCGACAGCGACCAGTTGTTGCCTCCGGCGTTCGCGTAGACCCAGGCGCGGCTGGATCGCGTCGAGTTGGCCACGAGCAGCCCGGGCGCCGCGCCCGACGGCAACGTCGCGACGAGGAGCTGCGCGGACGATCGGTTCTTTCGAACGACGCCGGAGAGCGTTCCGGTGGCCACTTGCTGACCCGAGCCGAGCGTCGCCTGCACCGTGACCGTCGCGCCGTTCTCCAGGAGCGGCGTCAGGTAGACGGGGTCGACGTTGCTCGTGTGCGAGCTGAGAAAAGTGAGCGTGGTGTTCTGACGCAGCCGCGGTGAGTACGTCCCCCACTGCTGCGCGACGCCCCCGTAGGAGAGGCACGGCTGCGACGCGCTCGTGCACGTGTTGGTGTCGCTCGCGGTGCCGGTCGTGTTCGACGGGTCGACGTACCACGCGGCGATCGTCCAGCTCGCGGGGATGGGGCCCGCAGGGCTCGCGGCGGACGAAGATGCGCCCGTCCGCTCCGCGCCGGAGGGCCCGCATCCGAACAGCGGGGCGCCGACGGACATGACCACCGTCGCGGCCCGCGTCCAAGTCCGTCGTTGGAGGTTCACCGTGCGCGTCTCCTCATCCGTCCGTGGCGGTGTTCGAGATCGTCGCGCCGCCGGGCTCGACGGCGTTGCCGCCGAAGCCGCCGAGGCGAACGCTCTGGTCCAGGTTGGGCGCCGTGAGCAGCACGCCGCACATCCAGTTGCCCGACGCGTCGACCGAGCAAGCTTCGTCTTCCCCGTTCATCGTGATGTTCCCCGCCTGCTGGAACGTCGCCTGCGCCGCGTTCGTCCCGGCGGGGTACTGGAGTCGGGCGTTGCCACCGATGTTCAAGCTGCCCGGCCCCCAGAACATCGAGGCGCCCGACCCATGAGAGGGGAACGACGTACCCTCCGTGAACGTCAGGCTGCTTGCGTGGTCGAGAAAGACGCTGCCGAACGCGCTCGCTACGAGCTGCGTCGGCACGCCGAGAACGGCGTCCTCTTCCAGGTCGCCTGCCCGCAGCAAGACGTAGCGCGAAGGGCTGCGGACCTGGCCGCCCACGATGTCGAGGCCCGTGCTCGCTGTGGAGAGGCTAGCGTCCACGTTTCCCGAAAAGTCCGTGTTGACGAATACGGGGGAAGTCGTCGTCTCCCCCTCTCCGATCAGCAGGTTTCGTTGAACGGCGCTTTCGCCGAAATAGACGCCTCCCTGGCTCGCCACGGCCAGGTCGTCCTTCCCGGCGCCCGCGGGGTCGAACACCGAGAGCTGGTAGACGATGAACTGGGACGGGCTGGTGGACGAGGTGAGGTCCGTCGCGGTGGGCGACGCGCTTGCCAGGTTCACCGCCACCGGATTGTAGAGGCGGACGGCGTCTCCGTTCGCCCACGTATCGACTTCGGCGGGGGCCGACGACGCCCCCGGAACCGCGACGGCCTGGAGCGGTTGCGAAAGCAGCCAAATGTTGCCGGCGACATTCTTGTAGACCCAGGCGCGGCTCGCCCGGGTGGTGTTCACGACCAGCTGCCCCACCGCCGCTCCATTGGGCAGGATGGCCTGGAGCAGCTGCCCGGCCGACTTTCCCTTAGCGAGAATCCCCAGGAGGCTGCCCGACGCCGCCTGCTGGGACGAACCGAGGGCGCCTTGAATCACGAAATTGGCCCCGCCTTCGAGCCGTGGGGCGAGATACACGGGGTCCGAGTTGTCCGTGTGCGAGCTGAGAAACGTCAGCGTCGTGTTCTGCCGAATGCGCGGCGAATACGTGCCCCAACGCTGAAAGATCCCAGCGAAGGACTTGCAGGCGGTCGTGGCGCTGGCGCAGTCGTTTCCGTCGCTCGCCTTGCCACTCGAATTCGCGGGATCGACGAACCAGGCGGCCTGGGTCCAAGCCGCCGGAATATGACCGCCCGAACCGACGGCCGACGTGTTCCGGTCGGTCGGGTCGCCGCCGCCAGTCGACCCGCAGGCGACGAGACCTGCAGCCGCGGCGACGACGCTCGAACGAAGGGCAGACGGAGCCCTCCGGCCGACGCCGCGCGTGGCCGTGTCATACCGCAATTTGTGCCGCGACAACAAACCCTCCTCGCCGAGATCTGGAATGGTGCCAGACCCGGAACCCCCTTCGATTGTTGTGAAGCCTCTAACGTTCTAAATGACCGAGGTCAACTACGTCCGTCGCACATTCAGTAACTAGAATACGACTGACCTGACTATGTATCGTCGATAGGAATCAATCATGTGGTTTGCACGAGGAGGGGTCGCGCTCCCGTGAAGTCACGTCCGTGCCCATCGCGCCCGCGCCTCGAAGGGGCCTTTAGCAATCTTCGAGCCTGCGAACGGTTCACGATGTTTCGCGGGGATAGGCGGCGGGCGAGGCGTACCGCAACGCGCTCGGTGTTCCACTTGCGGCGCCGCCCCCTCGTGACCGTCGCGACGCCCGCCCATTTCCTCGAATGGTTCCAGCGGCGTATCGTCGGTGCTGTCTCGAGTGCTGCAGGTTACGCCCCTTGGTACACGCCCCGGTACCGTTGGCGGTACGCGGGCCCGAGCCCCCGAGCGGAGCTCGTCGGGGGCGGGCCGTCATGGAAAATTCGCGAGCTTGGCACCGCGCGCGCCGATTTGGGGCAGTAAGGATGCGGGCGGCGCTCGGCAGCGGGCGCCGGAGGCGATGACCGATGGCCATTCGAAATGTGTTGCCTGTTCTTTCGCTGTGCCTCGTTGCGTGCGGATCGACCGCCGACCGCGGCGGCGCGTCCGGCCAGCCCCCCCCGTCGAACGCGCCGAGCGCGCAGGCGTTCGGCCGCGGTGGCGACCTCGGCGTCCGCGGCCGCCATGTCGGCAAGGTGTTCGTGATCGCGATGGAGAACCACAACCTCACGCAGCCGAGCACGCAAGAAGCCCCCCAGCCGATCCTGGGCAATGCGGCCGCGCCGTACGTCAATAGCCTGATGACGCCCGGGAACCCGAACGCCGCCCAGTCGTCCTACGCGGTCTCCTACCACAACGCGGGCGTCGGCGTGCACCCCTCCGAGCCGAACTACATCTGGGCCGAGGCGGGGACCAACTTCGGCAATCACACCGACGCCGACCCCACGACGGCGAACGGCAATGTCTACGACGCGCCGCACCTCACCCGGCAGCTCGATGCCGCGCGTGTCCCGTGGAAGAACTACGAGGAGGACGTGCAGCTCAGCACGAGTCCGCTCAAGAGCGCCTCGGGGACGAACGGGCCAGTGAATCCCTACAACGGCACGACGCAGTTCAACTACGCCGTCAAGCACAACCCGATGGCGTTCTTCAGCGATACGGACACCGAGAACGTGTACCCGCTGACGCAGTTCTCCCAGGATCTCGCGGCGCACGCGGTCGGGCGCTATAACTGGATCACGCCCGACCAGTACAACGACGCGCACAGCGCGCTGACGGGCGGCTTCACCTACAAGGGCACGCTCTTCACCGGGGATCAGGCGTCGATCGCGCAGGGGGACAACTTCCTCTCGCAGATCGTGCCGATGATCATGGCCTCCGACGAGTACGAGGACGACGGTGTCATCGTGATCTGGTGGGACGAGAGCGAAGACGGCGACGATCCGAGCCGCACCGTTCCCGAGATCGTCCTCTCGCATCTCGCGAAGGGGAACGCGTTCGCCAGCAACGTCGAGATGAACCACTCGTCGGATCTCAAGACGATGGAGGAGCTCTTTGGCCTCTCGTTCGTGAACAACCCGATCCCGTCCGGCGAGACGAACGCGTTCGGCACCGGCTTCAACAGCGTCGCGATCGTCAACGACCTGAGCGACCTCTTCGTGCCGGGGGTGATCCCGGGCCCGCGCACGTTCCGGGTGACGAGCGGACCGACGATCGCGGTGCCCGGCAGCCAGGACGTGCTGCAGCTCGTGACGGTGCGCAACTCCGGGAGGAGCCTCGCGCCCGCGCCCGTGGCCCTCGTGCTCGACAACCTGGCCTCGGGCGTCACGCTCGCGAACGCCGACGGGACCTCGGCGGTCCTCGCGCCGGTTGGCAGCCCGTTCGTGAACCTCACCGTGCCCGGCGGCTTCCTCTTCCCGGGGGAGACGACCGCGGCCTTGCTCAGGTTCACCGACTCGGGCAGCGCCGCCGTTTCGTATGACACGCGCGTGCTGACGGTCGCGCCGTCGCCCTGACGCGCCGATTTACTGGAGTGGCCGAGGAAGAACCCCCGCTCGACAGAGGCCGAGCAGCACGCCCGCTGGAGGAGCCGGCTGCTAGCGCCGCGAGGGGTGCTACTGTCGGGCGGCGATGCGTTACGAGGGCAAGCTGTACAGGCCGCCATCCGAGGCGGATGCGTACATCGTGCAGGCCACGATCGGCTGCTCGTGGAACCACTGTACGTACTGCGACATGTACCGCGACAAGTCGTTTCGCGTGAG
>DATGJA010000243.1:0-4008 GCA_035295445.1 Polyangiaceae bacterium | reverse complement strand
ACCCCCACGTCGGCCCGGACGCAGGCGCAGGAGGCGGGGGCGGCGCGACCGGTGGAGGAGGCGCCGGGACCATCTGCGGCGCGGCGGTCGGCACGGGTCCCGCCGGCGGGGGTGGTCCGGGCGGCATCGCGGGCGCCGCCGTGGGAACGGGGCCGGGTGGCGGCGGCGGAGGCGGCAGCATCTGCGGAGCCGCTGCGTTGGCTGCGCCAGGCGGCGGAGTCGGGTTCGGAGCGGGCGCGGCGGCGCTCGATGGCGGGGCCATCGCGGGAGGCGCCGGCTGCTGGGCGCGAGCGGTTCCAACCGACGCGAGTTGCACGCCCATCGCTACGACGAACGCTCCGAACATCGGTGACACGGCTCGGCTCAGTCTCATCACAAGGCTCCTTTCCGGATGAGCCGGTGATACTGGGCGAAAAGTGTCGGTCGTATTTCGTGACCATGAACGTTCTCCCGAAATGTGTCAGGCAGCGTGCAAGCCCGACGACCCACGGTCGAAAGCGCGCGCAACGTGCCAAACCCACGCGCGACATCCACCCGAAACGACCGGCTCTCTATGCTGCGTTCGCTGTCGCACTCGCGACGGAGATTCACGATGGCGCAAGTTCCGGCGGTTCCCTATCCCTGGCCTTTCGACGGCGAGCTTCGTCGGGACGACACCGCGCTCGTCGTCATCGACATGCAGACCGACTTTTGCGGGAAAGGCGGATACATCGATATCCTCGGCTACGACATTTCGTTGACACGCGCGTGCATCGACCCGATAGCGCGCGTGCTGGCCGCGTTTCGCGCGCGCGGGTTCGCCGTCTTCCATACCCGTGAAGGGCATCGGCCCGACCTCTCGGACCTGCCGGCGAACAAGCGCTGGCGATCGCGGCGCTCGCCCTCCGGCGTCGGCATCGGCGATCCGGGCCCGCGCGGGCGGGTCTTGGTGCGCGGCGAGCCCGGTTGGGAGATCATTCCGGAGCTCGCGCCGGCCCCGGGCGAGCCCATCATCGACAAGCCGGGGAAGGGGACGTTCTGCGCCACGGACTTCGAGCTCTTGCTCCGCCTGCGCGGCGTGAGAAACCTCGTCCTCGTCGGGATTACGACGGACGTCTGCGTGCACACGACGATGCGCGAGGCCAACGACCGGGGATTCGAGTGCCTGATCTTGAGCGATTGCTGCGCCGCGACTGATCGCGGGAATCACGAGGCGGCCCTCAAGATGGTGACCATGCAGCAAGGCGTGTTCGGGGCGGTGAGCGATTCTCGCGCGCTCGTCGAGGCGCTGCCGTAACGGGAGGAGGCCGATTCATGAGTCGCATCGTGTTGAACGCGGAGCCCGAGCCGATTGCGATCGACGTGGAGCGTACGGCGCTCGTGATGATCGACATGCAGCGCGACTTCCTGCTCCCGGGCGGGTTCGGCGAGGCGCTGGGCAACGACGTCGCCCGCCTGACGGCCGCCGTGCGGCCTTGCTCGTGGCTACTCGAGGTCGCCCGCGCCCGGCGCATGCTCGTGATCCACACGCGCGAGGGTCACCGGGGCGACATGTCCGACGCGCCGAAGGCCAAGGTGGAGCGGGGTTCGCCGGCGATGCGCATCGGCGCGACGGGGCCGATGGGACGGATCCTGATTCGCGGCGAGCCCGGCCACGACATCGTGTCGGAGCTCTATCCGAGGGAAGGGGAGCCCGTCATCGACAAGCCGGGCAAGGGATCATTCTACGCCACGGATCTGCATCTCATCCTCCAGAACAAAGGGATCGAGAACCTCATCGTCTGCGGTGTGACGACCGAGGTCTGCGTGCACACGACGGTGCGCGAGGCGAACGACCGCGGCTACCGCTGCATCGTCCCGGCCGACTGCTGCGCGTCGTACTTTCAAGAGTTCCACGACGTCGGCCTGAAGATGATCAAGGCGCAAGGGGGGATCTTCGGCTGGGTGACCGATTCTGCGCGCGTGCTCAAAGCGCTCGCGCAAGGAGAGTGAGCGCGAGCTCGCGCGGATGAGGCCCACGAACGGAGGCGCAATGAACGACTCGAAGGTGACGCATCCAGACACGTTCAAGCCGGCGCTGTGGACGCCGGGCGACTGGAACGCGTATTTCGGTTTCGGAACGAACATCCTCGTCAACCTGCTGACGCTCACCGGTCTCCTGCGGTTCGTCCTCAAGATGCCCGACGAAGTCGTCTTCCGGCGCATCCTGCCGGCGACGGGCCTGATGATGTGCTTGAGCACCGCCTACTACGCGTGGCTCGCCCACCGCCTCGCGAAGGCCACCGGTCGAAAGGACGTGTGCGCGCTGCCGTCGGGGATCAGCGTGCCGCACATGTTCGTGGTGACCTTCGTCATCATGCTGCCCATCGCGCTGAAGACCGGTGATCCGATCAAGGGGTGGGAGGCGGGTCTCACTTGGGTGTTCCTGCAGAGCTTCGTGCTCATGGCGGGCGGGTTCATCGCGCCCTTCATCCGGAGGGTGACGCCGCGGGCCGCGCTGCTCGGGACGCTCGCGGGCGTATCGGTGACCTTCATCTCGATGCGTCCGGCGCTCGAGATGTTCATGACGCCGGTCATCGCGATCCCGTGCTTTGCCATCATCCTCGTCAGCTGGTTCGGGGGGGTGCGCTACCCCAAGGGGATCCCGGCGGGGCTCGTCGCGATCGCGGCGGGCACGTTCATCGCATGGGGCTCGAAGGCCGTCGGGCTCGACTTCGGCGGGATGAGCCTGAGCAAGCTCTCCGACGCCATGGCGAACTTCCAGGTCGCGGTGCCCGTCCCCGCGTTCGGACACGTGTTCGGGGGCTTTCAGTTCCTCGGCACCATCCTCGTCACGGCCATCCCCTTTGGGATTTACGATCTGGTCGAGGCGATGGACAACGTCGAGAGCGCGGCCGTCGCGGGCGACAGCTTTCCGACGACGCGGGTCCTGACGGCTGACGGGGTGGTCAGCTTGATCGGGTGCCTCATGGGCAATCCGTTCATCAACGCAGTCTACATCGGGCACCCCGGCTGGAAGGCGATGGGCGGCCGCATCGGGTACTCCGCGGCGACCGGCGTGACGGTCATCGTCCTCTCGTGGCTCGGCATCATCGCCGTGATGATGGCGCTCATCCCCGTGGTCGCCATCTCGCCGATCCTTCTCTACATCGGGATGCTCATCGGCTCGCAGGCCTTCCAAGAGAACCCGAAGAGCCACGCCCCCGCCGTCGTGCTGTCGCTCGTCCCTCACTTGGCCGCCTGGGGCAAGACTCTGATCAACGGCGCCCTCGGCGCGGCCGGGACCGACGCGGCGAGCGTTGGCCTGGACAAGCTTGGGCAGAACGGCGTCCTCTACCACGGCCTGAGCGTGCTCGGGGGCGGGTCGATTCTCGGAGGGCTGGTCCTCGGCGCGATCACCGTCTTCATCGTCGAGCGCCAGTTCATGCGTGCGGCCGCGTTCGCGGGGGTGGGCGCGGGGCTGACGTTCTTCGGCTTCATCCACGCCGAGGCGCTGGGCGTCGCGCAGACTCCCCTGGTCGCGGTCAGCTACGTCGCTGTTGCCGCCATCCTCGTCGGCTGCGCCAAGTACTCGGCGCCGTCCACCGAGAGCATCCGGCCTCCCGCGCTCGAGCACGGTGCCGTGCCGGGCGAGTGAGGGGCGTCACACGGTTAGGTGCTTCTTCACGAGGTCATCGCCGAGGTCCTTCATCGCGCCTGTCGCGACCACCGCTCCGCGATCCATGAGGAAGAAGCGCTCGGCCACGCGCCTCGCGAAAGGCAGCTTTTGCTCGACGAGGAGGACCGAGACCCTCTCCTCCTCGTGGAGCCTCCGGATGACGTCCCCCAGCTCGTGGACGAGGCTCGGCTGGATCCCCTCGGTCGGCTCGTCGAGGATGACGCACCTCGGCCGGATGGCGAGGGCCCGACCGATCGCGAGCTGCTGCTGCTGCCCGCCCGAGAGGTCGCCCCCGCGTCGCCTGAGCATCGTCCGAAGCACAGGGAACAGGCGGAAGACCAAGTCGGGAACGCCGGCGCCCCGCTTGCCGA
>DATGJA010000242.1:0-12274 GCA_035295445.1 Polyangiaceae bacterium | reverse complement strand
GGAATCCGGGCTGGATGAGCAGGCGAGTCTCCGTATCCGCCGCCCGAACCCGCCCGGGGCGATCCGGGTCGGCCGCGCTCTCGAGGGCCCGAGCGGTCGTCGTGCCCACGGCGAGCACCGGGCGGTCGCGCTCGCGCGCTCGGTCGATCGCGTCGACGGCCTCCTGCGAAACCTGGAACGCCTCGGCGTGCATGGGGTGATCGTCCAGGTCCTCGACCTGTACGGGCCGGAACGTGCCCAGGCTCACGTGCAGGGTGACCCGGGCCGTCTCGCAGCCCCGCGCACGAAGCTGGTCGAGCAGGGAGTGAGTGAGGTGCAGGCCGGCCGTGGGGGCGGCCACCGCCCCATCGTGCCGTGCGTAGACCGTCTGGTAGCGATCGGCGTCCTCGGCGGTGGGGTCGCGCCGGATGTACGGCGGCAAAGGCAGCCGACCGCAGGCTCGAATCGCCGCGTCGATCGGGGACGCCCCCGATGCGGTGCGAAGGTTCACGTCGAGCAGGCCGTCCTCCGGGGAGCGCCCCATCAGCTGGGCCACGAGCGGCTCGTCGTCGGGCTCGCGGGAGGGCACTTCGATCTCGACGGGGAACTTGAGCGGCCGGCTCGACCTAGCCAGGGCGCGCCATCGCTGCGCCCCGGGCGAAGGGCCCGTCGCCTCGGTTCCCACCCGCCGTACGAGGAGCACCTCGACGCGTCCTCCGGTTCCTCGCTTTCGGCCGACGAGACGAGCCGGAACGACGCGTGTGTCGTTGACGACGACGACCGACCCCGACGGCACGAGCTCCGCCAGGTTCGACACACGCTCGTGCGCCAGGCCGCGGCGACCGGGTCCGAGGCGCAAGAGGCGTGCCTCTTCGCGCCGATCCGTCGGGCGCTGGGCGATGAGCTCCGGGGGCAGCTCGTAGTGGAAGGTGTCGACCCGCATGCGCGCCCGAGGCGGAGCGAGCCGTGGCTTAGCCAGGGTTCAGACCGGCGTCGTGCCCCTGCGGCGAACGGCCCGCGCTACGGACCGACTACCGCGACGCGGCGAAGCCGGCAACGCCTTCGGCCCTCGCGCCCGCCCGGCCGCTAAGCGCTCCCCCCAGCGTCTCGAAAGGGCCGGCTTCGGGCCCCAGCTTCCCACGGAGGAACCGGGCCAAGTCGGTGACGTCGAACGGCTTGGGTACGAAGGCGACGGCGCCGCAATCGGCGCGTAGGAGCTGTCGCTCGCTCAGGTGGTACGCGCTCGTGAGGACGACGCGCGTGCGCGGGAAGCGCTCACGAAGGAGGCGCGCCAGCTGAATGCCGTTCGTGCCGGGCATCATCAAGTCGACCACGGCGAGGTCGAAGTCTTGCGAGCCCAGCCGGTGGAGGGCGCCCTCGGCGTTGGTCGCCGTCTCCACGTCGAACCCCTCGATTCTCAAACCGATCGCCATCACTCGAGCGTGATTGGCTTCGTCGTCGACGACCAGGACACGAGGCACTGGGGCACCCGCCTTCAGCAAAAGTCTCTGGCACGGAGCCGGGGGTCCACTGGCGTGGGGCCCGCTCCGTGCCTAGACGCCGCGAAAAGCAATCCATGTGCCGATGACCGAATGGCGGAATCTCGCATACTTGGATTTCCTTCTCGTCACGCAAGCGTTTCACTAATGCAGCGTTGCCATGCAAAGGTGCACGGAGAGGCGCGCTTCGACCACATGTGGGCTTACCTTCTCGGGCGTGCTCCGGCGAATCCTACCCGCGTGCTTCGAAGGTGATGCCGAGACGCGTCATCTTCCGCCAGAGCGTGGTCGGCGAAATGCTGAGGAGCTCGGCCGCCCTCTCGCGGCTGCCGTCGCTTTCGCGAAGCGCGACCTCGATGGCCGTCCGTTCCGCCCCGTCGACGACGTCCGCCAAGGCTCGCCCGCCGGCCGCCGCGGGTGCGCGCGGAGAGCTCCGCGGGGGGGGGAGGGCGTCGTCGGCCGTGATGACCCCGTTTTGGACGAGCGCGACGGCCTGCTCGATCATGTGCTCGAGCTCCCGGATGTTTCCCGGGAAGTCGTAGTGCATGAGGGCTTCGGTGACCCCGTCGTGCAGGCGCGGCCGAACGCCCATCTTTCGCGAGTACTTCTCGAGGAAGTAAGAGAGAAGATCGGGGATGTCCTCCCGCCGTTCGCGCAGCGGGGGCAGCTGGAACCTTGCGACGTTCAGGCGGTAGTAAAGGTCCTGGCGGAAGCGCTTCTCGGCCACCGCGGTCAAGAGGTCCTGGTTGGTCGCCGCGATCACGCGGACGTTGATACGGATGGGTTTGTTCTCTCCGACCCGTCGGATCTCGTTCTCCTGAATCGCGCGCAGAAGCTTGGCCTGGAACGTGATGGGGGTCTCGGCGATCTCGTCGAAGAAGAAGGTGCCGCCGTCGGCTTCCTCGAAGAGGCCCTTTCGAGCGCTCACCGCGCCGGTGAACGAGCCTTTCGCGTGCCCGAAGAGCTCGCTCTCCAAGAGCGTCTCGGTGATCGCGGCGCAGTTGACTGGGACGAAGGGTCGTTCGCCGCGCTTGCTGTTGGCGTGGATCGCCTTGGCCACGAGCTCCTTACCGGTTCCGCTTTCGCCGGTGATGAGAACGATCGCGTCGGTCGGTGCGATGCGCACGATGCGACCGAGGACCTCACGGACGGCGCGCGACTGGCCGATGATGTTCTCGAACCGGTACCGGTCCTTGAACTCGTTCGCCAAGAACGTCACTTCGCCCGCGAGGCGCCGGTTATCGAGGGCCTTTGCGACCTTGACCAGAAGCTCCTGCTCCGTGAACGGCTTCTGGATGTAGTCGAACGCGCCCAGGCGCATGGCCTCGACCGCGCTCTCGATCGTGCCGTAGGCGGTCATCACGATCACTTCGGTGAGGGGATGGGCGTCCTTGGTGGCCCGCAGGACGTCGATGCCGTCCTTCGTGCCCATTCGCAAGTCGGTCAGGACGACGTCGTAGGCTCCCGTCGCGCCGCGCTCGGCCCCCTGCTCGCCGTCGGCGGCCTCGTCGACCTCGTAGGATGCGCCGCGCAGCATCATCGCCAGCGTCGTGCGCATGTTGCGTTGGTCGTCGACGATGAGAATCTTCGCCATCCGCCTTAGTCGCTGCCTTCCCCAGTCGAGTTACGGTCCGTGGCGTCCTCAGCCGGCCGCCCCCGCGGGTCCCCTCAGTTGTTCTGGGCCCCCTGCGAGATCCAATCGGTGATGCATTTGAGGTCACTCTGCGAAAAGACGTATCCCTTGTCGGCGATCGTCTTGCCGTTGAGAGGCATGCTCCCCGTGTGCTTGCCCGTCGTCGGATCGACCTTGTTGATCCATATGTAGAGGCCGGTCATGGTCGGGCTCCCGCTCGACGTCACGAGTGGGCACGGCACCATGGCGCTGTTCATGCAGCTGCTTCCCGTCACGCCCTGGTAGCACGAGTCTTTCGTCGTGCCGCACAGGAAGCCGCTGAAGGACGTGCCCTCCGCGGCGGGGTTGTCGTGGCACGACGTGAGGGACGTGCAGCTCGCGACGCCGGTCGGCCCGAAGTAGTCGGCGTAAAGGGCGGTCCATGTCGGCGAGCACCCGGGCGCGTCGGCCAGCGCGGCGTCCGTCGACGCGGTGGACACGCTTCCGCTAGCGCCCGCGCCGCCGTCGAAGAGGGCATCGCCGCCCGAGACGTTTCCGGAGGCGACCGCGCAGCCGCTCGCCATACCGCACGTGACGCCGCTCGCGATAACGACGGGGAAAAGGGCGGAATGCTTCATGCGGGGAGCCGAAGCTCGTTATAGCGCGACCGAGCCGGCGTCAGTAGACGATGCCCAAAAAGAGGCGGACGATCTGAGCGGCGGAGAGGCCCGCGTCGATGTTCTGGGGGTTCTGGTCGGGCAGGTAGTCGAGGCCCCCGAGGGGGAAGAACACGCCGTACTGCAACATCGTGTAAAAGCCGCCGATCTTGCTCGGGTCGTCGTTGAGCGAGCCGTCCTTGGACTGATAGTAAAGCTGCAGGTCGAGCTCGACCCCCAGGTCTCTCTTGTGTCCTGGGGCCTGTACGAACTCGCTCGCGCGGCTCCAGATGACGGCAGCCCCGCCGCCGAATTTCTCGCCGTCCGCGTGGCGCAAGAAATCGTAGTCGACGCTCGGCCGGAAGTAGTACGAGCCTTCGACCCGGCTCAAGATGTTGCGGTAAAAGATGAGGTCCACTCGGTAGTCCGGGTGGAACGCGAACGTCGAGAGTGGGCCGAACGTGTTGAACTCCTGGCCCGGGCGCAGTCCGCCGGCGTACGGCTGCAGCGCGCCGACGGGGTTGCCGCCGGGGCCAGGGTTGTTTGCCCACTCGTCGCCGCTCGCCCAGCCGAAGCCGAACTTGAGGTCGAGCTTGTCGTCGACCGCCCGAAACTCGGTCTGGGTGGCCACCCCGAACTGCAGGACGTCCACCGGGTGGGTCACGTCCTGGTTGATTTGGGAATAACCGATCTGACCGTAGACGACCGCCGCCTCGGCCTCCACGCGCAGCTTGCGCCACAGCGCCTGCACCCAGAGGTCGGGGGTGAAGGCCCACGCTTGCCGCGGCTCGAGGCCGTTCTGCGTGCTGCCGGACGTGTTGGACGTCACGTCCGTCTGCGGCGTGTTCGGAGTCTGCGTCGAGATGTCGATGTTCTGCGACCGAAGCTTCGCGTAGAGGCCGCCGTTGAGGGCGATGTCCCCGTGGGCGAGCGTCAGCTTCTGCTGCTCGGCGGTCAGGCGGCGCGCCACGAAGGCCGCCCATTCGTTCACGTTGCAGAGGTTGCAGGTGTTGTACGGCTGGCCGCCGTACACGTCGAACGCGTTCGCGTTGGTGGGGCCTGTCGAGACGAAGTCCCAGGCGCCGCCGAAGTAGAGGTCGATCGATTTTATGCCCGTGATGAACATGATGCGATCGAGCGTGGTCTGGTAGTCGCTGTCGATCCCGTCGCCGGAGTTCTCGACCATCCCCAGCCCCCATTGGCCGGGCATGCGGCCGAACCGGAGCTGTCCGAGGGGCGTCATGTACTCGCCCCACGCGCGCTTGACGTTGATCGAGTTCGACCAGCCGTTGACGCCCGCCGTGGGCGGTCCTTGCGTGGTGGTCAAAAAGCCGATCGGCGCGTAGGGGTTGGCCCCCGTCGACGTGTACCCCCTCGGGTTCGTGCTCGAGGGCTGCATCGCGTAAGCGTCCGGCGTGCTGCCGAGCACCAGGTTGTCGAGGGCGTCAATCTGCGTGACGATTCGCAGGTTGTCCGAGATGTGGATCTCGGGGTCGAAGCGCAGCCGAACGTTGGCGCCGGACTCCGTCTTGTCGTAGCAGGCCTGGTTGCCGCCGGGTCCGCAGACGCCCGCCGTGTACGCGTTCCCGGTCAGCGTTCCGTAGCTCTGGTCGAGCGGGAGCGGCCATAGGTACTGCGGATCGTTCCCCTGGTTAATGCTCGAGTGCCGGCCCAAGAAGAAGTTGTGAAACAGCTCGGCTCGCGTTCGGAAGTACCCGTGAAGCTCGATCACCGGCCGAGCGCGTCCCCACCAGTCGTCGCTGAAGACCTCTTGCGGTTGGCTGGGAAGGTCGCCCGTGGCCGGCCGCTGCGCGCCTTGAGACCCGAGCTCCTGCTGGTCCCGCGACGGATTGATGCCTGTGGGGGACACGGGCGCCGCGGACGGCGGTGGGGCGGACGCCGGCGCGACGGGTGCCGCGACCGCCGGCGGACCGACGAGGTTGGGGCGTGCCTCTGGGCTTGCCGGGCTTGCGCTCGGGGGCGGTGCCGGCGCGACGGAACCCGAGCCGGACGGGGGCGGGGAGGGCGTTGCCGACGTGGCGGCCGGGGGCTGCAGTCCCTGCGCGTGCGCAATCGACGTCAAGAACAAGGGCGCGACGAGCGCCAACGAGAAGAACGATTGCGTACCACGGCACCGCATGGGCTAGGGCGCGCGTTGTATCACTTCTTGGCTCGATCGTGAGCGAAACAACCGACGGCGTGCCCGCCCGGCTCGCCGTGGGCGATCAGCTGGGCGCGCCCAGCTCCGCGAGGAAGGCCTCGATCTCGGCGCGCATCGCGAGAAGCTGATCGCGCGCCCGAACGCGCGCGTCGCCTGCGAGGGACGGCTCGCCGACGTCCTTGTCGGTCGTCGGCTCCGCGTGCAAGAGCTTCTTCTTCGCTCCGGCGATCGTGAAACCCTCTTTGTAGAGAAGCTCGCGGACGCGCATCAGGTTCTCGACGTCTCGACGCGAGTAGACGCGCTGGCCCTTGGCGCTCTTGGAAGGTCGAATGGTCCGGAACTCGCGCTCCCAATAGCGCAGTACGTGCGGTTCGACGCCGACCAGCTCGGCCACCTCGCCGATCCGGAAGTAGAGCTTCGGGGGCAAGCCGCCGCGGCTATCCGGCACGCGTCAACCCTTCGCGATGTCCCCGCCGTCCACGACGAGCCCGGAACCGCTTCCGTTCTGCATGGCCAGCCGCTGGTTGAGCACCTGCTTCAGGATCTGGCTTGCCTTGAACGTCAGCACACGGCGTTCGCTGATCTTGATGGGCTGTCCCGTCTGGGGGTTGCGCCCAGGGCGCTGTCGCTTGTCGCGCAGGACGAAGTTGCCGAAGCCGCTCACTTTGATCTTCTCGCCGTTGCCCAACGTCTCCTTCATCATTTCGAAGACGAGGTCGACGAGCTCGGCGGACTCCTTGCGCGAAAAACCGCCTACCTTGCTGTAGAGCGCCTGGACGATCTCGGCCTTGGTCATGATCGTCTGTATCTCCCCATCCCGCGCGGGCACGAGCTGCCGTGCCCAAGCGCCCGCGAGAAGTCTAGGCGTGATTTTGGACGATAGCCATACCGCCCCGCAAGGGGCGGTATCGTCCGCCCGCCTAGGCGGCCTCCCCGGAGGCGGCGGTCGGCAGGGTCGCCTCATGACCCTCGCCCCGTTCGCCCCGTTCGCTCCCCAGTAGGGAGGGCAGGGACGGCAGCGCGGGCAGGCCCGTCTCCTCGGCGCCGGCCCGGGCCGCCTTGCGCCGGGCGAGCTGCTCGTAGGCGACGAAGAACGCGACATACCCGTAGCCGAAAGCGAAAAGCATCGCGAACGGAGTAGCGAACCAGTGGCCGGTCTCGAGCGATGCGACCACGCTTGCCCCGGAGATGAGGCAAAGCGCAATCTCCACCAGCGGGAGGTCCGCCGCGGCCCGATAGCGACCTTGAAGCGTCCCCTTCTTGGGGGTGCGGATGAACTCCCCCGACATCGAGTGCAGGCCTTCCCAGACGGCCTTGCTCAAGTGGGGCGCCAGCCCCGCCCCGAGCGCCAAGAGGGCCGGCAGGCGTCTCAACGCGTCCAGGCTCGAGCGGCCTTGCGCGGTCTCGGCCATCGAGTAGAAGGCGGCGAGCGACCCCGTCGTCCCCACGACGAGCGGCAGGTCAATCATGAGCATCGTCCGCGGGTTCGTCGCCGGCATCAGCACGAGCGCGGGCAAGAGCAGCACGCTGAGGAAGACCATCAGTGGGTAGGCGAAGTGCGGCGTCATGTGGAAGACGGCCTCGATGCGCTGCATCGGGGTAAGCTCCGCCCGAATGACGCGGGCCAGCAGCTTGCGCGCCGTCTGGACCGTGCCCTTCGCCCACCGGAACTGCTGCGCGCGAAAGGCGCTGATGTCCTCCGGGAGCTCCGCGGGCGTCACGACGTTCTCGCGATACACGAAGCGCCAGCCGGCGAGCTGGGCGCGGTAGCTGAGGTCGAGGTCCTCCGTCAGCGTGTCGTGCTGCCAGCCGCCGGCGCCCGCGATGGCCTCTCGTCGCCAGATACCGCCGGTGCCGCTGAAGTTGAAGAGCCACCCCGCGGCGGAGCGGGCGCGGTTCTCGACGAGGTGATGCCCGTCGAGCATGAGGGCCTGCGTCCGCGTGAGGATCGAGTGTTCGCGATTCAGGTGGCCCCAGCGCGCCTGGACCATCCCCACGCGGTCGTCCACCATGAAGTGCGGGACGACAGCGCGCAGGAAATCCGGCTGCGGCAAGAAGTCCGCGTCGAAGATGGCCACGAGGTCGCCCTTCGCCACCTTGAGGCCGTTGTCCAGAGCTCCGGCCTTGTACCCGACCCGCTCGACCCGGTGGATGTATGCGACGTCGAGCCCACGGTCGCGCAGCGCATCCACCTTGCGCCGAACGAGCGAGCGGGTTTCATCCGTCGAGTCGTCGAGCACTTGAATCTCGAGGAGATGCCGCGGCCATTGCACGGCCGCGACGTGGTCGAGGAGCCTCGCCGCCACCGTGGCTTCGTTGTAGAGCGGCAGCTGGATCGTCACCCTTGGCAGATCCGATCGAGCGTCGAGACCGCCCGCGTCCAGGGCCGGCACGCCTTCCTTCAGGGCGCGCAACGTCCGGCGGTTCCGCAGGACGGTGAGGACCAGGTGCGACCGGTGCAAGCCGTACATCGCGAGGACGAGGAGCACCGCGAAGTACGCGGTACACAACGCGAAGTGCATGCAAGAGGGGGTAGTCGAAACCCCGCCCGACAATTGTCAGCACCTTGTATTTCGTTGCAGGGACTTGTCGTCGCACCCGACGTCCGCAGGCTCGAGCGAAGCGAGAGTTCGGACGACACACCCGACGTCCGCAGGCTCGAGCGAAGCGAGAGTTCGGACGACACATCCGACGCGCGTCCAGCAGCGTCATCAGAGGTCGATGTTGTAGAAGCCGGCTACGCCGAGCATCACGAACGCGTGTGTCTGGTTCGAGTCGGACGACTTGGGGCCGAACGTGCCGAGTCCGATCGTCGCCTTTGGCAGGATGCGCAGCTTCGTCCCGGCCGGGAGCCAAAGCCCCGCGCCGAAGTTGACCTCGCCCGTGTTGAACGAGTTCGACGGCGGGTTGCCCGCGCCCGTGGTCGTGAAGCTGAACCAACGGCTGCCGAGACCGAGCTCCGCGTAGAAGCTCGCACGATCGGGGTTGACGATGAGGCCGAGGACCAACCCCACGAGTGTGGTGTCGCCCGACGAGTGGCTGACCTGCTGAACGACCCCGCTGAGGTTGCCCCCGCCGAGATTGGCGTGCTCGAAGACGACCCCTCCGTACCACTGCCGCGCAAACCGCAGCCCCCCGTCGAACGCGAACGCGAGGCCGCCGCCGGTGAGCGCGCTCGTGTCGAGAGCGTTGCTCCCGTTCGCCACGATGGGGTTGCTCGCGTCGATCGGAATCTGTCCGCTGCCGATTTCCCAACCGAGGTGGGCGCCGACGAGGATGCCCGTTCCGGATCGCCGCGGGGCCGGCGTCGTCGTCTCGTCGACCACGGGAGGAGGGGGCGGCGGGACGGCGGCGCTCGCGCCTTCGGCCGGCGGAGTCGGCGTGTTGGTCGCGTCGACGGCGGCGGCGGGGGCGTACGTGACGCCGGCGACCGCCTTGAGCGCGAAGGGCACCGTCTTGGTGTCGCGCTCTTTCAGCACGACTTGCTGCTCGGCGCTCGCGTATCCTTGGGCCAGCACGACCACCCGATGCGTCCCCGGGTCGAGCGGGACCGGCTCGCCGATGAGGGCCGAGGGGACGCCCTGTCCGTCAATCTGCAGCTGCACGTTCTTCGGCGCGGGCTGTTCGAGCACGACGGCGAGCTTCGGCACGCGCGGCTCCACCTGCACGAGCTCCGCCTTCGCCTGATCGACCGCCGCTTGAAACGCCGGCGGGGCGCCCGACGGCAAGGGCGTGCGCGCCACCTCCCGGTACGCCTCCGCGGACTCCACAAGACGACCGAGGGCCGCCTCGCACTCGGCCACCCGCAGGAGGTTCGTCGGCGCGCTGAAGACTTGCTGCGCGCGCTGGAACTTGTCGAGCGCCTCGGCGAAGTGTCCCGCGCGCTGGAGCTCGTCACCCTGATGGAACAGGTCGCGCGCTGCGGCCCGCTCGGAGTCGCTCACCTGCGCCGAGGCGGTCGACGCCCACAGGAGGGCCGCGACTGCCCACGACCGAGTCGCGCGCGCGACTCGCATCAGTACCCAGGATCGGCCGCGGCAGCCGACGGCCTCGCGGGTTTGACGGCCACTCCGGCGTCGGGCCTCACCGCAGCCCCGCGACTTCGTGGGGCCGCCGGCGCGGCAATCGCAGGGGCGGCGGGCTGCAGCGTGGCCGGCGAGTTCATCGGCGGGGGCGCGCTTGGGGCTGCTGCCGGGACGACCGCCGGGCCGCTGCTCGCACCGATCGCGGTCATGGCGACCGGCGAGGTCGTGGCTGGTTTCTCGATCGCGCCTGGGGGGGATGGCTTCGGCGGGGCCGAGAGCTTCACCACGGCCACGACCCCCAACGTCGCGCCGAGGACCGCTGCCCCCACGACGGCCAAGAGCTTGGAAGGCTTCGGAGGCGTCGCGGACGCGGTCAGCGGCGACGACGTCACTCCCCCCGCCGCGAGCGTGGCTTGGCCGCCGCCGTGGCTGGCTCCGCTCGTGGGGCCCGTCGTCGGCGCCGGGGGGGCCCCCCCTCGAGCCGACATCGCGCCCCGCCGCGTGCTCACGCCGGCGACCAGGGCCAGCGCGTCGGCGAGCTCGGTCGCGTTGCCGAAGCGCTTGACCGGCTCGCGCTCGAGGGCGTGCGTGAACCACGCGTCGAACGTCGCCGGAAGACCCGGCAGCGTCATCGACGGCGTGGGCAGAGGGCCGGTGCAGATCTTGACCAGCAAGTCGCCCACGCTCTCGCCGTCGAACGGGAGGACGCCCGTGACGCACTTGTAAGCGATGACGCCGAGCGACCAGAGATCGGTCCGGTGGTCGATGCCGCGCAAGCCCCGGGCTTGCTCGGGGGACATGAAATACGGCGTGCCGAGCACCGCACCCGTCTTCGTACTGCTGCTCAGGGCCGCCCCGCCGGGCGGTCCCTTGATCTTGGCGATCCCGAAGTCGAGCACCTTCGCGATCTCGTCGTCGTCGTCAGGCGATCGAACGAGGAAGATGTTCTCGGGCTTGAGGTCCCTGTGGATGACGCCGGCTTCGTGGGCCCTCTGTAGGGCCCTGCAGACGTGAAGGAGGATCCGCGCCGTCTCGCCGAGCGACAACGTTCCGAGCCGCTCGATGCGCTTGTCGAGGGCCTCGCCGACCAGAAGCTCCATCACGATGTAGGGTCGGCCGTCGTCGGTCACTCCATGGTCGAAGATCTGGATCGCATGCTTGCTCTCGATGGCGGCGGCGGCCCGCGCCTCGGTCACGAAGCGCGCCTTGGCTTCCTCGCTGTCGGCGTACTCGTGGTCGATGAACTTTACCGCGACGCGCGTGCCCAGGCTCGCGTGCCGCCCCTCCCAGACCGACCCCATGCCCCCCCGGCCGATGAGCCGCAGGACCTCGTACTTGCCGGCGACCAGGCCGCTGACGGGAGGAGGGGAGTCGTTCATGGCGGGAGCGCCTCGACCTCGGCTTGGACGAGCCATGCGCCCGCTCCATACATTAGACGAGTCTCCCCGGCGCGGCTAACACCGAGGTACTGGGTCTGCCATGGCGAGTTTGCCTCCCTCCGGCACGGGCGACGTCCTCTACCTCGTTGACCTTTCGGGGTATGTCTTCCGCGCCTATCACGCGCTCCCTCCGCTCTCGAGCTCTCGAGGCGAGCCGACCCACGCCGTGCTCGGGACGGTCAACATGCTGCAGAAGGTGGTGGCCGAGCGGCGCCCCCATTTGCTGGCCGTCGCTATGGACTCGAAGGGGGCGACCTTCCGGCACGCTCTCGATGCGCGGTACAAGGCGACGCGCCCTCCGCCGCCGCCGGACCTCTCGCAGCAGATGGGGCGCGTCGAGCAGATCATCCGCGCGTGGGACGTGGCTTGCTTCCAGAAGGACGGGCTCGAAGCGGACGACCTCATCGCGGCGGCGAGCGCGCGCGCCCTGGGTGAGGGGTGGAGCGTGGTCGTCGTCAGCGCCGACAAGGACATGATGCAGCTCGTTCGCGACGACGACGATCGCGTCGTGCTCTGGGACTCCATGCGCGACCGTGTCTACGGGCCCGCGGAGGTGAAGGAGAAGCTGGGCGTCGTCCCGAGCCGCGTCCGCGACTACCTCGCGCTCACCGGCGACACGAGCGACAACGTCCCCGGCGTCCCGGGAGTCGGGCCGAAGACGGCGGGGGACCTGCTCGCCCAGTTCGGCTCGCTCGAGGGCATCTACGAGGGCCTCGACCGCGTGGCCCGCCCCAAGCTCCGCGAAGCCCTCCGGGAGCACGAGTCGGACGCGCGCATCTCGCAGAAGCTCGTGACCCTCGACGCCGCCGCGGTCGTCGAGTGGGATCTCGACAAGCTGCGCTGGGGCGGTGCTGACATCCCCGCGCTGCGCCGCATCTACGGAGAGCTGGAGTTCGGGCGTCA
>DATGJA010000241.1:0-11382 GCA_035295445.1 Polyangiaceae bacterium | reverse complement strand
TTTCAAAGTGTGGGGGAGCGCGGCCAACGACGTCTACGTCGTCGGTGAGCTGGAGACCATCTGGCACCTGCGCGGCTCGACGTGGAGCCTCGAGCGGCAGTCCTCCAACGCGTCCTCTCGCCTGACCACGGTCGCCGGCTGCAGCGCGCACGAGGTCTACGCCGTCGGAAACCTCGACGTCCTGCGCTCGGACGGCACGACCTGGAGCGCGGTCTCGATCGGGACCATCGACGACAACGGCCTCAATGGCGTCGCTTGCGCCGGCCCCGGTCGGATCGCGGTCGTCGGCTTCGCCGGTACCAAGGAGCGGCTTTCCGGCGGACGGTGGGACGACGACTTCTCGCAGCCACCCAGCACGGACCTCCATGCCGTCTGGGCGGATCCGTCGGGCGCCTTCTGGGCGGCGGGGGGCGACTTCTCGTCCGACCCACGCGCGGGCGCTTCGCGCAACGGGGTCCTCGCGTACTACGGGTCCGCGCCCCCCTCGAGTACGCTTTCACCCTAGTCCGCAGGCTCGACCGAAGGGAGAGAGCGGACGACTCACCCGACGAGTCCGCAGGCTCGACCGAAGGGAGAGAGCGGACGACGCACGCGACTGATATACGATCGCGCTCCATGGCGCGAATCGTTTCGGTCGGGTCCACGGCGGCGCGCTCCGTTCGACGCTTCCTCGGGGCGCTCGCCCTCTTCATCGGCATCGCCGTTCTCGGCTGTCAGACCACGACGCGCGTCGACGCCGGGCACGTCGGCATCCGGGTCAAGCTCGCCGGCAGCGACCGTGGCATTCAGGACATGCCCGTCGTGACGGGCTGGGTCTTCTACAACCCGCTGACGGAACAGATCGTCCTTTTTCCCACGAGCGTCCAAAATGTCGTCTGGTCCGTTTCGGCGCACGAGGGCAAGCCGTTCGACGAATCGCTCACGTTCAGCTCCAGCGAGGGCGTGAACATCAACTCCGACATAGGCTTGTCCTTCCACATCGAGCCGAACCTGGCGCCCCGCCTCTACGGTCGCTTTCGCCTGAACGATCTTCTCGCGCTGGCCGATGGCTACATGCGCAACACGGTCCGTGAGGCGTTCAACGACGTCGCCTCGAAGCTGCCGGTGCAGGAGATCTACGGCGCCGGGAAGAGCCGCATGTTGGCAGAGGTGACCCAGAAGTGTCGCGACGTCTTTGGCAAGGACGGCATCGTGATCGACCAGCTCACCATCAACGGGACGCTGCGCCTCCCGCAGAACGTCATGGACGCCATCAATCGCGCCATGGAGGCGACGCAAAACGCCCTGCAGAGTCGAAACCGAGTCGCCCAAGTCGAAGCCGAGGCGACCCAGGCCATCACCCAGGCGCACGGACAGGCCGAGGCGGCGAGGCAAAAGGCGCAAGGCGAGGCCGACGCGCTCCTCATCCGAGCCCGCGCCGAGGCGCGAGCGAACGAGATCATCCGGCTGTCGACGAACCCCACGGTGCTTCAGTATCGTGCGATCGAGCACTGGGACGGCAAGCTCCCCCAATACAGCGCGGGCCAGCTGCCGCTCTTGACGTTCGACATCGGCAAGGGCGGCGTGGGGCTCGACGAAGCCGGACGCCAGAAGATGCTCGACAAGCTGCTGCAGGAGACGCGCCCCGTTGCGCCGAGCTCGGCTCCATCGGACAAGGCGACCGACGGGACGATCGATCCAGGGGCCGCGTCCGGTGCGCCGGCTCCCGCGCAGGGCCTGCCGCCGAAGGACCCGCTAAAGTAGGCTTTGACGTACTCCGGGAGGCAGGGTAAAGGGGATGAAGGCGCGTGGCGTGCGGCCCGCCCACGTTCTCTGGAAAGTTGGGGGCGGGCGGGGGTCGGGGCCGACGCGAAGCTGACGCGAAAAACACAGCGTTCGAACACACGAGCGGCGTTTTCGGAGGCCATCCAGGCTGCATCCGGGACCCGCCTTGGACACGAGGGTCCCCGCGTCACGGGGACGACGAAAGCGGAACATGACGTTCATCGAAGCGGCCGCGGAGGTTCTCCGCCATGCCGGCAAACCGCTCCACTACAAGGAAATCACCGAGCTTGCCATCGCGAGAAACCTTCTCTCTCACGTAGGCAAGACCCCCGAAGTCACGATGAGCCACCGGCTCACTTCGGCCATCAAGAAGGACGACAAAGCCGTCCCCATCGTGAAGGTCAAGCCGGGGGTCTTCGCGCTGCGTGAGTGGGACGATCGCAAGGGCAAGAAAGGCGCAGCCCAAACCGGCGCGGAGCCGACCGACGGGGATGCCGAGACGGAGAGCCAGGGTCTCGAGGTCAACGCGCTGGAGATCGAGGCGGCGCTGCGCGGGCCGGACAACAAGGTCGACGGGCGCGAGCGCGAACAAGACGACTCGGCAGAGGACACCGGAGATCGCGAGACCCCCGTCTCCGGTGAGGAGGCGCTGCGCGCCGATTTGGCCGCGCGGGGAGCCGAGCTCTTCGACGACGAGGAGGACGACGATCAGCCGATCTTCGCGCCCCTCTCGCAGCCGGAGGCCACGCCGCAAGGCGAAGGGGGCCGCCGTCGCAGGCGCAGGCGCAGGCGCGGGCGTGGCGGCGGAGGCCAGGGGGAAGCCGCCGCCGGCGGCTTCGGGGGACAGCACGGGGAGCGTGCGTCTCAGCCACGGATGGAGGCGCCGATCCAGCCGACTCCGATCGTGTCGATCGAGAGCGACACCACCGTAGAAGCTCGCGAGCCGGCCGTCGCGCCACGACCCGTCGTGCGCGATCGGCAGCAGATCATGGCCGGAGGCCAGCCGACCGGCATCGACATCCCCTTGGGTGAGGGGGAGGAGCTCTCCGGGCGGGAGCTCGCGGATGCCGTGGCGGTGGTCCTCGCGTCCTTCGATCGCGGTGCGGGCCCGGCGCCCGTGCGCACGATCGCCGACGCGCTCATGCGACGCGGCCGGCTTCAGGGCGATCCGCTGCTTGCCGTGGCCCAGACGGGCGCGGCGGCGCGAGCAGACAACCTGCGGCGCGCCGCGAACGGCGTGCGCCCCCGGTTTCGCTTCGCCAACGGCGGGCGCATCGCGCTCACCGACTGGGTGCTCGGTGGCGAGCTCCCGCGCCTCGAGCAGGAGGCCGTCGCGGCGATCGAGCGATATCGCGAAGCGTCCAGGCGGGCGCTCCTCCGCCGGTTGCAAGAGCTCCCCGGCCACGCGCTCATCGAGGTGATCCTTCTCGCGTTGGAGCGGGTGGGCATGATCAACATCAAGCCGGTGCGTCGATCGGGGGCGCCGGGCGGCGAGGCGCATTTCTCCGCCATCCACAAGACGGGAGGCGACGCCATTCCGACGGCCATCGTAGTGCGCAAGGACGGACGCGAAGTCGGGCGGGAGCGCGTCACCGACCTTCGCGGTGCCCTCCACCACTACGGCCCGGCAAACGCCGGCTGGCTCATGACCACCGGACAAGTCCTCTCCGGCGCGCGCGAAGAAGCGGCCGCCGCGGGCGCCCCGCCGGTCGCCCTCTATGACGGCATTGCCCTGTGCAAGCTGCTCGAGGACATCGACGTCGGCGTCGTGAAGACCCGCTTTGCCATCGCCATTCCGGATCTCGACCTGCTCGAGACCCTGCGAGGCTGACGTGGTCCCGGCGACGTGGCGCACCCCGCGCGCCCTCGTCGTGTTGATGACCCTCGCCGGTTCTGCCGGGGGCGAGCCGGCGACCCCGCCGGCCGCGGCGCGTGGACCGGTCAAGGCTCGCCCCGCTACGACGGCCATCCGCGCGAGCGCGCCGTCCCCGCCCCCTGCCGCCGACGTGAGGTTGGAGATCGACGCCACGACGACCCACGGCGCGTGGACGATGCGCCTGGCGAATCGGGGGGAGGTCCCCGTGCGCGTCGTCGCCGACGGGCGGCTCCTCTCTCTTGACGTCACGCCGCGGGGAGCCCGAAAGGCGGAGCACTGCGAGCTGCCGCAGGACATGCGGCCCATCGACGACCTCGATCGGGGCCTCGTCCTTCCTCCACGCGGCGCCTATCTCGAGGCCGTCGAGCCGCGCCTGTATTGCTTCGGAGCCAAGGGGGCCGCGCTCGCCTCCGGCGCCATCGTCGTGGGGCACCTAGGCTGGCCCGGTCGCGGCGTCGGCCCGCCCCTGGAGGTCTCGCCGATCGACGGCGTGACCCCGGAGGTCGGAGCCCGCAAGGTCGTCGACTCCGAGCCGATTGCGCTCCCGGACGAGCCGACGCCCTCCCCTGCCCCGACCCTCGCCGTGCACGACCCGTACGCGACGGCGTCGTCGAAGCTCGTGATTCGATCGGCTCCGTTCTCCGACGCCGAGGCGCCCGACGACGCGGCCGTCTCGGTCACCCTGTCCAACCAGGGAAGCCGCGCCGTTATCGTTCGTTTTCGGCCTGAGACACTGGCGTTCGACATCACCGGACCGTCGGGGATCGAGCACTGCGCGTGGCCCCGCTCACCCAGCGGCGCGACGCGCGAGCTCTTCACCACACTCGCGCCCAAGGCCACGACGAGCTTGAACCTGATGCTGTCGGCATACTGCACCGGTCACTCCCTCGACCACCCGGGGCTGCTGGTCGTTCGGGCCGAGCTCGACACTCGCGCCGCTTCGGGCAAAGACATCGGTCTTCCGTCGTTCGACGGCGTCGTAGATGCCGAGGCGCCCAGCCTCGTGCGATTGCACCGAGGTTCCACGCCGGATGCCCGACCGCTTCCAAGCACGGTCGACCACTGAGTATCGATGCGCGCGCCGGGGGCTTCCGACCCGATTGGGGCGGTGAGGCCCCTCGCCCCCCTTCGGCCGCAGCGCGTCAGCGCGATGGAAAGTGTGACGACCCGCGCGGCGCATACCTTGCAAAGTCTTGGGCGCGGGCTCAGTCTGGGTCCATTGCGTCGGAGGGTAGCTTGGGTGGATCGTGGGCGGGCCTCGAGCCCAAAGCGGGCGATCGGGTTGAGCTCTGCATCGTCGACGCGTCTCTTGCGCGGGCCTTGTTTCACGGAATCCCGGCCGCGCGCCTCCTCGCGCGCGCGCGCCTCGCGGCCGAGGAGCGCGACGGCGGGGCCGCGTGGGAAGCCCGCTTGCGAAGGCTCCTCGGCAGCTCCTCTTCCGCCTTCGACGGCGCCAAGCGCGCTATCGCCAGGCACACTAGGGTGGCCGTCGACGAGGGACCCCTTGTGGCGAGCGAGAGGACCATCGCCGTCCTCGCGTGGGCCGTCGCCTGCGATCGAGACGCCGGCGCGTCCCTGGCCGAGATCGCACCCCCGGCGGGCGACCCATCGTCGTGTGACGAGCACGTGCTTCGAGCGTGCGCGGCGTACGACGATCGTCTCGCGTCGACCCACGCCGACAAGCGCGCGCCGGCGTTCGAGGCGTGCGCTCGCTTGGCCACTCGCGCGTCGCTCGGACCGCTTGCCTGGGAGCGCCTGCGCGCCATCGCGGCGCAGCTCGAGCGCGCCGAAATCGGAGTGCGCCTGTTCGGCAAGCCACCCACGTCGATCTTTCCACGGCGTGTCGACGACGAGATCGCCGCCACCGACCGCCGAATGGCGATCATCGGGCGTGAGGCGCTCGATTCGCTCGTGGCGACCGATCCGCGGCGGCTTGGAGCGGCGGTGTGGCGAACCGAGCAGGCCGCAGGAGGCCAGACCGTGCAGCTGGCGTCGTTCCTCGCCGATCTGGGACGGCTCCTGGCGCAAGAGGGGGCGCTCGTCGTGGCTCTGTCGCCGCAAGAACCTCCGGACGAGGAGCGCGACGACGGACCGGAGCCCTCGTGGGTGCCGACGGAATGGAGCGCGGCGACCGCCGCGTCCCTCGCCGACGCGCTCGAGCGCGGTGCGCTCACGTTCCAGCGGGTTCGCGCTGCCGTCTCGAAGGGGGGCGAGGCCGCGCTCGACGCCATCGGCGGCGAAATGCTGCAGGTGGAGTCGCATCCGTTCGCGAGCGCGGCGTTCGCCGACGTGTTGGCGCGTTCGGCTCGCCCCCGCGACGTCCTCCGCTTGGTGACCTATTTCGCGATCGCGCCGGATCCTCGCCCGGCGGCGCACGCGCTAGGGAGCTGCCGCGCCTCCGAGCTGCCTCGGGTGCTGGGTGCCTGGCTCGAGGCGCTGCTCCCTCAAGACGGGGAGGAGGCGCCGGGGACGACCGCCGCGCGGTTGAGCGCGTGCGTAGCGTCTCTGCGGCCCTACCCGCAGCTCTACCTGGCGATGAAACCCCTGCTCTCGCGCCTGGCAGATCCCCCCCCGCCGAGCGCTTGAGAAGACAGCCGCCCTCGGGGTGATGCTATAGGCGGACCCCGTGCCCGTCGTCGCCCGCGTCTTCTGCTGGCTCATCGGGATCGGTCTGCTGCTCGTGGCGAGCCGGGTTCGCGC
Source organism: Polyangiaceae bacterium (assembly GCA_035295445.1). GTDB lineage: Bacteria > Myxococcota_A > Polyangia > Polyangiales > Polyangiaceae > Palsa-1150. The sequence goes on along the minus strand of DATGJA010000241.1, from coordinate 5,042 downwards.
AGAGACCCTCGAGGCGCCCGTCGGCGGGGCGCAAGTGATCTTGCAGGGCGGGCGCGTCGCCTGCGCGCCGGCGTCGGGAGGCTGGGCCACCGAACCGAACGGGCGCTCGGTTCGGCCTCCCTCCTCCCGCTCGGCGGTCGGAAGCGTCGTCGAGCTCGCTGTCGCCGCCTCACCGGCCGCCTGCGCGAACGCGCGCACGCGCCTGCGTCTGGTCGCCACCGCCCCCTGGCCGACGTTCGACGCAGACTCGTTCGTGCTCGCCCTCGACGAGGGGCGCCTCGAGGGCCGCGGCCGCGGGATGCGCGGCGTCCTCGTCTCTTGGCCGACGCCGAGCGGCGAGCGCGCCACCGACGCGTGCACCGACCCGAAGCCGAGCGGCGCCGGCGAGGGCTGCACCTGGGCGGTCCCGAAGTCGTTGCCGGCCGACCCGTCCGCGACCGCGCTCCACTGGCTGCCCGCCGGCGCTCGCATCGAGCCGGACGCCAACCTCTTCGACGCCGAGGGTCGCCTCGCCTCGCCGCAAACCTTCGCGATCGTCCCCGGTCGCGTCGAGCTCAAGGAGCTCTTGCCCTCGGACGCGGCCGTCGACGTGTCCGCCGGGGTGGGGCGTGTACCGCTCACGCACGCCGACGCGGTGTCCGGCGTCGACTGCGCCGGGGCGCGGTGCTCCGTCGAGGGCGGCGTCCTACTGATCCAAGCAGCCCCGGCGTCCGCGACGTCGGTGGACGTCAAGTTTCACCTCGTCTCACACGTCATCTTCGCCATCAAGAGCCCCCCCGACCCACAGCCCACGTTGCGAGTCTCGATCCTTCGATGTCCGATGACCGTGGTGTCGGGCCCGGCCCTTCGGGCCGTCGACTCTGCCAGGGTGATCGTACGACTCGAGGGGGCCTGCGCGCGCGACGTCGCGTCGGTCCGTTTCCTCGTGGGTCCGCGCCAAGCCGACGTCGCCCAGACCGAGACCATCAAGGACGCCGTCTACGTGGTCTTGAACGTCGGCGACGTCGACGCTCCGAACCTATCGATCGTGGCGGTCCGCGGCGAGGGCGAGGGCACGGCGGTCGCGGTCGCGCGGACGGAGACGCGGCCTGCCCCGGCGATACGCACTGTCCTCGAGATCCCCGGCTTTCCGCCCATCGACTTCATCCCCAACAACCGGCGCGCCATCGTCCACACCCCGCGGGTCGACGGCGCGGAGTTCGTCGTCCTGTCGATCGAGAACGTCTACGAGGCGCAGGTCGAGGACGGCGTCTCGTACGTCCAAGGAGACGTCGACGCGGCCGGCGCGGTGACCCTCATGCTGGGGTACCGCGTCCCGAAGCTGCCGGCACCGCTCGACAAGGTCAATCTGGCGGTCCTGCCCGACGCTCTTCACCGAAGCGTGAAGGAGGCGAGCATCCCCGCGCCTTTTGGTGTGTCGGCGCTGTCGCCGCACCCGCTCGTCGAGCTGATCTGCACGGACCACGACGGCGTGTCGCAGCGCGTGGCTCCCGGCCGGGTGCCTCACATGTCCTTCTCCGTGCGTGAGGGTTGCCGCCTCGTCTTTCACCGCGACCAGCTGTCGCCGGAATACGGCACGCAGAAGCTCTCCCTCGAAGTCGAAGTCGACAAGCTCGACGGCACGGCACGCTCCCACGTGACCCAGACGATCATCATGCGGTCGGGGCAGGAGCCGCGCATCGCCTGGCTCACCGGCGTCACTGCACCCTACGATCGAGTGGTTGTCCGGCTGTCGGTCGTCGCCGACGAGGCCCACTACCTCGGCGCCCTGGAGATCCCGACGGCGCCGGCGGCGCAGTGGAGCATCGTGTTCGGAACCGGACGCGCCCGGCTGTACGCGACGACGGCGATACCGACGGGCCTGTACCGCTTTGGCACCCCATCGACGAGCGGCGTACTCTCGCTCAGCCTGGCCATCCTCTCGCGCTTGACCTGGCTCGACTCCGAGGGCCACGAAGGGCTTCTCGGGCTCGAGGCGGGCATCATGGCGTTTGGCCTCCCGGAGCAGTCGACGGGTGGCTCGCTGACGCAGGTGGGCACCGTGCTGGGCCTCGGGTTGAGCATCCCGATCGCCGCCGCCGGCTCGCCCACGCAGGCGTCCATCAACTTGCATGGTTGGTTCGAGGAACGAATCACGGGCAGCGGCGGGGAGAAGTCGAGCGAACAGGCGATCATCTTCGGCCCGAGCATCTCCGTCGGAAACATCGGAACCACATTCTGAACGGGCCCCATGGCCCACAATGCGTAGTGAGTGAGAATCTGGAGTATCTCTTCTGAGCCCCCGGGGAAGTGCAACTTTGTCTTCGAGACGAATTCGCCACAACGAGCGACTTCCGCGTTGCGCACGGTCGATGAAGCGCTTTACTGACGTGGCGTTGGCAGCGGTCGGAGCCGCCTGCCTCCATGGGAGGTCGCGAATGCAGCGGCATCTTGAGGTGACGGTGTGCCGCGCGATGACGATTGGCGCCGCGGCCGTTGGCCTCGGAGCTACCCTGGCTTGCGCGACCGGAGTATCGCCCACCGCAGCCAGCCTCGAGAACGGCAGCGGCGGCACGGGCGCGGCTTCCGGTTCGGGTCACGGCGGTAGCGGCGGGTCGAGCCACGGATCGGGCAACGACCAGGCGCAGGCGAGCGGCCAGGCGAGCGGGGACGGGACGAGCACGGGATCGCCCGGCGCGCCCAGCTCCGGGCGCGCCCCCGGCACCTCGACCGGATCACCGTCCCCGACGCCGACCGCGTCGGCCGGCTCGAGCACGGGGTCGCCGAGCGGTCCGTCCCCGAACGGGAGCATGCCGCCCGACCTGCCCAAGGTCATGGGAACGTGCCCCATGTTCACCAACGGGGGGACGGCAACGATCACCGCGGGGAGCGGATCCATCCAAGCTCAGATTTGGATGGGGGCGCAGGGGGGAGGTCCCGTCATCATCTACTGGCACGGCACGGCCAGCAGCCCTGCGGGCGAGATCCCGATTGCCTTCGACACCAACGCGGTCGCGGCGGCCGGCGGCATCATCGTCGGATTCAACGCCAATACGCGGACAGGAGCGACCAACGGCAATACCGGTGACGCCGTCTGGTACACGAGCGACGGCGCATTCGCGGACCAGGCCGTCGCTTGCGCCATTCAGAACAATCACGCGGACCCAACGCACATTCACACCGCCGGATACAGCGCCGGCGGCCTGCAGACCGTGTGGATGTGGTACGCGCGATCGGGATACATCGCGAGCGTCATCAGCTATTCGGGCGGCTCGGCGCTCATCAATCAAGCGCCCATGCAGGATTCGATGAACCTGGCGCCCGCCATCGCCGCCCACGGGGCACCGGGCTCGGACAATCTCATCGTGGACTTTGCCAACGCGAGCGTGAGCTGGGAAATGTCGATCAAGATGGGGGGCGGCTTCTCGATCGACTGCAACGACGGCGGCAGCCACCTCGACTTCTTCGGCAAACGAGCGCCCGGCCTCAAACCCGTCGCGTTCAAGTTCTTCCAGGACCACCCCTTCGGCGTCAAACCCGACCCCTACGCCAGCGCGCTTCCCGCGGGCTTCCCGTCGTACTGCAAGATCGACTAAGTCCTGTTCGAGGGGAGCGATCTCCGCTTCCCCCGAGCACCCCCACCGATTCCGGGTCAGACCGGCATGACGCCCCGTTTGCGCGCGGGGCGCTCGATCCGCTTGCGGGCGGCAAGCTCGAGGCCCATCGCGAGCACCCGGCGGGTGTCGCGAGGATCGATCACGTCGTCGACGAGTCCCCAGCCTGCGACCTTGTAGACGTCGATGCTCTTCTGGATCGCCTCGACGATGCCTTTGCGGACCTCCGCCGGCGGCTCCGCGTCGCCGAACAGCTTCTTGGCGGCGATGCCGACCATCCCCTCCGCGCCCATCACGCTGATCTCGCCGGTGGGCCAGCTGACGATGAGGTCGGGCTCGTACGCGCGACCGCACATGACGTAGTAGCCCGCACCGTACGCCTTTCGGACGACCACCGTGAGCTTCGGCACGGTCGCCGCGCTCATCACGTGCAGCATCTTCGCGCCGTGGCGAATGATCCCCGCGTGCTCCACCTTCGAGCCGACCATGAAGCCTGGGACGTCTTGAAAGAACACGAGCGGTACGTTGAACGCGTCGCAGATCTGGACGAAGTGCGCCGCCTTGTCCGCCGAGTCGTTGTCCAGGATCCCACCGAGGTACATCGGCTGGTTGGCTACGATCCCCACGCTCTTGCCGCCGATCCTCGCCAAGGCGGTGATGATGCTCTTCGCGAAGCGGGGCTTGATGTCGAAGAGGCGCCCGTAGTCGACGACCGCCCGAAGCAGCTTGTACATGTCGTATGGCTTGCGGGTCGACTCGGGCAGGAGGTCGAGCAACGACTCCTCCCGTCGGGCGATTGGATCGTCGCACGGGACCTGGGGGGGGGGCTCGTCGCACGAGGACGGAAGATACGAGAGGTAGGCCTTGACCGCCGCGACGCACGCGGCGTCGTCGTCGAACTCGCCGTCTCCGACGCCGCTCACTTCACTATGGATCTTGGAGCCGCCGAGGTCCTGCTCGTTGATCTCTTGCCCGGTCACCGCCTTCACGAGCGGCGGGCCTCCGAGCGCGAGGCTGCCGATTCCTTTGACCATCGGCACGTAGTCGGCGAGGCCCGGGATATACGCCGTCCCGGCCGCCCCGGGTCCAAGCATCGCCGCGACCTGCGGGACGACGCCGCTCATGACGACCTGCTCTCGGAACAGGTGCCCGGAGCCGGCGAAGAGCGAAATCATGTCGGGGTGGTTCGAGCCGGGATCGATTCGCGCACCGCCCGAGTCGACGAGCCAGACGATCGGCCACCGCCCCTTCAGCGCCATGCCGCGCAGGCGAGTGACCTTTTCCTCGCCGGTCTGGCCGATGGTCCCTCCCTTCACGGTGAAGTCGTACGCCGCCGCGCAAACGAGCCGACCTTCGACCTTGCCGAAGCCGGTCACCACCGAGTCCGCGGCCGGCCGGTCCGAGCCGTCGGGCCCGGCGGCCAAGCCCATCTGGGTGCCGTGCATGCCG
>DATGJA010000240.1:0-4921 GCA_035295445.1 Polyangiaceae bacterium | reverse complement strand
CGTTGATGGCGCCATTCACGCAATCGGTGCATCCGATGGTGCAAAGGTCGCCCTGCGTGACGCCCGTGCAATCGGCGGCGGTCGAGCAGCTCTGGTCGTAGTCGGAGGCGCGGATCGTCCCGCACACGTTGCCGTTCGGGCAGCCGGCGTTGTTGGGCTCGACCTCCCACTGCTTCGTATTTCCGTTGCAGCAAACCGTCGCCACGAAGTTGCTCACGAGCCCCGGCAGCCCCTTGATGTACTCGCAGATGTTGCCGGGAACGGAGCACGGCGAGCAAAGAACAGGCGGGTACTCGCCGCAACCTTGCCCGGCCCCGTTCTGCCACCACTTGAGGACGGAACCGTCGGGCGCGCACTCTGCCTGCCCCTCGGCGTAGACGCAGATCAACCCGTCTTGGGTGCACTGGTTCGGGATACCGACGCTCGTGAGGTCGGCCCATTGCGCCGGGCAACGCGAGTCGTTCGAGCTCGTCGAATAGATGCCGTCGAGGCCTGCGTCTTGCGAGCAAGCAACGGCGCTCTGAGACGTGCTGCCCGAAGGTGATATGACCCCTGCGTCCTTCGACGTCGCGCTGGCTGAGCTGCACCCGGCGAGCATCGGCGCGAGCACGAGAAGAGTTCTTGCCCTGTCCATGAACGCCCGAGCGAAGCATCGCACGTGCCGCAAGGGCGTCCCTTGAGGGTCCGGTCGCGGCCTTCGCGTGCAGCGCGCGGCGACAAGAAGAATGTCGGCGCTCATGGGATCCTACGGAGGGCCGAGGCGGGAGCCCGCGCAGCGGCGCGGGTGGGCCACTCCGTGCCACGGAGCGACACGCGCGCTGGGTCCGGGCGGCCCGCGCGTTCGACGCAGCTCCGCAGTCCCTTGGCGCCGGAGGACAGCGCAAGTGCGACGTCTGACAACCGAGCGGTTCGTGGTCCGAACCGCGGGCGCCACGGGCCTAAAGAGCCCCTCAGCACAAGTTCTCTCAGACGAATCATTTACTCCCCGCCTCAGGAGCACGGGGGCGGCCCTCAGCACTCGCCGAGGCCGCCCGAGGCGAACCATCAGCTGACGGACGCGACGAGCGTCTCCAGCTGCTCGTACGTCTCGCGCATGCCCTTCTCCATCCCCGAGGCGATCGCACCGTCGACAGACTCCTTCGACGCGTAGAATTGGTGGACGACCATGCGGGTCTTGCCGTCCTTTTCCTCGAGCGTCGCAGTCATGGTGGCCTCGCCCGCAGCGGGGCATCTGCTCGAAGAGCTGCGTCCAGACGAGTCGCGAGAACGGCGTCACCTCTTTGTAGATGCCCGAGAAGGCCATGGGCTGCTTCGGATCCCGCCCGAAGACGAAGCGGTAGCTGCCGCCCACGCGGACGTCGGCGTCGCAGCTGAAGAGAGTGACGCCCAGCGACTTGGGAGCCCACCAGCGCTTGAGCAGTTCGGGCTTCGTCCACGCGTCGAAGATGATGCGGGCCGGGCCATTGAACGTGCGCGTCACGACCAACTCGCGTTCGGACTGGCGCTCGACGGTGGTGCGGCCCGCGTCCTCTCACTCCGGCGAAGGCGTTCTTGCTCCGCGATCCAACTGAAGATCGACAGCAACAGGCCGCGCACCGGGTTGCGCGCGTCGGTGTCGAGCCAGCTCACCGATATGCAGCTTGCGGACGTCTGCCCGCCGAACCTTGCGTCCTTCCCGTTGCAACTCCCAGCCCCGAGAGGGCTTGCCTCCGGCGCTTCTTCGTCGCACCTTGCGGGTGCGCGGCGTGCTCGTCGTCTTGGGCATGTGAGAGTGACCAGGAATGGACACGCCGCGCGATGTTTCAAGCCCTCCCAGCGCTACCCTCGCTCACGCCCTCATGCCGCTCGAGGCTGGGATGGAGCGAAATCCAGGTTTAGTTCCTCCCGCTCACGCCACAATAGCGGCACATGGAACCGTGTGGCGGCAAGCCAGCCGTGGACATGACCATGCCCATCGCTGCAGCGGAGTCGGGATTCCCGTCGCGCCGACGAGCTTGACGAGGCTCCTCGTCGGAGCGGTACTAGACCCAGAGCTTGCGGGTCTCAACACATCGCTCCGTCCACAAACTTGAGACGCCGCTGCTCGACGTCGACGCATAATGCCCGGGAATGGATCGCGCGACCGAGTACTTCCGCTGCTTGCAGCAGGTCGTACCGGCCGAGGACGTTCGCGCTACTCGATCGACTTCCCATCGATGAACACATCTGGAGCGACCTCGCCAATCGCTATGACGTGCAACTCAGGTTCGGGCTGTTCTTGAATAGGTGGAGTGGAGAGCTGGATTTGTCGCCGAAAGTCGTTGCCCGCGTCGCGAGGCTCCAGGCCCGCGTGATCTTCGACATCTACGGGCCGGACGGCGCCGTTGACGTACAAGAACACTGAGCAAGGGCGGGCCTGCGCAACGGCCACTCGCTCGACTTCTGGCAGCGGCTCGACGTGCAGCGCTTCCCGGCAAAATACCCCGCTCTGCGCGAGGTCTACCTGGCCAAGGAGGCCCTGCATGCCCTTTACCGCACCCGCGGTGTCCCGCGCGCTTCGCGAGCCCTCGACCGCCTCCTCGAGCGCTGCGACGCCAGCGACTTACCCGAGCCGGCGACCCTCGCGCGAACTCTGCGCCACTGGCGCAACGAGGTCCTCGCCTACTTCGACACCGGCATCACCGAGGGCTTCAACCTCAAGGCAAAGCTCGTCAAACGCAGAGCTTTCGGTTACCGATCCTTCCGAAACTATCGACTCCGACTCCTAAACGCGTGTGCCTGAGCCGACTTGCACGGCACGCCCACCACCGAGTGAGACGAGCCCGAAGAGCCCTAGCTTTTCTTCGAGCGGGAGAAGGGACTTGAACCCTCGACGTCCACCTTGGCAAGAGGAAGAGAGGGCGTTTCAGCTCGCTTCCCCACGTTTCGCGATCGTGTAGTTTCGAGCAGTTACCGTTTCCGGGCGTTACCTGAGCGTTCCGGCTGTGACGCCCGAGTGGGGAGGAAAGTGGGGAGGGGCACACCCCAAAGTGAGGAGGGCCCTGTGGTTCAAGTCCGAATCGTTCAAACTCACCATTGTCGGTGGATCGGCGTCGTTCAGGCCGCCCGGCGTAGCGCGACCCGCGGAGCGAGAAGTCCGTTCAGCTCGTTCGTACTGTCACGAGGGGAACCCCGTGTGACAAGACCGCGGTCTCTTTGGCTCGATTCCGACGTGGCGGAGATGAAGGCGGCGGCGCCGGACGCGCGGTTGGGGTTACTACCCGATAGCGGGCTCGGACTGCTGATCAATCACGGAGGCGACTCTTCACCGGATGGCGACTCCCCGTACGGGTTGTCGTCGTCGGGCACGTCGGGCACGCGCGGCGGCTCTTCGACGGAAGGGCGCGCCAGAGACGGCGCGGAAGAGGCCGCGCGCGTAGGAGGCCGCCAGGGCCGCGAGGGCCGCGTCTTTCGTGGGGGCTCCGTCGTCATTGTCGTCGCCGGGGCTGCGGCTCCCGCCGCCTTCCCCGACGCGAGCGGGTCGGGCTGCGGGATCGCGGGGGGCGTGACCGGAGGGGGCGCCGCCGACGCAACCGGCGGTGGCTGCACCGGAGCCGACACGGCCGTCGCCCGCAACTCAGCCAGCCGTTGCGCATCGTGGCGGTGAACGACGTAGTAAGCGCCGGAGAACGCGAGGCCACCCAAGACTCCCAGCGCCAGGAGCGCGGGGACGATCGTCCCGCTCGTCGCCGGAAACCAGAACGGAGGCGCCCCCGAAGACGGGCCGTCCTCCGTGCCGCCCGGGGATGTCGAGTCCGATCTCGCGATCATCAGCGGCTCCTCGAAGAATGACCTATCCAATTCTGCTGAGTCCGTGTGCCTATCGACGCCAGCGGGCGCGGGGAACACGGCATCGGGTGGCGCCTCGATCTCCGTCCTCGTCGGCATGAGGCCCTTCACCAGCTCCGCCATACTCTGGAAACGCAAATCCGGATTCTTGTCGAGGCAGCGAAGAATGGCGCTCTCCAACCGCGCGGGTACGTCGTTCCGCGACGATGAGACACTGGGGGGGGGCTGGGTGAGAATCGCCGCAATCAGCCCCGAAGTACTTCGAGCGCGAAACGGGACGTCACCGGTCAGCAGGTAGTGCAGGACCGCGCCCAGTGCCCAGATGTCGACTCGTTGATCGGTGTCTCCTGCGCGCAGTTGCTCCGGCGCCATGAATTCCGGGGACCCTATGCACATCTGCGCGGCCGTCGGCGCCGGACCCACCGAATCCATCCCCGCGATCTTGGCCGAACCGAAATCGACCAACTTGATGCAGCAGGTGCCATGGGCATCCGTCGTCAAGACCAGGTTCGAGGGCTTGATGTCGCGATGTACGACTCCTCGGGCGTGGGCGTTCGCCAGGGCGTGCGCGACCTGCAGCGCCCAGTCGACGGCGACGGGAACCGGAAGTGGGCCGTGGGCTTGCACGACGTGCCTCAGGTCGTCCCCCTCGAGACACTCGAAGACGACGTAGGGAGCGCCACTTGCCAGCCGGTCCACCTCGAATACGCGCACCGCGTGCTCGCTGCAAGCGCGCGCCGGCGCGTAGCCTTCGCGTAGAAATCGGTCGAGAGCCTCCTTCCGTCCCGACCACTCCGGACGCATCAGCTTGATCGCGACGCGGCGCTTGAGCTCCCGGTGAGTTGCGGCGAGGACGACGGCGAGCGCGTCTCGCCCGCACTCACTCTCGACGAGGTATTTGCCCGCGATCACGTCGCCGGGTTCTGGAATGGACCACCTTGCTGTTACTTGCGTGTTCATTCAACAACGGGGCGTTCGAAGCGAGCGGCGTACCAACTCTCTGGTCGGCCGCGTACGCTAGAATGGGCGTTCCCGGACCATCGGCGCGCCGGCCTGTGCCGCGCGGGCATCGAGCAGCGGATGGGAGGGTTCGTGCAGCTACGCCCCACCTGGG